>NZ_JAKJTA010000018.1:0-85212 GCF_050337555.1 Vibrio profundum
CCATACAACACCTAAGGGGTTTTGTGGACTCAAAGCCAAGAACGAATTGAATGTGTGACGAACTTTTAAAGCCAGCTTTCCGAATTTAAGCATTTGCTTGGCGACCATAGCATTGTGGACCCACCTGATTCCATGCCGAACTCAGAAGTGAAACGCAATAGCGCCGATGGTAGTGTGGGGTTTCCCCATGTGAGAGTAGGACATCGCCAGGCTTTAATACCGTCTTAGGTTACAGACCCAAGACAAACCTGAATAAAGCAATCTAACCATAAGACTTTATTTAGGGTAAAAATACCGCTGCGGAGTGGTAGTTCAGTTGGTTAGAATACCGGCCTGTCACGCCGGGGGTCGCGGGTTCGAGTCCCGTCCACTCCGCCACTTATTAGAAACCCCAGTCGAAAGACTGGGGTTTTTTGCGTTTAAAATCAAAATTATACCTACCCATTTTCTATTCGATATCACTCAATCTTAGTTTGAGTGGTCACATTGTGAACCCTATCCGATAGAATACGATTAATTATTTAGGGGATGAAGTATGAATCAGTTTTATGTATTAGCCAGTATTGGACTCGGCGGAGCTTTTGGTGCTTGTTCAAGGTATTTAGTGGCTGAGTTGTGCGCCATGTTATTTGGGCGCGGCTTTCCTTATGGCACATTGACGGTCAATGTAGTCGGATCTTTTATCATGGGCCTGTTGGTTGCAGCGTTTGAGACGGAGTTGTTAGCGACTGAACCTTGGAGACAAATTATCGGTCTAGGTTTTCTTGGCGCATTAACTACCTTCTCTACCTTTTCAATGGACAATGTCACCATGATTCAACAGGGGGCCTTTATGAAAATGGGCCTAAACGTTATGTTGAACGTTGTATTAAGCATCTCAGCTACTTGGGTTGGTTTTCAATTGCTTACTCGCTCATAGAAATTGTCACAAAAATAATGAATAAGCTGGTTAATCTGGATTAATTTCATATAATAACTTCACTTGTCGGAGTGCCACATGGCTGAGACCGTTAACCCGGGATCCGTTGAACCTGATCAGGCTAATACCTGCGAAGGAAACAAGAGAAGATTCAACCAATTTATTATTGGTTTCCTGTCACCATATACCTTATTTTTCTAATAAGGGTTTCTTCTTGTAGCATCCATCCGTCAAGCATTTTTGTTATAAAATCAACAAGGAAATGCTATGTCGAGCCGTAAACAATCCAGATTAGAAGCAAAGCAGTTCATCGACTCTTTGTCTGTAGAATCGTACCCTAACTCTCAAAAAGTCTATGTCGAAGGAAGTCGCCAAGATATCCAAGTGCCAATGCGGGAGATTAGCCTCGCGGACAGCTTGATCGGTGGCGGTAAAGATAATCCAATCTTTGAACCTAACGAGCCTATTCGCGTTTACGATACTTCTGGCGTCTATACTGATCCTCAGCATCACGTCGACCTATATCAAGGGCTACCTAAGGTTCGTGAGCAGTGGATTGACTCTCGAAGTGACACGCACGTTCTCAGCAGCGTGAGCTCTACCTATACTCGTGAACGCTTAGATGACGAAACGTTAGATGACCTTCGCTACGGTAACCTACCTAGAGTGCGACAAGCTAAAAACGGCCAGTGTGTTACTCAATTGCACTATGCTCGCCAAGGTATTATCACGCCTGAAATGGAGTACATTGCGATTCGAGAGAATATGGGTCGCAAGAAGTATTCGGATGAACAGTTGAATATTCAGCACCCAGGTGTTGGTTTTGGTGCCAATCTACCTAAAGAAATCACTCCTGAGTTCGTACGTCAGGAAGTCGCGGAAGGTCGCGCGATTATACCATCCAATATCAATCACCCTGAATCAGAGCCTATGATTATTGGCCGCAATTTTTTGGTGAAAGTGAACGCTAATATTGGTAACTCATCGGTTAGCTCGTCGATAGAAGAAGAAGTAGAGAAATTGGTGTGGGCCACACGCTGGGGTGGTGATACGGTCATGGATCTATCGACGGGGCGCAACATTCACGAAACCCGCGAGTGGATTCTCCGTAACAGTCCTGTGCCGATCGGTACGGTACCAATGTATCAAGCCTTGGAGAAGGTCAACGGCGTTGCAGAGAATTTAAATTGGGATGTGATGCGCGACACGCTCATTGAGCAAGCTGAGCAAGGTGTTGATTACTTTACCATTCATGCTGGGTTGTTACTGCGCTACGTACCTATGACTGCAAAACGTGTGACAGGTATTGTTTCTAGAGGCGGTTCTATTATAGCGAAGTGGTGTTTGGCACATCATCAAGAAAGTTTTCTTTATACGAACTTCCGCGAAATCTGTGAAATTTGTGCCAAGTATGACGTAGCCTTATCTCTTGGCGATGGACTTCGTCCGGGATCAATTGCCGATGCTAACGATGAAGCGCAATTTGCCGAACTGATGACGCTAGGTAAATTAACCAAAATTGCTTGGGAATATGATGTTCAAGTCATCATTGAGGGCCCAGGTCACGTTCCTATGCATATGATCAAAGAGAATATGGATTTGCAACTTGAACATTGCCATGAAGCACCTTTCTATACTCTAGGGCCACTAACCACAGATATCGCGCCGGGTTATGATCATATTACTTCTGGTATCGGTGCCGCCATGATCGGTTGGTATGGCTGTGCGATGCTTTGCTACGTGACGCCGAAAGAACACCTTGGCCTACCTAATAAAGATGACGTAAAAACGGGTTTAATAACCTATAAGTTAGCCGCTCACGCAGCAGATTTAGCTAAAGGTCATCCGGGTGCTCAAATCCGAGACAATGCTCTATCCAAAGCACGCTTTGAGTTTCGTTGGCAGGATCAATTTAACTTGTCTCTCGACCCAGACACTGCGCAAGCTTTTCATGATGAGACTCTTCCACAGGAGTCTGGAAAGGTCGCACACTTTTGTTCGATGTGCGGACCGAAATTCTGTTCCATGAAAATTTCCCAAGAAGTGCGTGAGTACGCCAAGACTAATGGCACAAAGCTTATTGATGAAGCTCTGTCTATTAAGATGATTGACGACCCTCTTGAAGGGATGAAACAAAAGTCACAAGAATTTTTGGCGTCAGGTTCGGAGCTGTACCATCCAGCCGCTGACGTTAAGGCTAACACAGCAGATATCGAGGACTAGGCAGTGGAAATCCTAGTCCCATCTAATTACAAAGAATGGACTGGTGAGCTGCAACGATGTTTATTGTCTGTTGGTGCGCAAGGCTTTTGCGTAGCAGACATTCAGTTGGGCATCAGCCCAACTGAATGCTTTGTTCTTCGTTGTGGAGGTCAATCTCAGCGCACTCTCCGATTGACCTCAGATATCGTTGGTTGTGGCACAGGTCTAAGTCAAGTTGACTATTTAATATCTTATCCTTCATTTTCGTCGCCCTCTTTTAGCGAAGCGCAGAAGCACGTGACCTCTACGTCTCAGCAAGTCTATATTGGCGTTGGCGACGAAATGGGATTATCTACTTATGACGTATGGATGAGTGAGGGGGTAGTCAAGCACTCTACAAGAACTGAAGCTTCTGCATGTTCACTTACAATTATTCAACCGAAGCAGCATTTTTGCTGGTTGCTGTCGTTGTTATCGGTTGAATTTTCAATAGATGATGCGCTCATTTTATCGAATGCGCTGTGCTATGTTTCACGTGAAACATGGCCAAAGTCTACCAAGGATTTTCCATTGGTTACGGCGAGTGATACTAAAATTCTACGTGAATCTATGAATATCTATAACAGCTTTCCTCGAGTAGATAAGAATAGGCTAACCCTTTACCCCATTGTTGACAGTATAGAACAGCTACAACGTTTACTTCAGTTAGGCGTAACAACGATCCAATTCCGAATCAAAAATTTGCCAGTTGAGCTAGTCGAGCGACAAGTTGAGGATGCTATAGGACTCGGTAAGCGGTTTAATGCTCAGCTATTCATTAATGATTATTGGAAACTTGCGATTAAGTATTCCGCTTTCGGAGTTCACCTGGGGCAGGAGGATCTTATTGATTCAAATCTTGAACAGATTCTAGAGTCCGGCCTTGCGCTTGGCGTTTCTACACACAGTTATTTTGAATTACTTTCGGCGCTGGATTTTAACCCTAGTTACATCGCGGTCGGTCCAATATTTTTTACCCAAACCAAACAGGTGTTAGCTCGTCCTCAAGGGATCGCCAAATTGAGGGCATTTAATCATTTAGTGGCTGAGTACTCCAATTCAAATATAGCAACAGTATCAATTGGTGGGATTAATCTAGCCAATGTTTCGTCAGTGTGGGCGACTGGGGTGGATAGTGTCGCGGTGATTGGCGCGCTTTCGGAATGTAGCGATTTGCAAGGCACTGTCCAATCTTTTAACAGAGCCCTTGAGTCTCAGCGCGGTCGCGATATTAAATGCGACAAGGAGGACCACATTGCTCTCTGATCAGCAGTTTTTACGATATCAAAGACAAGTTGCGCTAGAGGAGTTCGGTGAACACGGTCAGCAGACGTTACTTAATAGTAAGGTGCTAATCATAGGCTGTGGAGGTCTTGGTTGCGCAGCTGCTCTATATCTCGCCGCGGCTGGCGTTGGGCAAATGGTACTTTGCGATGATGACACGCTAGAATCCTCAAATTTACACCGGCAAGTCGCATTTCGTCGTAGTGATCTCGAGGAGCTTAAAACTACCGCGCTCGCGAAGCAGATAACCCTGCTAAATCCTGACGTCCGAGTTAGAACAGTGCGACGTCGTATGGAAAAGTCTCAGCTTGAAATGGAAGTGATGCTCGCAGATATAGTACTGGATTGCACGGATAACTTTCCTTCTCGTCAGCTAACTAACCTTGTTTGTTATGAACAACGCACCACGCTGATTAGCGGAGCCTCGATTGGTTGGCAGGGGCAATTTGCAATGTTTAGCTACTGCGATGATGAATCTGCTGGCTGTTACCGGTGCTTATACCCATTTGATGATATTCCCGTCAAAACTAAATGTAGTGAGCTTGGGGTGGTCGGTCCGGTGGTGGGGGTCATGGGAAACTTACAGGCAGTCGCGGCGTTGCAAAAGCTAGTGTTAGGCGAAGCGAGGGTTTCGGTAAGCACGTTACATCTGTTCGATGGGCAGATGTTTGACTGGCAAAAACTCAACATTCCCAAGGTAATTACTTGCCCAGTGTGCGGAGACGAAAACGGCCTTATGGAGAGGGCAGAGTATGAATCCAATTAGTTTCGCTATCAATGGTATTGCAAGAGAGGCGCAGCCAAATTCCAGTATCAAGGATGTTATCACAGCGTTTAACCTACCTAAACTGGGTGTGGTTTGCGCAGTCAACGGCCAGATTGTCCCTGCAACAGAATGGGATGATAAAGTCGTTTCTCAAGGCGATGTAATTTCGTTGTTTCAAGCGATTGCAGGTGGGTGAACATGTTATGTATTAATGATTTTCAATTTTCGTCGCGTTTATTTACAGGCACGGGAAAGTTTAGCAATAGTGAGGTTATGTCAGCCGCCATTACTGCTTCTGGTTCTCAAATGGCCACAATGGCCCTGAAAAGGGTTGATCTCGAAGCTCAACATAGTGATGACATTCTGTCTCCTTTAGTCGAGAATTCAATTAAGTTACTCCCAAATACTTCTGGGGCGAAAAACGCTCAAGATGCAATCTATGCTGCGCATTTAACACGGGAGGCGCTCGGAACGAATTGGGTTAAACTTGAGATTCATCCTGACCCAAGATATCTGATGCCTGACCCCATCGAAACCTTGCTCGCTGCGGAACAACTGGCTAAGGAAGGATTCACCGTTTTGCCATACTGTCACGCCGACCCTGTATTGGCCAAAAGATTGGAGGAGGTTGGCTGCGCAGCTGTTATGCCTCTTGGCTCACCAATCGGTAGTAACAAGGGATTGGCATCGCGCGAGTTTCTTAAAATTATTATTGAACAGGCAAACGTCCCAGTTATCGTGGATGCTGGAATCGGGGCGCCGTCCCATGCCGCTCAGGCGATGGAAATGGGTGCCGATGCGGTATTAGTCAACACAGCGATTGCTGCTGCCAGCGACCCGACAAAAATGGCATTGGCATTCAAGTATGCGGTTGAAGCTGGCCGCATGGCCTATGAAGCTGGTTTGGCGGGGCAAGTTTCTCTTGCTAGTGCATCTAGCCCGTTAACAGCATTCCTGGATAAATAGGGCATATAATGAGCTTCGTAAATAGATTTAATCAGCTCAATTGGGACGATACTTATTTGTCTATTTATGGCAAGACGTCTCACGATGTTGAAATTGCGTTAAGTAAAACCTCATTGACTTTAGAGGATTTTAAGGCGCTGATTTCACCCGCGGCAGAACCTTACTTAGAGCGCATGGCACAAAGGTCAGCAGCGTTAACGCGACAGAGATTTGGTCATACCGTGTCTATGTACATACCACTTTATCTTTCAAATCTTTGCTCAAATGCCTGCACGTATTGTGGATTTTCGATGGAGAACCGAATCAAACGCAAGACGTTGAATGAGACTGAAATCTCTGCTGAGGCGCATGCGATCAAAAAGATGAAGTTTGATAGTGTGCTACTGGTAACGGGTGAGCACGAAACTAAAGTCGGTATGGAGTATTTTTCTCGTGCGCTACCTGTGATTAAAAACGAGTTTAGCTATGTAGCAATGGAAGTGCAGCCTCTCGATCAGACTGACTACGAAGAGTTGAAGGCGCTTGGACTCGATGCCGTGATGGTTTATCAGGAAACATATCACCCATCGACCTATGCCAAGCATCACCTACGTGGAAAGAAGCAAGACTTCTATTATCGCTTAGATACCGCAGATAGATTAGCGAAGGCGGGCATAGACAAAATAGGTATAGGGGCATTGATTGGTCTTGAGGATTGGCGGACTGACAGCTTGTATGTTGCCGAGCATCTAGATTACCTTCAGCGTACCTACTGGCAAACAAGATACTCCATTTCGTTTCCTCGCTTGCGTCCGTGTGAAGGAAGCCTGAAGCCGAAATCAGAGATGTCTGATCGTCAGTTGGTGCAGTTAATCTGCGCCTATCGGTTGTTCAGTCACGATGTCGAACTCTCTTTATCAACTCGTGAGGCACCAATTTTCCGAGATAACATATTGCCACTCGGTATTACTAGTATGTCGGCTGCATCTAAAACCCAGCCGGGCGGGTATGCATCTGCTAGTGAAGAGCTGGAGCAGTTTGAGATTTCTGACGAGCGTTCAACCCAAGAGATTGAAGCTATGATCAGGAAAAATGGATTTGCTCCGGTCTGGCAAGATTGGCATTCGAGTTATTCTGGGTGAATTGTTTCACGTGAAACATCGATGTTTAGGTTTAGGCACTTAGATTTAGGTACTTAGATTTAAAAGCGGCGCTGATGGTGCGCCGCTTTTTCAGTTTGTACTTAGGAGCTGTACAGTTTAGTGCGTTTAGTGCGTTTCCACTTTGATCATCCTTAATCTAACCCACTTGTATTACCTTGTAAGCGTCGCTGTTGCCTGTTCTAACCAAGCTTTAACGTCGCCGGATACTAGTGGGCTAATGTCACTCCAAACTTGTTGATGATAACGATTGAGCCATGCTATCTCTGCATCTGAAAGCAACTCAGTATTAATATTTCGCTGGTCAATCGGACAACGCGTCAAAGGCTCAAATGTGAGGACTGGGAAATCACCGTTGGTTTCTTTCTCCACGACTAGCTCTAGGTTTTCAATACGAATACCGAAGGCGTCAGCACGGTAATATCCAGGTTCATTTGACAGCACCATTCCAGGTAACAGCGGAACATTTACGTAACGCTTAGAAATGCTCTGTGGCCCTTCATGTACGCTGAGAAAATGACCTACACCGTGTCCAGTTCCATGATCGTAGTCGTACCCTTGTGCCCATAAGTGCTGTCGGGCAAGGGTATCGATTTGGTGACCACAAGTCCCTTTCGGGAAGCGAGCCGTCGTAACTCCAATATGCCCCTTTAATGCCAAGGTAAACTGGTTGATCATATCTGAAGACGGATGACCAATTGCTATGGTGCGTGTGATATCTGTTGTGCCATCTAAGTATTGCCCACCTGAATCTAATAGGTAGAGTGAGTTCATTTCTAAGTAGGTAGATTCTGGCTGGTTATTATGATTGTAATGGCACATGGCGGCATTGCTGCCAGCCGCTGAAATGGTATCGAAGCTTAAATCGACCAAATTAGGGTCTTCAAAGCGGAACGCTTGCACTTTGTCCGATAAAGTAGCTTCATCATGAAGTTTGCCCGCGGAAACTTCACTGTCGAGCCAAGATAAGAATTTGGCCATTGCGACACCATCTCGAATATGACTAGCTTTCATTCCTTCGATCTCAACTGAATTCTTGGCAGCTTTCACGAGTGCGCATGGATCTTGGGTTGCGATGATTTTCGCGTCGGCTTGTTCAAGCGTCATACTTAGCCAAGCATTGCTGGTGCTAGGATCGATACTGACTTGTTTACCTTTCAATGTCTGCAAAACGGATCCATATTCTTCAGGAGAATAAACTGATACGCCGGCGCCAGCGTGTCCAGCAAACGCATCATTAACGCGAGAAGATTCAATGAAAAACTGCACGTCGCCATTGTTATGCAAAATAGCGTGCGACAATAACACTGGTAGCCGAGACACATCCATACCACGAATGTTCAATAGCCAGCATACTGAGTCTAGGGCTGTAATTACGGCGCAATCTGCACCTGAATCAGCAACCACGCTTCCGATGCGTTGGCGTTTTTCTTGGCATGACACTCCGACTTTATCGATTGACATTAATCGCATATCGGTGAGAGCTGGGGTTGGTCGGTCGGCCCAGTAAAGGTCAATCGGGTTCTCAGCCACCGTGACTAACTGTTGTTGCTGTGCAAGTTTTGTTAGCGCTCCTTGATACCAATTCGCGGTATGCATACGTGGATCGCATGCAATGATAGCGTCTTTGGCTAAACTTTGACGAATCCAGTCCAGTGGCGGCTGTTCAACTAAGTGGCAATACTCATATAACTCACCATCTACTTGCTTTTTCACCTGCACGGTATAGCGCCCGTCGACAAACATGGCTGCGCGGTCGTGGGTGATCACAGCGGCACCCGCAGAACCGGTGAAACCTGTCAGCCAATGCAGTCTCTCATTGTGTGCTGGAATGTACTCACCCAAATACTCATCTTCATGTGGCACGATGAAGGCGTCGTAATTATTGTCGGCAAGCCAAGTGCGGATCGCATCGACTTTGGCGGAAAAAGAATCAAGCATATTAAAAGTCCTTGTTGTTCAAGCCGTGAATTGTGGCTGAGCATAAAAGAGTGTGCAAATTAGGCCCCTAAAACTACTCCTTTTCACCTTGCGGTGCAATTGTGCCAAAGTGCAACGTTTTGTCGCAGATCACATCTCGAAGCCAAGTGAGCGCTGGATCGTTGGCTCGATCGCGGTGCCAAAATACGGTGTAAGCCATGGGGGGGAGGTCGAAAGGAAGGGGAAGAATTGTGAGGTCCATTTGTTTTGCCGCTAAGTGGATGAAATGGCTGGGCGCTGTGAAGGCAAAGTCGGTATAGGAACACAGACTAGCTGCACTATTGAAGTCAGGGACAGTGATCGCGATGTCTCTTTGTTGACCTATGTCGGCTAAACGGTAGTCCAGTAGCCAGCGGTCGTTTCCTTCATAACGGACTTGCACATGACGGAGGGACAAATAGGTGTCTAAGTCCCAACGGTTGAGGCTTAAAATAGGGTGGTCCCGTTTGACGGCACATAAATTTTTATCGCGATAGATCTCTAGCTCAACAATATCATCGGGAGGTAACAAGGTTAGCTTAGCGTCATTGATATCAATGTCTTTGCCTGTAATCCCAAGGTCCAGTTCGCCCATTTGTAGGCGCTTAAAGGTCTGCTCTGTCCAAGGATGTGTTGAAACAGATAATTTCGGGCCATGTTTAAATACTGCAGGTAGGAAGTGAGGGAAAATAAGTGGATAAACACTCTCTACAGTCGCAATATCAAAGCGGTGTTCGCTGGTGTTCGGACAAAATATCTCGGGCTCAGCAATCGCCTCTAACTGGCCAACGAGTGCTTCTAGTTTAGGTTTGAGAAAAAGGCTTTTCGGAGTAGGTTTGAGTCCGTGGGAGCTGCGTAGAAATAACGGGTCGTCAAACTGCTTGCGGAGTTTCGCGAGTGACTTACTGACGGCAGATTGGCTGAGGCACAGTCGATGTGCGGCTCGAGAGACACTGAGCTCATCCAGTAATACGTTCAGACAAACGAGCAGTTTGAGGTCAATTCGAGATAGTTTCTGTATATTCACTGTGAATTTCCTAATGGGAATATCACTAATGATTATATGTCACTATTAGGCATATCATGAATCAGTTAGAATGTGATCAAACTAACGTTCAGGAGAACATTGCTTTGTCGTTACCTTCTCAATCGGCCAATAAGACCCAAGTATCAATATTGATTCTGTTGGTGCTATTTAGCCCACTCGCTATTGATATTTATCTTCCCGCACTACCGAAAATGGCTCAAGATTTGTCAGTGACGACTGCGATGACTCAAGACACCATCACTTGGTTCTTATTCTCTATGGGCGTTGGTCAATTGTTTGCCGGTCCACTCGCGGATAAGTTTGGACGCAAAGCAATTGCTCTCGTGGGCGTGTCCATATACGGCCTGAGCGCGGCGCTTGCGTCAGTTGCGCACGATATTAACTGGTTGCTGGCTGCGCGCCTGTTACAAGGGCTCGGTGCTTGCGCGACCTCGGTCGCGGCGTTTGCGACGGTAAGGGACTTATTTGGTCCTGAGCGAAGCGGAAAAATGATCAGCTACCTCAATGGGGCTATTTGTTTCATTCCTGCATTGGCCCCGATCTTGGGCAGTTGGATTACTTGGCACTTCGGCTGGCGTAGTAACTTTAGCTTTATGGCAAGTTTCGCGGTGATTATTTTCATATTGATGCTGTTCACTATGCGTGAAAGTAACCAATCTCAAAGTACTCAATCCGTTTTTCATATCGAGCGTTACTGGGCGGTAGTAAAAACACCTTCGTTTTTATTTCATGCCAGTTTGTGTATGTTGGCCATGGCGGCAATTTTAGCGTATGTCACCTCAGCGCCGGGTATACTGATGCAACAATATGGCCTGTCGATGGTTCAATTCACATGGTGGTTTAGTGCCAATGCCATTATTAACATTGTCTCTTGTATTGTGGCTCCAAAAATTATGGACAGGATAGGTGTTCATAAGACTATTATTATTGGTACGACTTTACTCGTTTTGGCGGCAATTGTGATGGCGTTATTTACGTCTACGGCACTTCCAGTCGCTTTTATGCTACCTGTGTTTATTTCTTCAGTTGGCTGCTCATTAATCCTTGGCTCCGCAGCAGGACAAGCCTTGGCGCCATTTGGTGATAAGGCGGGTACGGCGGCAGCAATTTTAGGGCTATTCCAAATGAGTGGCTCTGGCGTGGTGCTCAATGTGATTCAATCGATTCAACTCGCACCGCAATTATTGGTTGCGCTACAAATGCTTATTATTGCGCCCGCGTTGGTCATTTTATTTTCAAATGTCTATCGAAACTGGCATCCCGTCAGAGCGTGATGTATATTTAGTTCAGAGCTAGAAAACACACCAAAGTATAACGTCGTCTTGGGTATCTAAGCGCTTTATGGAGGTGTGTTTTTTAGTTAAACGGCGCAAATTTCTATTCTAGATCTATTCATTGGAAACCTTATACACATGTCGATGACTACTTATAAAATGGCCCGCGTTCTTGAGCAATTGACCGATTCACCTGATAAAGTGATGTATGGTAAATTGTTAAATGAGCTGGGTAATCAAAGTGGTGAGCGCATTCAAAGCGCGGCCAAAAATGTTCCGCTGCACCTACTCAGAGATATCGTTTTTCAGTTCCAACAAGTGATCGAATCTCGAAAAGGTGAGCAAGTTGAAGAGTTAGCCAAACAATTGGCCGATCAGGGGATTTCAGCTGAAGCTCTGCAAAAATATTTAAGCCGTTAGTTTCACGCCAAGTTTATTCCTTGAACCACCTTTGTGCCGGCTGGTGAATGTAAATTAAGGGTTTACGTTCCGGCTGATAGGGTTCTGTAAAGAGATCAAGGTCTCTGTTGAACGGACTTCATCAATGGCTTGGAGTTTGTTAAGTAAGACCACCTGTAGCTCCTCAATCGAACGACACATGAGTTTTACAAATACGTTGTAGGCTCCAGTGGTATAGTACGCCTCAACAACTTCTTCTAGTGCATTGAGTTTTTCCAGCGCAGAATGGTAATCGCGCGCTGCGTTTAAATTAATACCAATAAAACAACATACGTCATATCCGAGCTTTTTCGTATCGACCACGACTTCCGTTTTTAGAATAACCTCAGCCGCTTTCATTTTTTCAATACGTACATGAATGGTTGCCGGGCTGACTTGAAAGCGTTTGGCCATCTCCGCGTAAGGTGTGCGCGCGTCGTCCATTAGCGTTTTTAAAATAGCTTTGTCCAAGTCATCTATCTTGGTATTCGTTTCAGTCATATAACAACCTCGATGGGCGAATGCATAGAGCCATTGGTCTTATTGGTCCGGCTAGTCTAGCATTTCTCGTTAGTGTGCTAGCTTATTATTTTGTACACTGCACTGTTCTCAATAAAAATTACAAGCGGAGATGGCTTTGCTGATCAAGCTGATATCTGAAAGCGACACTAGACCCAACTACTTAAGCGAATTAGCCGACAGATTCGGCCTCCAACAGGATGATGCCGCTCAATTTGCTCTTGTAGACAATGGCGAAAAGCTTGCGTTAAAAAAACTCGATGAGCCTAAATTGGGTGCGATCGTCGTTGATTTTGTCGCTGGGGCGGTTGCCCACAGGCGCAAGTTTGGTGGTGGTAAAGGTCAATCGATCGCAAAAGCCGTTGGCTTAAATAAAGGCGCGGCGCCGATCATTTTAGATGGCACTGCTGGGCTGGGGCGTGATTCGTTTGTGTTTGCGTCTTTAGGTTGTCAGGTACAAATGGTTGAGCGTCACCCAGTAGTGGCGGCGTTGTTGTTCGACGGCTTGGAGCGAGCAAAGGTTGATGCTGAGATTGGGGCTTGGGTGAGTGAGCGCATGTCGTTATATTGCGCGTCGAGCCATCAAGCGCTAGCACAACCCAATTCAATCGTTCAGCCAGATGTCGTCTATCTCGACCCTATGTATCCGCACCCCGTGAATAAGAAAAAGTCAGCGCTGGTGAAAAAAGAAATGCGTGTATTTCAAACCTTGGTTGGAGAAGATTTGGATGCCGACGATCTGTTGTCTGATGCGCTTACGTTGGCCAAAAAAAGAGTTGTGGTGAAAAGGCCTGATTATGCGCCTTGGCTTTCGGGCCGTGAACCAAGCATGTCGATTGCTACCAAGAAGAACCGATTTGACGTGTATGTTTTGGCGGCAATGACGTTAGACACACCTTAGTGAAGGCTTATACTGCCGCGCTCTTTTTAATTGAGTGTTCTAGCTGAGAGTTTCGTAGCTAAGTAGTTTGATCCTGCTGGCTTTCAAGGATGGTGAGTGCTTACATTTTGATATTACTCGCCTTTGAGCCCTATTGCTGAAAGGCGAGCATAGGCTAAAGGGTTAGGTCAATGTTTGGCGTTTTTGCGCGACCTTTCTTTTCACCCAAGTTTCGTTAAACCACAATGAGAAGGCGATCAGTGCGCCGCCCAACAGCAGTTTTGGCAAGTTTACGTCGTGGTTCCATATGACGAGATTGACGATAAGCCCGGCGGGAACTAGAGCGTTATTCATGACCGCTAGCGCGCCAGCGTTCACCTTACAGGCTCCTCGGTTCCAAATAAAATAGCCAAGCCCAGATGCGATCACCCCGAGATACGTCAATATCCCCCACTGAGTGATGCTGGTGGGCAGTTTGCTACTATCACCTAACCAAGTAAAGGCGATCAAAGCGACACACAAAGCGCCGAGATAAAAGTAGCCAAAAATATGATGCTGAGGAAGAGAGTTAGGCTGTTTTTCCATCAGATGCTTATAGCTTACTTGGCCGATGGCAAAGCAAATATTCGCGCCTTGCACGACGAGAAAGCCCAATAAGAAGTGTGAACTGATGGCTGAGTATTTAATTACCGCCGCGCCCAGCACCGCCACAAAAGCCGTGACAAGATACCAAGGCGAGAATTGTCCTTTCATCAAGTCATACAGTAAGGTGACATAAAACGGAGTAAGGATGGTGAAAAGCAGTACTTCCGGTACAGAAAGTAGTAAAAATGATTGGTAATAGAAGCCGTACATTAAGCCAAGCTGAATGCCACCGATCGCCATCAATGACAATATCAACTTTTTACTGATGCCGCGAAAGCGCAAAAATGGCAAAAACACTAACGCTGCCAGCGCGATTCGTATCAATACTGAGAACCAAGCATCAACTTGGCCCGCCAAATATTCGCCAATTAAACTAAACGAAAACGCCCAGACGAGCGTCATCGTATATAAGTAGCCCATAATTTCTATCTTGAGTATTAAAAATGAGCAAGTTTAGCCTAGTTTAGCCAATGCGTCAGTCTTTCAGTGGTACAACAAGCATGTCGACTGGGGAGCAGTTAATCAGCTGCTTGGTTGAGGAAATAAATTTGCTCCAGAAATCTTGGTGGTGGCCACAAACAAGAAGGTCAATATTGAACTCTGTAATGGTGTCACAGAGTTCGTTGCCCAAATCTCCGCTGCCCACAAGAGTGTGTTTGACCGGATATTGAGCTCTATCGGCCATTTTCTGCAAGTGCTGCTGGGACGATTTCATTGTCTGGTTTTGGGTTTCAGCCAAGTTAATATCAATCAGTCCTGTATAGACTTCGGCGTAGCTCACATCGATGTGGATGAAAGAAAGCTCCGCATTAAGGGGTTTAGCCAGCTCGACCGCTCTTTTGACTAAATAATCACTGTCGTTTGATAGGTCAACGGCGACTAAAATGTGTTGATAGCTCATAGCGTAATCCTTTATATGATTCATTTGTATTCAGCCTATCATTGCTGAAGATTCCATTTTGTCGTTGTGATCTCAGTTACACATTCATCATGCAAGATGGTATCGTTAGCGGCAATATCGGCGGCAAAGCTACCGTCAAGTAAATGAAATAGGAGACTTTCGATGTTGTCTAATGCGATGGTAGAACATCTAAATCAACAAATTAATCTAGAATTTTTTTCATCCAATCTATACTTACAAATGAGTGCTTGGTGTGAAGACAAAGGTTTTGAGGGGGCGGCTGAATTTCTTCGTCAACATTCAGTAGAAGAAATGCAGCATATGCAACGGTTGTTTACTTATGTGAGTGAAACTGGCGCTATGCCGATCGTTGGTACCATAGAGGCTCCTCAGCACGAGTTTTCCAGTTTAGGGGACGTATTTCGCTTAACGTTTGAGCATGAGCAGATGATTACAGAGAAAATCAACAAGCTGGCTCACGTAGCGTTTACGTCACAAGATTACTCAACGTTCAGTTTCCTTCAATGGTATGTATCAGAGCAACACGAAGAAGAGAAATTGTTTAAAGGGATCTTAGATAAGCTGGAACTGGTTGGTGAAGACGGCAAAGCGTTGTTCTTCATTGATAAGGATCTAGCGGTTATGGCTAAAGAAGGCTCATCGTCTATTATGGATGCCCCTGCTGCGTAGCGTGTAATATCGCTGCGATCATCTTTTCAGTCAGGCATGGATAGTCGATGTAGGGAGGGAAAGATGATCAGTGGAGAAACCATTTTATTTGCGCTTACGCTTGTGACCGTCATTAACGTCGCAAGATACCTGAGCGCATTGCGGTCTTTGATTTACATTATGCGTGAAGCTCATCCTTTATTGTATCAGCAAGTCGATGGGGGGGGATTTTTTACCACACATGGTAATGTGTCCAAACAAGTTCGCCTCTATCACTATTTGAAAAGTAAAGAATATCACCACCATCATGATGAGTTGTTTACGCATAAATGTGCGCGGGTGAGGGAGTTGTTTGTTATATCGGCACTGTTATTGAGTTTGACTCTAGTGGTCGCCTTTATGCTTTGATGTGGCATTAAATTGTCAACATCGATCTTTCTCGTTACACTAGCGCCGAATTGGCAAGGATGTGCACCCGCACATCCTTTTTTTATGGTTCTTGCTGAGCGAATATCATGAGTAAAAGTGTTGATGTGGTCATTGTTGGTGCAGGTGCTGCGGGCTTAATGTGTGCAGCTGAAGCGGCAAAGCGCGGTCGTCGCGTATTAGTGGTTGATCACGGTAAAAAGCCCGGTCGGAAAATTTTAATTTCCGGTGGCGGACGGTGCAACTTTACTAATTATGATGTCTCGGCAAGTCATTACCTGTGTCAAAATCCTCACTTCGTCAAATCGGCTCTTTCTCAGTACACTAACTGGGATTTCATCGGTATGGTTGGAGAGCATCAAATTGAATTTGAAGAGCGAGATCATGGCCAGTTATTTTGTTTAGACTCCGCCAAGGACATCGTGAAGATGCTATTGGCTGAGTGTGATGACACTTTAATTGAACAGCGCTATCAGGCCGACGTCCACCATATTGAGCCATTAGACAATGGCTTTGCGGTGCACATCGGTACCGAAAAAGTTCACTGCCAGTCACTGGTTGTGGCGACTGGCGGACTCTCTATGCCTAAGCTGGGGGCAACACCATTTGGTTATAAAATCGCTGAGCAGTTTGGTCTCACGGTAATGCCGACCACGGCTGGGCTAGTACCATTTACATTGCACACGCAAGATAAAGAAGATTTCGCTGAGCTATCAGGTATCGCGATCCCGGTTGAAATGAATGCTGAGGATGGCACTGTTTTTCGAGAGGCAATGCTGTTCACGCACCGTGGCTTGTCTGGACCATCCGTATTGCAGATCTCTTCCTATTGGAAAGCAGGCCAGAACGTCACCATTAATCTTGTGCCGGATACGGATGTAGAAGAGCTATTGACCAGCAGTCGAGAAAAGCATCCTAATCAGAGCTTAAAAAATACTTTAGCTAAAGTGCTACCTAAGCGTTTTGTTGAAGTGTTAATCGAGCGTAAGCAACTGCAAGATAAACCACTGAAGCAATACAATCCGAAAGAATTTGATGAGATCAAAACGCAGCTAGAAAATTGGGCGATCAAACCCAATAGCACTGAAGGCTACCGCACTGCAGAAGTGACCTTAGGTGGCGTTGATACCGATGCTATCTCGTCGAAGACGATGGAGTGCAAATCCGTGCCTGGGTTGTATTTTATTGGCGAAGTGCTGGATGTGACCGGTTGGCTAGGGGGCTACAACTTCCAATGGTGCTGGTCGAGTGGGTATGCCGCTGGTCAGCGGTGCTAAATTGTGTAGAAAAATAAAGTTCGCTTATTTAGACATGCAAATAGAAGTGTTACCAACGTTTAAGTTGCTCTTGGCACCATTGAAAAGCTAAGTCTTCATCGGTGAAGACCTGCCAATACATTTGCGGTACCTCCTTGAACAAATCGCCCATCAAATGTTGCTGGATGATCTGGGTTTCCGGGCAGGTGACAACGGCTTGAAACTTCAGGTCACGTGCAACCATAAACGGGATAAAGGCTTTAAACATCTCCCAGACGTCGGGTGTACACAGCGCCCAGTCACGTAAATCGACATGAATGCCCCACGGCGAGCCTTGTAGCTGCAGGGTTTTTTCTGTCATGTCATCGATCAGTGCTTTCCCATCTACATCATTCCATGAGCCATGTGGGTGAATCAGATAAATACCGTCGCGAACTGAATTAACAAAGTAGCCATGAGTTTCAAAATTCATATCACGCTCCTTCTGCTCACCCAAGATTACATGTCTTCGCCTGATAAGATTAGTATGGCTCAAGATAGGCAAAGATCGAGTTTGCTAGCCGCTCCAATTTCGACAGATTATTACTACGGAAATCTGGTTATTTCTCCCTCAACTGAGTCAACTTGTCCTATATTAATGAGACGAATAACGATAACGTTCAGGAGTGATGCATGAGTCATGATGCGCTAATTTCTCGGATCAACGAGTTACCACGTATAGAAAGTGTTTTGCAAGAATTGCTGGAGATGGTGAACCGAGAAACGATTGATTTTGGAGAGTTATCGCGCAAGATGTCAATGGATCAAGTACTGAGTGCACGGGTACTGAGAATGGCCAACTCTGCACACTTTGGTGGTGTGAAGGGGGTATCTACCATCAATGATGCGATCATTCGCGTTGGCGGGGGAGCGATTCGAACCTTGGTGTCTTCATCCATTCTTTCGACCACTTTTCCAAAGCTGGCCACCTTGAACCTGAAAGATTATTGGTCGAATACCTTTGAAGTGTCCATGATCGCTAGCACGATTGCGAAGAATGTGAAATTAGACCCTAACGAAACGTTCACCACTGGGGTATTACACAACATTGGTGAGTTAATGATTCACGCGCTAGTGCCGGATAAAGCGGTGGAGATCATGCGCCGAGTTGAGCAAGGAGAGAATATAACGGAAGTACAGAAGGAATTGTTAGATATCGACTCCCAGCAGTTAGGAGCAGCATTGGCGGAAAGCTGGAAATTTCCGACGGACATGATTGATGCAATTGCCCACGTCAACCACCCCAATCGAGCCGGGGAATCGCGTCGTTTGGCTTGCGTGCTCTATTTGGCGCGTGACGTGCATCACAATTGGGACTCAATGCTCGATAGCCGAGAAAAAACCGCTTATTTGGCCAAACATGGTGCGGCGAAAGCGCTGAAAGTGACGGGAGAGCTGGTAGGAAAAATCGATAAGGTCCGTGGGCAAGGCAGTGAAATGGCCTATCAGCTCTTTTAGATGTCAGCTAAGACAATTGTTTGTTTGCTTGATGAGAGCGAAACTTTAGTTGTTGAACGATCAAGCCCACCACAATTAACACCAAACCTACGAGAGTGGAACGATGAATGGTTTCACCAATGATGGTGGCGAGCAAAATTAACGAAATAAATGGAGAGACAAAAATCAGGTTGCTGATCCGCGCCGTATTTTGAGTCAGCTTGAGTGCTGATAGCCACAACACAAATGTTATCCCCATTTCAAACAGGCCAATATAGCCCGCCGCCGCCCAGCCTTGTAGAGTGACTTGCGACCAATCTGAGCCTTCATAAATGCTGAGGCTGACTGCACAAGGAATCGCGACCAGAAAGCCAAGTAACACGCTGATGATAGGGTCGGCTTTGTTTTTGGTGTTGAGTATCCAATAGCTCGCCCACAATAAAGTTGATAGCAGCGCCAAACCCACGCCAAGCGGGCTGTTAAAATTGAGTCCAAGCACATTACCTTGCGTGGCAATAACTAAGACTCCCAAGTAGCTCAAGCCACTGGCTAACCAATCTTGCTTACGAATACGATGACCTAAAAACATCGCCGCCATTAAGGTGAGTGTAATTGCCCAGCTATAATTGATGGCTTGGGCTTGCGCTGCAGGCAAGAGATCATAAGCCTTAAATAATATGAGGTAGTACGCCAAGGGGTTAATAACCCCCATGCACAGGTAATAGCGAGGGTTAGCTAAAAATACACTGGGAACTTGAGATAATTTTCCTTGATATAAACAAATGGCGCTTAATGCGAAGGCCGACACTATGCTGGCGACAGTCAGCATCTGTACCGGAGTCAACTGCTGCAAGGCAAGTTTAAAGGCGGTGGCTACTGTCGACCACAGCAACACGGCTGATATTGCAAATATTAGCGCTCGGCGCTCATTCATGATTTTCCTCTCCGTAGTGATACATAGTCGTCATTCCTCTGATGTGGGCTGTCAGTCTATAGCCGTTGAACCAAGGCTCAAACTGGACATTTATCCAGTATGGAAATACCATTTAATTTATACAGACTGACGACATAAAGTTGTGATTATGCAATGGATTTTTGAACATCAAAATATGCTTTGGGTTGCGACGGCTAGTGCAATTGCGGCTGGGAGCATCGCTGCCGGTTGGATGAGGCAGCGCCAAGCGATGGCGCTGCAGCGCTTACAGCAGCAAGTGGAATCTGAGCAAGCGCTCCATCGCAGTGAAACACAGCAGCTGCAGCAAACTTTACAAGCGGCGCAAGAAGAATTGCATGAATTGGATGCTGCTCGGGATCAAGGGGCATATGAACTGCGCCAAACTCACGGAAAATTGATGGTCGCGATGGAGAAACTGCGCCAGTTCGACACAGTAAAACAACAAAAGCAGCAACTTGATGAGGAAATGGCCAGTACGAAGGAGGCTAAGTTTTCTTTGGAAGCACAACTCAGAGAGCAACAAGCCCGCTACGACATGCAGCACAGTGCGGATCAAGAAAAGTTGCAGCTTTTGGAAAGTGCAGAAGAGCGGTTAACGCAACAGTTTGAACGTTTAGCCCAACAATTGTTCGATGAGAAGAGTGCTAAGGTTGATCAGCAAAACAGACAAAGTTTAGATAGCTTACTGTCGCCATTGAAAGTGCAGTTAGAAGGATTTAAAAAACAGGTCAATGATAACTTCAATCATGAAGCGAAAGAACGGCATACGCTGGTTCATGAGCTGAAGAATTTACAAAGACTCAATGAACAAATGGCGCAAGAAGCCGTCAACTTGACCAACGCATTGAAAGGCGACAACAAAGCGCAAGGCAATTGGGGGGAAGTCATTCTCGCCAGTATATTGGATGACTCAGGATTGCGAGAAGGGCACGAATACCTTACTCAAGTTAGTCTGCATAACGAGGCCGGTAAACGCTATCAACCTGATGTGATTGTAAACCTTCCGCAGCAAAAGCAAGTGGTTGTGGATTCTAAAGTCACCTTGGTGGCATACGAGCGTTACTACAATGCGACCGACGATATGGCGAAAGAGCGCGCGCTACAACAGCACTTAGCGGCTTTGAGAGCGCATATTCGTGGCCTGAGTCAAAAGGATTACCATAGACTGGACGGGATCCAATGTCTGGATTATGTGCTGTTATTTGTGCCGATTGAACCAGCATTTCAAGTGGCGATCCAAGCTGAGCCGAGTTTAGTTAAGGAAGCCATGGAGCAAAATATTCTGTTGGTTAGTCCGACTACTTTGCTGGTGGCGTTACGCACGATTGAAAATCTATGGCGCAACGAGCGAAAAAATCAAAACGCGCAGCTTATCGCAGATAAGGCCAGCAAGTTATACGATAAGTTACGCTTGTTTGTTGATGACATGGAGGGGTTGGGTGGGGCGCTTGATCGTGCTAATCAAAGTTACCAAGGCGCGATGAATAAGCTGGCGACTGGGCGTGGCAATGTATTGCGACAAGCGGAAAGTTTTACTGAGCTTGGCGTACAGGTAAAGAAACCGATTTCCCCTAGATTGACAGAGAGCATGTCGATGCCCGAAGAATCGTCCCGATGACGTTTGTCGGCAATGTATAATTGCAGATTTCTTTATATTCGCTCGCCTGTGGCGCTGAGTATGGTGGTACACTATTGCACGGTCACTGATGGTAATTGTCGCACCAGACAGTCAATTTTAAGGTAGCAGTAGCATGACAGATAATAACGCGCATTCGAGTACACAGTCAGACTCGAACGAAACCACACACTTTGGCTTTGAAACGGTAGTCAAAGAAGAGAAAGTTCAAAAGGTCGCGGAAGTTTTCCATTCTGTAGCCGCCAAATATGACATCATGAATGACCTGATGTCTGGTGGCGTTCACCGATTGTGGAAACGTTTCACTATTGATTGCAGCGGCGTTAAGCCGGGCCAGCGTATCCTAGATCTTGGGGGCGGCACGGGCGATTTGACTGCCAAATTTTCTCGTATTGTTGGTGATAAAGGTCATGTCATTTTGGCGGACATTAACAACTCGATGCTAAATGTCGGCCGAGATAAGCTGCGTGATCGCGGGATTGTCGGCAATGTGCACTACGTGCAGGCAAACGCTGAAGAGTTGCCGTTTCCTGATAACTATTTCGATTGTATTACGATTAGCTTTTGTTTACGTAATGTGACCAACAAAGATCAAGCGCTGCGCTCTATGTTCCGAGTGCTGAAGCCAGGCGGCCGCTTGTTGGTGCTTGAGTTTTCTAAACCAGTGAGTAAATCACTGTCGAAAATCTACGATACCTACTCCTTCCACCTCTTGCCGAAAATGGGCCAGCTCATCGCCAATGATGCCGACAGCTATCGCTATTTAGCAGAGTCTATTCGCATGCACCCAGACCAAGATACTTTGCAAGGGATGATGGACGAGGCCGGGTTTGAACAGACCAGTTATTACAATTTGACTGGTGGCATTGTCGCTTTGCATCGTGGTTACAAGTTTTAGGAGACCATCATGCCGTTGATCCAATTGGCCACTGCCGTCATCGAACTGTCACTGAACACGGTTATAAATGACGACCTAGAATTGGTCCGCCGTCTTGCACGCCTCAAAGGAAAAGTTATCCAAGTTCAAGTGAGAGAACTGGATATGCGCCTGACTTTCGTTCTGAGCCAACAAGTGGATGTGTTGAGTGAATATGAAGACGAGCCAGACTGTTTCTTATCGTTTAAGTTGTCTGATTTGGCTGAGCTAAGAGAGCAAGCCAATATCACCAAAATGATCAAAGAAGATAGGCTGGTGCTAGAGGGCGATGTTCAGTTAGCGCAAAAATTTGCGCAGCTGCTCACCGACTGCAAACCCGATATTGAGGAGTGGCTATCTCGTTTAACCGGAGATGCGATTGCTCATTCGTTGGTTCAGGGGATCAAAAATCTAGGACAAGGGCTACAAAAAAAGGCGTCACGTCATCAAGATCACCTATCACAAGTTTTGACAGAGGAATGGCGAGTATCGCCTGCGCCACTTGAAGTCGCTTACTTTTGTGATCAAGTAGATGAGGTGAAAAGTCAGGCGGCCAATCTCGAAGTGAAGATCAATCGAATGCTGGAGAAAGCATGACTCCGACTGAACTGAAACGTTTATACCAGATCATCAAAATTCAGTTGGAATATGGTCTTGATGAATTGCTGCCGAGCCATCAGCTAACTAAATTGCCGCGATTGGTGCGCAAATCGTTATTTTGGTTAAAGCCTTTACACCAAGATAAGCCTCTTGGTGAGCGATTACGTTTGGCATTGCAAGCGCTGGGACCTGTTTGGATTAAATTTGGCCAAATGATGTCGACTCGGCGCGATCTGTTTCCCGATCATATTGCTGACCAGCTAGAATTGCTGCAAGACCAAGTCGCTCCATTTGATGGCCAATTGGCGAAACAACAGATGGAAGCCGCGCTCGGTGGTGATCTTGAAACATGGTTTGATAACTTTGACATCAAGCCGCTTGCCTCGGCCTCTATTGCTCAAGTTCATACCGCTACGTTGAAATCTAACGGCAGAGAGATAGTGATTAAGGTTATCCGTCCCGATATCCAACCTGTCATCCAAGCCGACTTGAAATTGATGAATCGTTTAGCGCGCATTGTGTCTTCCGTCTTGCCTGAAGCACGTCGCCTGAAACCTGTCGAAGTGGTGCGTGAATATGAAAAAACGCTATTAGGCGAGCTGGATCTGCGTCTTGAAGCGGCCAATGCGATTCAATTGCGCCGAAATTTTGAAGGCAGTGAAGAGCTTTACGTCCCAGAAATTATCACCGACTTTAGTAATAAAAGTGTGATGGTGTCTGAGCGAATTTACGGTATTCGGGTCTCGGATACTGCGGCACTGCAGGCCAATGGCACTAATATGAAGTTGCTGGCGGAGCGCGGAGTACGGGTGTTCTTTACTCAGGTTTTCCGCGACAGCTTCTTTCACGCGGATATGCATCCTGGCAATGTTTTCGTTGATTATAATACGCCAGAAAACCCCCGTTGGATTGGGTTAGATTGCGGTATCGTCGGCACGCTGAACAGTGAAGATAAACGCTATTTAGCAGAGAACTTTCTTGCCTTTTTTAATCGTGACTATCGCCGTGTTGCGGAGCTGCACGTTGAATCTGAGTGGGTACCTCGCGAAACCAATATTGATGAGTTTGAACTGGCGATCCGTATGGTGTGTGAACCTATCTTCGCTAAACCATTATGCGATATCTCGTTCGGCCACGTATTGCTCAACTTATTTAATACTGCGCGTCGCTTCAATATGGAAGTGCAGCCGCAGTTGGTCTTGTTGCAAAAGACGCTATTGTATATTGAAGGGTTAGGTCGTCAGCTTTACCCACAACTGGATTTATGGGAAACCGCCAAACCATTTTTAGAAGAGTGGATGTCGAATCAGATTGGCCCGAAAGCCTTTATCAATGCGGTGAAAGATCGCGCGCCATTTTGGGCAGAAAAATTGCCAGAATTACCTGAGTTGCTCTATGACAGCTTGCGTCAAGGTAAGCTCATGAATCAAAGAATGGAGCTGTTGTATCAGGGTTACCGTGATACCAAACGCTCGATGGCAACGGGTAAGCTGCTATTTGGGGCTGGTGCAACCTTAGTTATTTGCGGAGCACTATTTGTTGGGACGCACCATGAATCGCTGTCGCTAGCGTCTGCGACCACTGGCCTTGTGCTATGGTTGTTAAGTTGGCGTTGCTATCGTAAGTAATTGTTATGCTAATTTTTAGTTTTATGGAAGTGAAGGTTTTTTTAATTTTA
This sequence comes from Vibrio profundum, assembly GCF_050337555.1. NCBI lineage: Bacteria > Pseudomonadati > Pseudomonadota > Gammaproteobacteria > Vibrionales > Vibrionaceae > Vibrio > Vibrio profundum. The sequence goes on from NZ_JAKJTA010000018.1 coordinate 24,592, forward strand.
TCAGTGGCTCGTTACAGCGAAGAGGGAACTTAAATGGGTGGAATAGGCATATGGCAACTGTTAATCGTTGCATTGATCGTGGTCGTGCTATTCGGGACCAAAAAAATTGGTCGTATCGGTGGTGATTTAGGATCAGCGATAAAAGGCTTCAAAAAAGCAATGAGTGATGACGACACCAAATCGAACGATCATACGCAAACTCGTGATGCTGATTTTGAAGCGAACAACCTTGATAACCAGCAGTCTCAAACCAGCGCAGAGACTAAAACCAAGAAAGATAATGAGCAGGCGTAGTTATGTTTGATATTGGTTTTGGTGAGCTGGTATTGGTGTTTGTGGTTGGGCTCATTGTGTTGGGTCCAGAGCGCTTACCGCATGCGATTCGTAGTGTGTCGAGATTTGTCGCAACCGCGAAGGCGATGGCCAACAATATTAAGGAAGAAGTGTCGCAAGAACTTAAAGTGCAAGAGTTACATGATAATCTGCGTAAAGCTGAGCAGTTAGGCATGAACGATTTGTCTGCGGACTTGAAGTCTTCTGTCGATGAATTAAAACAGGTTGCGCAAGAAGTACAGCGTCCTTATGCGTCTGACAATAAAACGAGCAGCTTGGGATCTCATCCGAAAGATGAGCAAGCGGATCATGTTAAACCCGAACACAAGGCGTCAGAGCGCGCTTAACTCCATTCACATCAAGCACTATGCAAAACCTTTAGTGCTTAGTTTTTTAGAGCGAACCACATGTCCTCAGCAGACCAAACCCAACCTTTAATTGGCCACCTGATTGAGTTACGTAGCCGACTACTAAAATCCATTAGCGCAATTGTGGTGGTGTTTTTAGCCTTAGTATACTTTTCTAATAATATTTATGACTTTGTCTCGGCGCCGTTAATTGAACGCTTGCCCCAAGGGGCTACGATGATTGCAACGAATGTTGCGTCACCGTTTTTTACTCCGCTAAAACTGACGCTTGTCACATCTGTGTTTATTAGTGTGCCATTCATTTTGTACCAAATTTGGGCGTTTGTGGCGCCAGGCTTGTACAAGCACGAGCGCCGCTTGGTGACGCCTTTACTAATCTCAAGTTCGTTGCTGTTTTACGTCGGGGTCTCTTTTGCCTATTACGTCGTATTGCCGATTGTGTTCCATTTCTTTACGGCCATTTCTTTAGGGGGCGTAGAGTACGCAACGGATATCACCAGTTATTTGGACTTCGTGTTGACGATTTTTATGGCATTTGGGATTGCATTCGAAGTGCCTGTCGCGATCATTTTGCTGTGTTGGACCGGTGCCACCAACCCAGATTCTCTTCGTCAAAAGCGGCCGTATATTATCGTCGGAGCATTTGTTGTCGGTATGTTTTTAACCCCGCCAGACATGTTGTCTCAGACTATGTTAGCGATACCTATGTGCTTGTTGTTTGAAGTGGGTTTGTTCTTTGCCCGATTTTATGTACGTAAAGACGAACAATCGCAAGAGAACAACACGGTCTAAGGTTACGTTGGTGAAGGTTAGTGTGAGTGTAAGGAGAAGGTTGGTGGAAACACCAACCTTTTTTCTCTTGTCGCTATAGGCGAAACAGCGTTTTCGCGTTGCGGGTGGTGATTTGGTCAACTTCTTCTAGCGTTATGCTTCTTAGTTCAGCGACGCGTTTAGCCACCAGTTGGGTATAACTAGGTTCATTTCTCTTACCACGATGCGGGACAGGGGCGAGGTATGGGCAATCGGTTTCCAGCAGCACGTAATCCATATTCAATTCAGGAATCACCTTGTCCATCCCCCCATTTTTAAACGTAGACACGCCGCCGAGTGCGAGATGGAAGCCAAGCCCAGTAATGGCTTTTGCTTCTTCTACGCTACCACCAAAACAATGGAAGACTCCTTGAAGCGATCCGTCTTGCTGCTGGGCAAGTAATTCTAAGGTTTGTTGCATCGAGTCACGCGTGTGGATCACCACGGGAAGTTTGAGCTCTTTCGCCCAATTAAGTTGGGTGATAAAAGCATACTCTTGTTCTTTTTTAAACGTTTGGTCCCAATATAGATCGATACCAATTTCACCGACCGCAATAAAGGAACGACGCTCGAACCAAGAGCGAATGGTGTGCAAGGTTTGCTCAATGTTTTCGTCCACATAGCAGGGGTGCAGACCCATCATAGAGCGGCATACCTCAGGGTAGGCGGCTTCCGTATCGAGCATCGGTTGAATGGATTCAAGATCTATGTTGGGCAGCAAAATGTGCTCGATCCCTTGTGCAAGTGCTCTTGCCACGACTTGGTCGCGATCTTGATCAAATTCATTGGCGTAGATGTGAGCGTGAGTATCTATCATATTGCTGAGCTGGTTCGAGTAAATGTTAGCACTGAGTATACGGTACTCTTAATAAGAGATCATTTTTATCAAATGCCACGATATCGGTAGCGTGGCGCCGCGAGAGTGTTATGATTTTGCTTTGCCGTGAATCATATAAGGAGACAAGCGTGTCTGCCATTACCCAAAGTCAATTCCCATTGCGCCGTATGCGCCGGACTCGTAATCATGACTTTAGCCGTCGCTTGGTTGCAGAAAATCAGCTATCCGTAGACGATCTCATTTACCCGATGTTTATTCTAATGGGAAAAGATCGTCGTGAACCCGTAGAATCTATGCCGGGTGTTGAAAGGTTATCGATCGATTTGATGCTGGAAGAAGCGCATTATCTAGCTCAACTTGGCGTGCCTGCAATCGCGTTATTTCCCGTTGTGAATCAAGATGCTAAAAGTCTCTGTGCCTCAGAAGCTTTCAATCCAGAAGGGCTAGTTCAGCGCGCCGTTCGTGAATTGAAGCAGCACGTACCACAAATGGGCGTGATCACGGATGTCGCTCTCGATCCTTATACCACCCATGGGCAGGATGGCATCATTGACCAAGATGGTTATGTGCTGAACGATGAAACGACCGAAGTCTTGATCAAGCAAGCCTTATCTCATGCCGAAGCCGGTGCTGATGTTGTTGCGCCATCGGATATGATGGATGGTCGCATTGGTAAAATTCGCATTGCTCTTGAAGAAGCCGGTCATATTAACACTCAGATCATGGCTTATTCGGCCAAGTATGCGTCTAGTTACTATGGTCCGTTTCGAGATGCAGTGGGCTCTAGCAGCAACTTGAAAGGCGGCAATAAAAAGAATTACCAGATGGACCCAGCCAACAGTGATGAAGCGCTCCACGAAGTTGCCATGGATGTGAATGAAGGCGCGGATATGGTGATGGTGAAACCTGGGATGCCTTACTTAGATCTCGTCCGCCGCGTGCGCTCTGAGTTGCAAGTGCCGACGTTCGCTTATCAAGTCTCTGGTGAATACGCCATGCATAAAGCCGCAATAGACAATGGTTGGTTAAAAGAGAAAGAAACCATTTTAGAATCGCTATTGTGCTTCAAGCGTGCTGGCGCTGATGGAATTCTGACTTATTTTGCCAAGCAGGTCGCTGAATGGTTGGTATTAGATAGTGCTCAAGCCGCTGAACATGTACGTAAATAGATTACATAATTAAGTGAGAATAATTATCATTTGGTATTGACACCTATTTGATAATGATTATTATTAACACTGTGTTAAGGGCAAAGACATCTTGGTGAAAGGCTTTCGTTAGGTGTCTGCTGCATTCTTTTGGCACGACATTGCTCACATTGCTTCCAGTGTAATTTATGGCTTTTGTTAAGCTAAACTGAATTACTTATAATAGTGTTGATCTTTTTACGCTAGGCGACATCCATCGGGTGTCGCTTTTTTTCATTTTAGGGAAGATGAAAAGGACATCGGTGAGATTTTCCACAGGTCACGATCAAAAAAAGATCAAGTTTAAATTGAGCGATCTACTTTTTTATTCTTAATAAACATGATCTTATTTTCTTTATTGCTCTCTTTACTATAGCGCTCTTTCATTGGTGAAAAATACTATAAACAGACTTATCCACAAAAAGGGGTAAGACCTGTTATGCAATATTATACTATTGCCATAACTAAACTTAGCGGCCAACATTGGATTCGTTTTAACAGTCATGGCATCCTTAGCGCATATTTTCGTTTCTATGTTTGGATATCAAAATTTATGGCCGACATCCCAGAAAACCCATTGATCCTCATTGATGGCTCATCTTATCTTTATCGTGCATTTCACGCATATCCTGGCTCCATGACCAATGGGGAAATCCCCACCAATGCAGTATATGGTGTCGTTAATATGCTGCGCAGCATGATGCGTCAGTTTTCGTCGGACCGTATTGCTGTCATTTTTGATGCCAAAGGTAAAACTTTCCGCGACGATATGTATTCCGACTACAAGGCCAATCGTCCTCCTATGCCGGACGACCTCCGCTGCCAAATCGAACCTCTGTTTAATATCATTCGTGCCATGGGGTTGCCTTTGATTTCAATAGAAGGCGTAGAAGCCGACGACGTGATTGGTACTTTGGCCCATCAGGCATCACTGCAGGGTATGCCAGTGCTTATCAGCACAGGTGATAAAGATATGGCCCAGTTGGTGAATGAGCATGTCACTCTTATCAATACCATGACCAATGTGGTGATGGATGAAGCCGGTGTGGTGGAAAAGTTTGGTATTCCCCCAGAACTCATCATCGACTACTTGGCTTTGATGGGAGATAAGGTTGATAACATCCCGGGAGTACCCGGTGTGGGAGATAAGACCGCGACCGCACTGCTACAAGGCATCGGTGGGATGGATGAGTTATACCAGCGTCTAGACGACATCGCAGCCCTGGGCTTTCGTGGGTCGAAAACGATGGCCAAAAAGCTGCAGGACAATAAAGATTCCGCTTATCTTTCTTACCGTCTTGCGACGATTAAGTTAGATGTTGAGTTGGACTCCACTCCAGAGTCATTGCTAAAGGCTGAGCCGAACCATGATGAATTGGTGCAGTTGTTTGGCAAAATGGTGTTTAAGTCTTGGTTAAATGAATTGCTCGATGGAGGAAGCCTTGTTGCGGTGAAGCAAGACTCCGCCGCTGCAGGATCGAACACGACAATCGAAACCAGTGTCGCGGAGATCGATCGCAGTCAATATGAAACTATTTTGGATAAAGAACAGTTTTCAGTTTGGCTGGAGAGATTACAGCAATCGGATGTCTTTGCATTTGATACCGAAACCGACAGTCTAGATTATATGGTGGCAAATTTAGTTGGAGTATCCTTTGCGACAGAACCTAGACTTGCCGCGTACGTACCAGTAGCACACGATTACCTTGATGCACCTCAGCAGTTGGATCGTGATTGGGTTCTAGAGCAGTTGAAACCTGTATTAGAAGACCACGAGCAAAAGAAAGTCGGCCAAAATCTCAAGTACGATGCGAGCGTATTGGCGCGCTACGATATCACCATGCAAGGTATAGAGGACGATACGATGCTTGCGTCCTACGTGCTGAACAGCGTGGCAGGTAAGCATGATATGGACAGCTTAGCGCTGCGTCATTTGCAGCACAGCTGTGTTTCGTTTGAGCAAATAGCCGGTAAAGGTAAGAAACAACTGACTTTCAATCAGATCGATCTAGAGCAAGCATCACCGTATGCTGCCGAAGACGCTGATGTTACCTTACGTTTGCACCAACATTTTATGGCGCAGCTTGCACGTGATGAGACACTAATGGCCGTGTATCGTGAGATTGAGATGCCGCTGGTACCTGTGCTGTCTCGTATTGAGCGAACGGGTGTGATGATTGATGACATGCTGCTTAATGCACAATCTCAGGAAATCAGTGCGCGATTAGTGGAATTGGAACAACAAGCCTATGCGCTTGCTGAGCAAGAATTTAACTTAAGCTCGCCTAAACAGCTTCAGGCTATATTGTTTGAGAAAATGGGGCTACCCGTTGTTAAGAAAACGCCGTCGGGTACCCCATCAACCAACGAAGAAGTCTTGCAAGAGCTGGCGCAAGACTACCCATTACCTAAGCTGCTATTGGAATATCGCGGACTGGCTAAGCTAAAGTCGACTTACACAGATAAGCTGCCTAAGATGATTAACCCGATGACCGGGCGAGTGCATACTTCTTATCATCAAGCTGTCACAGCGACAGGTCGCTTGTCTTCTACTGACCCTAACTTACAGAATATTCCTATCCGTAATGAGCAAGGTCGCCGTATTCGCCAAGCGTTCGTTGCGCCGCATGGCTATAAAATCCTAGCAGTCGATTACTCACAGATTGAATTGCGTATTATGGCTCACCTGTCTGGTGATGAAAGTCTATTACAAGCCTTCCAGCAAGGTAAAGACATTCACACGGCGACCGCGGCCGAGATTTTATCAGTGGATATCGAAGCCGTGACGAGTGAGCAGCGTAGACGAGCCAAAGCCGTTAACTTTGGTTTGATTTATGGAATGAGCGCGTTTGGCTTGTCGAAACAATTAGGGATCCCGCGCGGCGAAGCACAGCAGTACATGGATACCTATTTTGAACGTTATCCTGGTGTCATGCAGTATATGGAAGACACGCGCTCGGCAGCTTCTGAACAGGGTTACGTCGAAACATTATTTGGTCGTCGCCTACATTTACCTGAAATCACATCTCGCAACGGATTACGCCGTAAAGCGGCTGAGCGCGCCGCCATCAATGCGCCCATGCAAGGCACGGCGGCGGATATTATTAAAAAAGCGATGTTGCTGGTGGATGAGTGGATACAACAACAGTCTAGCGAAGATGTCCGTTTGTTAATGCAAGTACACGATGAACTGGTGTTTGAGGTGAAAGCTGAGTTATTGGCTGAGTTTGAACCGAAAATACAGCAGCTAATGGAAGCCGCTGCGCAGTTGAACGTACCATTAGTGGCGGAGGCTGGTCATGGTGATAACTGGGATCAGGCGCACTAGTTAGGCTTAGCTTATATGTAATAAAACAAGAAATGGTATTTTTATGACAGATTTATGGTGTTAATAAGCCAATAAATCACAAATAATCCTCTGGTAGTGAATATTTCTGAAAAAAAATTACATATTTAATTTTACTTTATGACCAAATGTTGTACATTAGAACGCGTAGGGTACAGAGGTAAGATGTTCTATCTTTCAGACCTTTTGTTTCACGTTATTGGATTAGGCTAATTCAGCCGCCCTAGTCAGTATTTGGCTGGGGCGTTTTTTATTGGGCGCTATCTAATCGAGCATATCTTCAGTTATCGCGCGGCTTCCTGCCGTACCAACACTTTCTTGATTCGTGAGAGCGGGTTCACATCACGGCGAAAATGTTCATAAGATCAGAGTATGACTAGAGAGATGATTTGGGATGATGGTTGTGCGGGGCAAAGGCTCAGCATGGTAGGCTGAGCCTTTTAAGTTAGATGTGGTTATTCGGTATCGCTGAGATCTTCTTGATTAGATTCTTCCTCTAACAAGGCCTCTACCGCTGGTGCAAACCATTGATCGAGTTTGTTACGTAGCACGTCTACACCGATACCTTTTAACGTAGAAAATGGGTCGACTTGTACGGTGCCGCCGAACCCTAACGCCATCTCACGGATTTTCAGCACTTGTGCTTTTCTCGCACCACTTTTCAATTTATCCGCTTTAGTCAGTAGCACCTGCACAGGAATTCCACTATCGATGGCCCAATAGATCAGCTGTTGGTCCAAATCTTTCATTGGGTGTCGAATATCCATCAGCACAACGACACCTTTCAAGCAGGTACGTTTCTGCAAATATTCGCCAAGTGATTTCTGCCACTTCTTCTTCATTTCCAGTGGTACTTGGGCAAAGCCGTAACCTGGCAAGTCGACAATATGGCAGCCGTCTTGCACTTTGAAAAGGTTGATCAGCTGAGTTCGCCCAGGTGTTTTACTGGTTTTGGCTAGTCCTTTTTGGTTGGTCAGTCGATTTAACGAGCTTGATTTTCCTGCGTTGGAGCGTCCTGCAAACGCAATTTCTATGCCTTCATCTTCGGGTAAATGACGGATATCTGGGGCACTGGTGATAAAATGCGTGTTTTGGTAGTTAATTTTAACGCTCACTGTTAACTCCATCTCGACTTTGTATGTTGGATTGATCACTTTATTGTGGACTCGACTAAACTAACCATGCTCAGCCAATGATCGCCTATTGTAGCATGAGTGGACTCGTAGAGTGGAAATGGAAGCCAGATAAATATAATGGAATGTCATGAATAAATTCACGCTAGTCATCAGTCTTATCGTTAGTAGCTCGGTGTGGGCACAAGGTAACATCGAAGCTGGGAAAGAAAAATCCCAAACTTGTACGGCTTGTCATGGTGCCGATGGCAACAGCCAATTGACCATGTACCCCAATTTAGCGGGCCAACATGCCAGTTATCTCAATAAACAATTGCTGGATCTTAAACTCGGTATGCAGACCGGCGGGAAGCAAGGTCGATATAATCCGGTGATGGGAGGTATGGCGCTCCCGTTGTCAGAACAAGATATGGCGGATCTTGCAGCCTATTATAGTTCGTTGCCAGCTGCAGAAGGCAGTACGCCGGAGGATGTCGTGGACAAAGGACGCGCGCTTTATGCTGGCGGAGATGCTGAAAAGGGCTTAACTGCTTGCATTGCTTGCCATGGACCAAGAGGAAATGGGGGTGAGCTAGCCGGATTTCCCAGAATTGCTGGGCAGCATGCCGAGTACATCAAGCTTCAGCTAGAAAGTTATCGCAACGGCTCTCGCGCTAACGACATGAATAGCATGATGCGTGATATTGCACAAAAGTTGTCCGATGAAGATATTTCCGTCTTATCTCAATATGTTGGTGGTCTTCACTAGCGCTGTAATGCTCGGTAACTTATTTGGGTGAGTAAGGACTGTGTTCGGTATCTAAAGCCGAAAGCCTTCTCATTCGCCCTAAAATTGATGAAAAATACCTCAAAATACTCCACAGCCAGCCGCATTTCTGATATGTTTCGCCTCTTCATTAAAGGAAGAATATATGAATCAGTGTCCTTTGTGTCTGGTAAAAGATGCCCACCATTATTATAGCGATAAACGCCGCAGCTACTTTCAATGCCAAGAATGTGAGTTGGTGTTTGTTACGCATGAGCATTTACTAAATGCGAAGGACGAAAAAGCGCACTATGACTTGCACGAAAACAACCCTGAAGATCAGGGCTACCGTCGTTTTTTGTCGCGAGTCGCAACGCCGCTGTTAGAGCGAATCGCGCCTAGTTCTACTGGGCTGGATTTTGGCTGTGGCCCCGGCCCTACTTTGTCATTGATGATGCAAGAGCAAGGACATCAGGTCGCTTTATATGATGTCTTTTATCAGCCTGATAAACAGGTGCTCGAATCGCAGTACGATTTTGTAACTGCCACCGAGGTCATTGAGCATCTGCACCAACCAGACCGGGTGTGGCAGCAGTGGTTAACTATGCTACGCCCAGGTGCGTGGTTAGCGGTGATGACAAAAATGGTGCTCGATGTGGAAGCGTTTGCGCGCTGGCACTATAAAAATGATCTTACGCATGTGATTTTTTTTAGTCGCCGCACGTTTGAATATTTGGCGAAACGGGATTGTCTCCATCTAGAATTTATAGGTAATGATGTTATTTTGCTGAGGAAGCCAGATGAGTCGTAATAAAAAATCAAGAAAACCGGGTGCGATGGGCGAAGTTGAAGTCGTCGTGACACGTAACCGTACAGAATCGGACGTTGAAGGCCGTTTACGTAAAAAAGTGAAAAATCGTAAAGGCTTAAAAACCGGAAACCGCAATGCGGAGTCGGCTGGAAGCCATAGTGGTTCGGCAAAAATGGCCAAAGACCCACGCATCGGCAGTAAAAAGAAAATTCAGCTGGTGGTAAATAAAAGTAAGCCAAGCAAAAAAGAGCGCAAGTTATCGGCGAAGCGCGAGCTAGAGCTGCTAGAAAATGACGCGCAATTGAATGTCTTGCTTGATCGCATCGAGCAAGGTGAAAAACTGGGTGCTGGCCTGCAAAGCTTTGTCGATGAAAAACTGGATCGAATTGAAGTGCTGATGAAGCAGCTCGGCTACTTTGACCAAGAACCAGAAGAGTCTGAGCTGGAAGAAGTAAAAGACGTTGAGCAACCGAAGAAGAAATCGGTGAAGCAAGCGCCACGCAGTGAAGACGATTTGTTGGCTCAATTTGAGAACGTCAATTTGGACGACTTAAAAGGGTAGGCATCAAGATGGGCATGACGTGGCTTGCCATCCTTGGCGGCATTATCATAGTATTATTGGCGGCATACGCTGGTCGTTTGCTGTTGTTATTGCGCAAACAGACTCAACAACAGGCGCAGCATCAAACGCTCGCGGTTAAGAAACGCAATGCGAATATCTATGAGAACGTCAACACCCTGTGCTTGGTCGGCATTCAGGGGCAATGTGACTTATCTGAAATTAGTATTCGTATCTATAACATTATGGATTACGTGCAAGGTGATGAAAGAGTCGACTTTGACGTTGAGTTTCCAGCCACGGCAGAGCTGTATCATATTGTGAAGGATATGGCGCGCAGCGATGCTCGCCAAGCATTGGTGAAGAAAGAGCGAATGAAGCAGAATCTCGCTCGTCACCAAGCCGAAGCGAGATTGCAAGATTCGATCGTTGCAGAGCTTAAGGCGTTGCAAAAGCGCGTGCTGCCTTTGAACGATCAAATACCAGTGCAAGTCCTGTAGCCGAATCTTGATATGGGCGAGTGAGTAGACTTGCTCACTGTCTGATCGAGCCGATAAAAACGGTTAGCGGTGCTAGCCGTTTGATAAAATGCCAACTGCACCGCATTGAGCGTATAGTTTTTTTTGCTAAGATAGCGTGGCAATTATGTCGGTGTGTTTATCTAATTTTGGAAAGCTTTTATGTCGCAGCAAGTGGAATCAAATCAGCAGCAGATTGTGTGGGATCAGAGTATTATTGAAAAATATAACTACTCAGGGCCTCGCTACACATCGTATCCTACCGCACTGGAGTTCCACGAAGCTTTCACCATTTCCGATTTAGACATGGCCTGCACTCAGTACCCTGAACGCCCACTATCTTTATATGTCCACATTCCGTTTTGCCATACGCTTTGCTATTACTGCGGTTGCAACAAATTCATCACTCGTCAGCAGCACAAAGTCGATGAATATTTGGATGTACTTGAACATGAAATTCGCCAGCGTGCTTTTTTGCTGCAAGGTCGTCGCGTCACTCAATTACATTTTGGTGGCGGAACACCTAGCTATTTAACACCTGAGCAAATTAGCCGCTTGATGGCTGTGTTAAAAAGCGAGTTTCAGTTTGATACTGAGGCCGAGATAAGTATCGAAGTTGACCCAAGAGAGCTGCGGTTAGACTTTCTCGATCACTTGTCTCAAGAAGGGTTTAACCGCCTTAGTATTGGTGTGCAAGACTTTAATAAGCAAGTTCAAAAGCTGGTCAATCGTGAACAAGATGAGCAACTGATTATTGATATGGTGCGGCGCGCGAAACAGTTAGGTTTTCGCTCGACCAACTTAGATTTGATTTATGGCTTGCCCAAGCAAACTCAGCAGTCGTTCTCGGCGACGCTAGATCAAGTCTTAGCGCTGCAGCCTGGTCGCTTATCGATTTTCAACTACGCCCATATGCCTACTATGTTCGCGGCTCAGCGTAAGATCAAACAAGCAGATTTACCACAGGCTGAAGAAAAATTGGCGATCTTACAGGATACCGTCGGAAAATTAACCGCCGCAGGATACCAATGTATTGGGATGGATCACTTTGCTCGTCCGGACGATGAATTAGCGGTAGCGCAGCGCGAGGGTAGACTACATCGAAACTTCCAAGGTTATACGACTCAAGGCGAGTGCGATTTAGTGGGCTTCGGAGTATCCGCTATTTCTATGATTGGAGATGTGTATGCGCAAAATCAAAAAGATTTGAAGGCGTATCACAACCAGCTTGATCAAGATCGACACGCTTTGTGGAAAGGCGTTGTACTTGATAACGACGATATTATTCGTCGTGACGTTATCAAAAGGCTGATTTGCAATTTCCAGCTGGATAAGCAGCAGCTTCAATCTACCTATCACATAGATTTTGACGATTATTTCCAAGAGGACTTGGCGCAGCTACAGCAATTTGTTCGTGATGGCTTGGTGACGCTTGATTCTAAGTGTATTCAGGTGACAGCGAGAGGCCGTTTACTTATTCGTAATATCTGCATGTGTTTTGACAAATACTTGCGCGATCGCCAGTGTCAAAATCAGTTTTCTAAAGTTATTTAACCCCATAGGCTTAATTTCGGAGCATGTCTTTTGTGGCCACGCTCCACAAAGCTTTCACAAGCGGATGGTTAAGCTGAGATCGCAAACAGCATAGCCCTATCTTAAACGGTTTGATCGGGGCGACGTTAAGTTTTTGTATTCGCTGTTTGACCGGGCTGCTGTTGATGACGACATCAGGAACAATCCCCACCCCACACCCTAATGCAACCATGCTGACGATCGCTTCATGCCCAGCTACTTTTGCATAAATTGTCGGCTTAATACCCATTTGGCTAAACCATGTGTTGGCACGCTCTCTGGCGGTTCCCGCTTCGGGTATGATGAAGGGAATACCCGACCAATCAGGCTGGGGTTTCTGTAATTCATCGATAAATGGACTGCTGCCACGCGGTGCGATAACGGAGAGCGGTATTTCGCCTATTGTGGCGAACTCTAGCTTAGTTGGCAGGGCATCAGGCATTGCTGATAAGGCGATATCCACTTCTTTGTTCTGAACTTTCTCAATCGCTTGCGCGGGATCACCAGTCGACAGCTTGTATTCAATCTGTGGGTGGTGGATACGGAAAGTCGACAGCAGATCAGGCAAATGGGTATAGCTGGCCGTTACCGAGCAAAACATGCGTAGCTCACCCGTTAACTCTTGGCATCCATCGTGGAGTTGATGGTACAGCTGCTGCCACTCTGAGGTGATGCGCAATGCGACGGGCAGTAACTTCCTACCAGCTTCAGTGAGTTCGACTGAACGATTATCTCGAAGCAGCAATGGTTGACCGACAGACGCTTCAAGTTTTTGGATTTGTCGACTCAACGCCGAAGGGCTAATGTGGACCGCTAATGCGGTTTTATGGAAGCTTTTGCTATCACAAAGGTGGATAAACATTTTTAAGGTTGTTAAGTTCACCTGCGTGCCTCTTTATCTTGCATTAATTGCAACGAGTAATTGTGAATATATCACTTTAAGCAATTTTATGATCGCACTAAGATAAATTCCATTGGCTTCGCTTGGCGAAGATCCCCATCTCATCACAAGGATACGAATATGGCTAACTATTTTAACACTCTGAACTTACGTCAGCAGTTGGATCAACTAGGCCGCTGCCGCTTTATGGACAAAGAAGAATTTGCAAACGAGGCAAAGTTCTTAGTTGGTAAAAAAATCGTGATTGTCGGGTGTGGTGCGCAAGGGTTAAACCAAGGTTTAAACATGCGAGATTCAGGCTTAGATGTGTCTTACGCACTTCGCCAAGCGGCCATTAATGAGAAGCGTCAATCGTTTCTGAGCGCAAAAGAAAATGGTTTTGTGGCGGATTGCTATGAGAACTTGATTCCACAAGCCGATTTGGTCATCAACCTGACTCCAGATAAACAACACAGTAATGTGGTTGAGACTGTTATGCCGCTGATGAAGCAAGGCGCAGCGCTGGGCTACTCACACGGTTTTAATGTGGTTGAGGAAGGAATGCAGATCCGCTCAGACTTAACGGTGGTGATGGTTGCACCTAAGTGCCCAGGCACTGAAGTTCGTGAAGAATATAAGCGTGGTTTTGGCGTACCGACTCTACTTGCCGTGCATCCTGAAAATGATCCACAAGGAGAAGGCTGGGAAATCGCTAAGGCGTGGGCTGCGGGAACCGGTGGCCACAGAGCGGGCTGTCTTGAGTCGTCTTTTGTTGCGGAAGTGAAGTCAGACTTGCTAGGTGAACAAACGATTTTATGCGGCATGCTGCAAGCGGGTTCGATTGTATGCTACGAAAAAATGATCGCAGATGGTATTGAGCCAAGCTATGCCGGCAAGTTACTGCAAAATGGTTGGGAAGTCGTTACCGAAGCTCTGAAATTTGGCGGCATCACTCATATGATGGATAGACTTTCTAACCCGGCAAAAATCAAAGCGTTTGATCTCTCTGAGCAGCTTAAAGATTTGATGCGCCCGCTGTACAACAAGCACATGGATGACATCATTACTGGTCAGTTTTCTAAAGGCATGATGGCTGATTGGTCGAACGATGACGCTGATTTGCTGCGCTGGCGCAAAGAAACCGGCGAAACGGCATTTGAAAATTACCCTGAGTCGAATCAAGACATTGCTGAGCAGGAATATTTCGACCACGGCATCTTGATGATTGCGATGGTAAGAGCTGGGGTAGAGTTGGCATTTGAGGCCATGACATCATCGGGCATCATCGATGAGTCGGCGTACTACGAGTCATTACATGAATTGCCATTGATTGCTAATTTGGTGGCACGTAAGCGTTTGTACGAAATGAACGTGGTTATTTCCGATACCGCAGAATATGGTACTTACCTATTTGCTAACGTGGCAGTGCCGATGCTACGCGATCAGTTTATGCCAACGGTCGCAACAGATGTGATTGGTCGTGGGTTTGGTGAAGTTTCAAATCAAGTTGATAATGCGCGCTTGATTGAGGTAAACGACGCGATTCGCCATCACCCAGTTGAGTTTATTGGTGAGGAGCTGCGCGGCTATATGACCGACATGAAACGTATCGCAGTTGCTGGTTAAGCATCTTGTGGTGTATGTTTTGTTGATAGGGAGATCAATAAAGTTTGAACTACGTCCTTGCCAGATAATCGGAAAATGATTAGTTTAGAGGCAGTATTTAAGAAGACTAAGTTATATTTAGCGTTTTTCTTAGTTGGTTAAAAATAAAATAAATACAACACAACATTGTAAAAAAGCTTGGTTGCCGTTAACCAAGCTTTTTTTATGTCTTCTCTCAAATCTTAGTGCTATTTGTTTTAGCTATTAGCTCAATGGCATAGTGAGCACTAACACACACCAAGTTTAGAATGTTCATGGCTTAGATAAATGCCCTAACTGTGAATCATTCTTGATTAAGTTTGGCTTCTAACTCGATCAGTTTATTTTCCATTTCAGTTAGCTTTTGACGGGTACGCATCAATACTTGCGTTTGTACGTCAAACTCCTCGCGGCTTACCACATCAAGTTTGTTCAATTGACCTTGAATGACCTGACGCACTTTTTGTTCTACGTCGGTGCCCAGATCTTTCACTGGTTGCGGCATGGAATCGTGAATTTGTTTTGCAACTTGTTCTAATTTTTTTGGATCAAACATAGTAATAACCGTTCCTATCTCGTTTTATTCATTTTATTGAATCATGTTGGAAATGTCGCCATTGAAGACGAAAAAAAAGGCCACCGAAGTGACCTTTATTGATGACGATTAACAATTATCGTTTAGTAACAAGTATCGTTAATTAACAAGTATCGTTGATACACCAAGTCAGTTACGATGAGGCATTGTCTTTATCAAGATTGATCTTGCGGTGTGCTGCTTTCGCCTCATCCACACGAGCCAGCTTTTCTAAGTCTTTATCTTCGACAAAGATAGGCAGTGGTTTGTGTTTCTCCGCTAGGAATGTATAAATCACCGGCAGAACGAATAGGGTAAAGATAGTACCTATCGCAAGGCCAGCCACAATCACGAGACCAATGTTAAAGCGTGAGTGCGCACCTGCGCCCGTCGCGTAAAGCAATGGGATTAGGCCAGCAATCATCGCCGCTGTTGTCATCAAGATAGGGCGTAAACGTGTTTTCGCCGCTATAATGACCGCTTCCATTCGTGAACGATTATTATGGAGCTGCTCTTCTTTAGCCACTTCACAGATCAATATACCGTGCTTCGATATCAATCCGACTAGGGTGATGAGGCCGACTTGGGAGTAGATGTTCATCGTTGTCACTCCGAAGAACGCCCCCCATGCAAGAGCAATCAGTGCGCCACATATTGCAAGTGGTACTGAAACCAAGATAACAATTGGATCCTTAAGAGACTCGAACTGTATCGCTAGTACCAAGAATACGATTGCAACCGCAAGACCAAACGTTAGATAGAGCGCATTTCCTTCTTCCACATACTGACGAGACTCACCCATATAGCTGTGAGTATAGCCAGACGGTAGTGTGGCTTGCACTGTGTTTTCAAGCCAATCCACAGCGGTACCAATAGACGTACCTGGAGCTTGAACGGCACTGATGGTTGCTGAATTTAGCTGGTCGAAGTGGGATAGCGCTCTTGGTTCACCGGTTACCTTAATGGTCACTAGGCTGCTGAGAGGCACTGATTTACCGTTCGCGGCGGTTACGTAATAATTATTGAGAGACTCTGGATTTAGTCTCCACTTACGTTCCACCTGAGGAATAACCTCGTAAGATCGGCCATCAATGTTAACGCGGTTCAGGCTGCCATCTGACATCATAGTCGAAAGCGTAGTACCAATATCTTGCATGGTAATACCGTATGCACCCGCTTTGTCTTTGTCGATCTTGATCTTCATCGTTGCTGAGTTGAAGTTGAGATTCAGCTGAGTGAAGACAAACATCGGGTTAGACTTCATTTTGTTTTGCACTTCCGTCGCCACGGTAAACAAGTTTTCAAATGAATTTGGCGTTGTGAGAACTAACTGAATCGGTAGACCTGAACCTGCTCCAGGCAGTTCTGGTAAGTTGAACGCAACAATACTCATGCCAGGAATATCTTTGACTAGTGCGCCAACGCGTTTAGTCACTTCTTCTTGGCTTGCTTTACGTTCACCCCACGGTTTCAGTGTCGCAATCCCTAATGCTTGGTTTGAATCTGGAACACCAGTGAACGCCATCGAAAACTGAACTTCAGGCTGCTTAGACAGAATCGTGTTCACGTCTTGCATGGTATTGCTCAGGTAATCTAGGTTCGCGCTTTCCTCACCAGTACCCATCATCATCACAACACCGTTGTCTTCCGAAGGAGCCAAAGCACTTGGGATGAATTTGAACAGCAGCGGAAGAACGGCGAATACGATAACCGCAAACCCAATGATTACTGGGCGACGCGTCATCACTGCAGTAAGCATTTTCTCATAACGAGCCGTCATTCGATCTAAGGTGCTATGAACCTTGCTCTCGAATTTGCTTGGCTTCTGGTTTGACTTAAACATCTTGGCGCACATCATTGGAGAAAGCGTCAGAGCTAAGATACCAGAGATAAATACCGCGCCTGCGAGCGTCAAAGCAAACTCTTTGAACAGCGTGCCTGTTAAGCCTCCCATTAGAGCAATCGGAGAGTATACCGCCGCGAGCGTGAGCGTCATTGCGATAACTGGAATGGCAATTTCTCTCGTACCAATAATGGCTGCTCGGAACGGCGACTCTCCCAGCTTGATATGCCGGTCAACGTTTTCCAATACAACAATCGCATCATCCACCACCAGACCGATGGCGAGTACCATGGCGAGGAGTGTCATCAAGTTCCAAGAGAACCCGAACGATTGCATCACCATCGCTACACCAATTAAGGACAGCGGAATGGTGACGATTGGAATAATCACAGCCCGCAGTGAGCCCAAGAATAGAGTAATTACCACCAATACGATCAGTACCGCTTCTGCCAACGTTTTAATGACTTCCGTAATGGAGTCACTAATCGCGATGGTAGAATCGTACATGACCCGCATTTTGATGTTGCTTGGCAGGTTTTTCTGTATTTGAGGCAACATCTTGCGGATGTTTTTGGCGATATTAATCGGGTTAGCGGTCGGTGTTGCGTTGATCGCGGCCACAACCGCTTTCTTACCGTTTGCGCTACCGCGAATTGTATCGTGGCTGGTTGCGAGCGTAACTTTGGCAATATCTCCAAGTCGGATAATGTTGCCGTTTTGCTCTTTAACGACGAGCTGCTTGAGCTGCTCTGGTGTCGTATTTTGGGTGTTCGCATCGCCATTGTATTGAATGAAGTAACCGTCGGCCTGTCCTGTCGCTGACTGATAGTTGTTTTGCTTCAATACGTTGGTGACTTCACTTGCCGACAGTTTAAGCGCCGCCATTTTTGCAGGATCAAGCCATACACGTAACGCGTAGCTGCTACCGCCGTAAAGATCGACTTTTGAAACGCCTTCAACAGTCACAAATTGAGGGTTAACAACGCGATCTAAGTAGTCGGTTAATTGGTTAGAGTCTAATGAATCACTCGTAAAGCCAATATAGAGCACCGCTGTCCCTGCCGCTGTAGACAAGCTCACCGTTGGGTCTTCAGCATCACTAGGTAACTGAGACTTCACGGACATCGTCTTGGCCAAAATATCGGCCAGTGCGGCGTTGGGGTCGGTATTCAACTTCATGTTGACGGTGATCGTTGAAACACCGAGCTTGGACGACGACGTCATGTAATCGATATTGTCGGCCTGAGCAATGGCTTGCTCTAAGGGTTGAGTGATGAAGCCTTGGATGGCATTCGCACTCGCGCCATAGTAATTAGTCGTTACAGTGACGATGGTGTTGGTCATTTCAGGGTATTGTCGAACCTGCATTTTAAAGGCTGCTTGTAAACCAAGCAGCGCAATTAAAAAGCTGATCGATACCGCTAAAACTGGACGTTTTATGAAAACATCAGTAAAGCGCATGATTCCTCCAGTTATAACATTGGTGCTTTGGCAGGTAGTTGCAGCGCAGAGTCTTTAACCACTCGCACTTTGGAGCCGTTAGACAAATGCACCTGACCAGATGTGACGATAACGTCACCCGCTTTTATGCCACTCAATATATGAGCGACGCTACCGATGCGCTCACCTACATTGACAACCGCTTGCTTGGCGCGTTTGACACCATTGTCATCGCTAACGACATAAACATTGTCTCCATATAGCGCGTAGGTAATGGCGGTTTGCGGCAGGGTAACTTGATTCGGGACGGACGGAAGTAGGATATTGGCACGGGCAAACATCCCAGCCAGCAACTTGCCATCGCTGTTTGGAATATCAGCTTGTATCTGAATCAGACCACTTTGCGCATCAACAGCAGGCTCAATCGCTCTGATCTTACCTTTGAAAACTTGGCTAGGATAAGCATCGACAGATATATCGACTTCTTGTCCATTCTTAACCTTGGCGATGTCCGTTTGTGGAATCGTCAATACCAGACGCATTACGCTGGTGTCTTCAAGTTGAACAATTTCTGTTCCCGGCTGTACGTATTGGCCTAAGTACACATTGCGAATACCAAGCACACCGGAAAATGGCGCTTTGATATTGCGCTGTTCAATCGTCGCTTTCAGGCTCTTTATTTGTGCAACTAAAGAAAAGTAGCTTGCTTTGGCACCATCATAATCTTCTTGCGAGACTGAACCTTTTTTATACAGGTCTTTGTAGCGCTTATATTTGGCTGCTGCTGCTGGCAAGTTGGCTTCAGAGCTTTCTAGATTCGCAATTTCTACGTCAGAATCAAGCTGAACCAGTGACTGACCCGCTTTGACCGATTGGCCTGACTCGAATGCCACTTTATTGATGACGCCGCTGGTTTCGCTGGCTAATGTGACACCTTGGTGAGGTTCGATAAAACCAATAGCTTGGATTGTAGGAACCCAGTTTACTGGCTTCACCGTGGTTACGGTAACGGGGAATTCTGGCTCAGGTCGATTAGCCAAGAATTCAGCGATTTTCTTTTCTTTAAATATATTGATACCAATCACACTGCCAAATAGTACCAGTGCGATAAGTAACATTATCAAAGTCCACTTTTTCATTCTGTTCAGAACTCCAAAATTAGTGAGTGATTATTGCATCCCAACAAGCTTCCAACGCTGCGTCAAGCAAGCTGCTGTCCAGTTCGTAAAAGCCTAAAGAGTGTTTTCGAGCTAACGCGGCACTTGCTTCAAAACTGAGAACCGCAAGAATTTCGTTATCTAATGGTTTGAATAAACCTTGTTCTTTTCCTTCATTAAATAGTTTACGCATTTCAGTGAATATCTGCCATTCACGCTCCTTGATGGTTGCATAAGGTAGGGAAGGAAGCGACGCATATTGCAGCCGATTGCTTATTGTTCCGATATTGGCGTTCGCAAACTGCCAAATATTAAGCCACATTGTGCGAAAGCGAAGTTTGAGCGGCATACCATCGTGGACACCTGCCTGCGCTGCGAGCGCGATACGTTGCATTACTGAGAAACGTACTTCGGCCAGTAGGGTATTTTTATCGTCAAAATAGCGATAGAGGGTTCCCGTCGCGACACCGGCACAGTTGGCTAATTTGTGCATGGAAAACCCTTGGACACCAAATTCGGCTACGAGTTTTTCGGCCGCGGTCAAAATTTGCTGCCGTTTGTCGGTGACGTCTGAATCAGACATGAGATCCTAGCCAGTGAATGAACGTTCATTCATTATAGTCTTAACATACTCCTTCTATGGAAGAAAAGAATATTTATTAAGCAAAATTATTATTTTTTAGCTTCTTTGGCCTTTTTTACGACTAAGGTGCCATTAATACGAGGGTGGAGGGGGAGGTCGGCGGTGTTTTCCACCACGATGTGTCGGTGGTTGGTGAGCGTGATGACCAGGAGCAGCCTTGTTGAATGAAGGGTCGGGGGTGCCTTTAAAGCAATTGAGGATATATGGGAAACTATTTGTAACATAATAGCCATATTGCTTATGGATGGTCATGCCATTGCACTGGTCGAGATCGCCCGAACCTTCAACAAACACATAGTCGTCGCGATAGGTTCCGTCATATTTTCCCCCAGGGCTATTATTACCGCTGGGCCGATTCCCTGGTTTCAGTTGATAGCTCGATTTTGCGGGGCGAATGATGCCATTGTCTGAGAGGTAAGGGCCCAGAATAGGAAAGCCATCCGCGGCGAAGCCGATTACAGGGGAGACTCGTAATCGGCTGTCGGAAAATAGGGCGCTGGGACTGGCGTGATAGTGGTAGGTTCCATCAGGTTGAGCGTGAGCATGATGGCTGTCGGTTAGGAAGTCACTGTAACGAAAGGCGGGATCGTAGCGCCATTTTTGGCTCATATCAAAACACCCAACCTTTCCGTCTGCAACCCCAAAGCAGCCTGCCGCAAGTACATCGACTTTCACTCCGTTGAGCATCACCGCATTATCGCTGCGCAGTGATAAGGGGCTGGCTTTGGGTGCGATACGAGGGTGTCGTGTTACCTGATACTCTTGCTGTTGTGGTTTTACTTGGTTGGGGAAGGCGCGTTTGCCGTCGTTGAAATCATGGTTTGGGATGGCATTACTCTGGAAGGTGCAGCTATCCTGATCGGCGGTAATCGTGAGGGTTGCGATTTGGCGGCGCTGTAAGTGAATATCTTGTGCGGTGGCTTCGTATTGCCCGACATAATCACCACAATTGGCTCTCGTCTTATTGAACGTTTTGTTGGTGATGTCCTGAACCGTGTTCACATTGGCTTGTGCGATAGTAAGGGGCAAACTAGAGAGTAGCCCCGCGCTCAGAGCATAGACTTGTGTTCGTGCCATTTTTTTCTCCACTCTAATCACGACCTTTGTTAATACGGCAACTGTCAGCAACTTGCTGTTAACCAAGTTAAAGTGTAGTGGCTACGCTTTAAGGTGAGGGAAGGGGCGTAAAAATTGTGGTTGAGATCGATAAACCCAATGTTGCTCACCAGTCTCGCTCAATAAGTCCGGCTTGCGAGAGGATCAATATTACCGGCAGGAATCCATTCGCAATCAGGCGCGCGGGCGACTATTATACGCCAGATAAATTCTTCACATTGAGGCCAACATGAAGCTGAATGCTCAACAAGATGCGGCAGTCAAATATGTCTCTGGGCCCTGCTTGGTATTAGCAGGAGCGGGCTCGGGTAAAACGCGCGTCATTACCAATAAAATTGCTTACCTTGTTCAGCAGTGTGGCTATAAAGCGCGCAATATTGCTGCGGTGACGTTTACCAATAAAGCGGCGCGCGAAATGAAAGAGCGTGTTGGACAAACGTTGAGTAAAAGCGAAAGCAAAGGCCTCATGGTGTCGACGTTTCATACCCTTGGCCTCAATATTATTCGCCGAGAATATCGCTCACTTGGTTTGAAAGCCGGATTTTCTTTGTTTGATGACCAAGATCAGCTGGCATTGTTGAAAGAGCTGACCGAAAAACAGTTGGATGGTGATAAAGACTTACTTCGAGCGTTAGTGAGCCACATATCCAATTGGAAAAACGATATCTTGACGCCAGATCAAGCACTGGCACGCGCTGCTGGAGAGCAGCAGCAATTGTTTGCCCTTTGCTATGCCATGTATCAAAAGCAGATGAGTGCCTACAATGCGTTAGATTTTGACGACTTAATTTCACTGCCAGTGACGTTGCTTAAAACTAACCAAGAGGTGAGGCAACATTGGCAGAAACGATTGCAGTATTTGCTGGTGGATGAGTATCAAGATACCAACACTAGCCAATATGAGTTAGTGAAACTCTTAGTGGGTGAACGGGGGCGCTTGACCGTTGTAGGAGATGATGACCAGTCGATCTATTCTTGGCGAGGTGCGAAACCGCAGAACTTGGTATTGCTTGGGGAGGATTACCCCAACTTGCGTATTGTGAAATTGGAACAAAACTACCGCTCTACGAGTCGCATTTTGCGTGCCGCGAATATTTTGATTGCCAATAATCCTCACGTGTACGAAAAGAAGCTGTTTTCAGAGATCCCGGAAGGGGAGAAGTTGAAAGTGCTGCTGGCCAAAAATGAAGATCATGAAGCTGAGCGGGTCACGGGGGAGCTGATTGCACATAAATTCCTCAATCGTACTGAATATCGCAGTTACGCAATCTTGTATCGTGGCAATCACCAATCTCGCCTGATTGAAAAGTCTCTGACGCAGAATCGAGTGCCTTATAAGCTTTCCGGAGGTACTTCGTTTTTTGCTCGTGCCGAAATTAAAGACATCATGGCCTATTTACGTGCTTTGGTGAACCCAGACGACGACAACGCGTTTTTGCGCATCGTGAATACGCCTCGCCGAGAGATTGGCCCGGCGACGCTAGAAAAATTGGGCAGCTACGCCAATATGCGTGGTAAGAGCCTCTTTGCGGCAAGCTTTGAATTGGGCTTAGAGCAACATCTATCTGGACGAGGTTTAGCCAATCTACGTAAATTTACCGAGTGGCTAGTGGCTATTGGTGACAATGCCGAACGCGGCAATACGGTTGAAGCAGTACGTTCTTTGGTGCGAGATATTCATTATGAAGATTGGTTGTATGAAACCTCGTCAAGTCAGAAAGCAGCTGAAATGCGGATGAAAAATGTCTCGGATCTGTATGCTTGGATTGTTGCCGACCTTGAAGGGGATAATCCCGACCAAGAAGAGAAATCGCTTAAAGAAGTGGTGCAGCGTCTGACATTACGCGACATGATGGAGCGAGGGGAAGAAAATGATGACACGGATGCGGTGCAGTTAATGACGCTACACGCTTCCAAAGGGCTTGAGTTTCCTTATGTCTATTTGATTGGTAGTGAGGAAGGGATATTGCCTCACCAAACCAGTATTGATGAAGACCAAGTGGAAGAGGAGCGCCGCTTGATGTATGTCGGAATCACCCGAGCACAGCGCGAATTGACGTTCACCTTGTGTAAAGAAAGACGCCAGTATGGAGAGTTGCTTAAGCCAGAACAAAGCCGCTTTCTGGATGAACTGCCACAAAGTGATATTGACTGGGAGCTGAAAAAGAAGCCTGTCTCTCAAGTTGAACGCATGGAGAAAGGGCAAGCCCATATTGCCAATCTTAAGGCAATGTTTAAAAAATAAGGCTGAAAAAGCAAGGATAGAGATAACGCTTGTGATGCGACGTAGAGTCTCAGCGTTATCTTTATAGCCCTTCTATCATGTGGTTGATCGCTGCCACTATTTCTTTATCTGAGCAATCCATACATGTGCCTTTGGGCGGCATCATATTGAAGCCCTCAATGGCGTGTTTCTCCAGCACTTCATGTCCTTGCGCTATCCTAGACGCCCAGTCGGCTTCGTTCCCTGTTTTGGGTGCTCCGCCCACTCCTGATGCGTGGCAAGCCACACAATAGGTGCCATATACAGCAGCGCCGTCTCTTGGCCCTGAGGGTTTGCTAGCTACGACCTGTTGGCCTGACAAGTAGACGCTGCCGATGGGTTTGATTCGCTCAACCAAGGCTTGTTGTTCTTGTTCAGTCAATTTTGCTGCCAGTGCGTTGGTTGAGAACGCCATCGCCGCACATAAAAAGCCAATCGGTAATAATGATGGTATGTCCATGAATCTCACTGTACTTTCCCTAGTATCAATTGTGGTTAAGTATATGCAGAGAAAGCATATTGATAAAAGGTAACTTATCCGCTTCAAGGGCTGTATCACATCTCACGAGAGGGGGTTTTTCAGGAAATTGCCCAAAAACTCATCAAACGATCAAAAAAGTAGAAAAAGTACTAGACGCCATTGGGCGATATCCGTATTATTCCACTCCGCCGATAGGGCATGCGCCCGTAGCTCAGCTGGATAGAGCGTTGGCCTCCGGAGCCAAAGGTCGAAGGTTCGAATCCTTTCGGGCGTGCCAGAATCCGGAGTCGGCAAAAATAAGTAATGGTGGCTATAGCTCAGTTGGTAGAGCCCTGGATTGTGATTCCGGTTGTCGCGAGTTCGAGTCTCGTTAGCCACCCCATTTACTTATTACAAATTAGTTCGGTGAATAGCGCAGCTTGGTAGCGCATCTGGTTTGGGACCAGAGGGTCGGGGGTTCGAATCCCTCTTCACCGACCATTATTATTGCATTTAGACCGCCACGGTCTGGATGAGTTGAGATGACGTCTCGACGACAAATTGTTGGTGGCTATAGCTCAGTTGGTAGAGCCCTGGATTGTGATTCCGGTTGTCGCGAGTTCGAGTCTCGTTAGCCACCCCATTCTTTAGTATAAGAATACTTGCTCGGTGAATAGCGCAGCTTGGTAGCGCATCTGGTTTGGGACCAGAGGGTCGGGGGTTCGAATCCCTCTTCACCGACCATCATACGAAGCCCTAGTCGTTAGACTAGGGCTTTTTTCATTTCTGTCTATCTATTCTTTGTCGCCGCCAAATCTTTTGGATTCTCTTTCTTGCCTCCACTTTTCCCGTAGATATCAGCACACGACTATTTAATAAGTAACACGTTGACTATCATTGCAACACATTCTCATTTTTATTCAGAGCTAAACGTTAATTAATTTTATCCAGCGCATGGCAAAGTGTCATGTGTGTTGCTTTATTGTAAAAATTTTGCCAAGTTTACTAACTCATGATTCACGATATTAATGCTTTTAGTGCTGGTTTATTTTGAATATGTAGGTAATTAGTTCAAATAATCAGCAGTGCACAGGTGTTCTATAGAGGTTGAGTAAATGTCGCTGTTAGAGGTAAAGAACCTTCGTATTGAATATCCATCGCGTCACGGTGTTCACGCCGCGGTGAAATCGTTGTCGTTTAGTATTGATCGCGGTGAGATTGTTGGAGTTGTCGGTGAATCTGGAGCGGGTAAGTCAACCGTTGGTAACGGGGTGATCGATTTACTGAGCCCTCCTGGACATGTGGCAAGCGGTGAAGTGTTTCTCGATGGAAAGAAAATATCCGGTCTCACTCCAGAACAGATGCGCTTTGTGCGCGGCTCTAAGATCGGCTTTATCTTTCAAGACCCGATGACTTCCTTGAACCCTTTATTCACTGTTGAACGCCAGTTGACTGAAACCATTCATGCCAACATGAAGGTCTCCGAACAAGTTGCGTATCAACGAGCACTTTCTTTGATGACTCAAGTTGGTATTCCCCAGCCTGAAAATAGACTCAAACAATTTCCTCATCAATTTTCGGGTGGTATGCGCCAGCGGGTAGTGATCGCTATTGCGTTAGCGGGTGAGCCGGACTTAATTATTGCCGACGAACCCACCACAGCGTTAGACGTTTCGATTCAAGACCAAATTTTGAGTTTAATCCGAGACCTCTGCATTAAAAACGATGTTGGCTGTATGTTAGTCACTCATGATATGGGAGTGGTATCGAATGTGACGGATAGAATCGCGGTTATGTATCGAGGCGATTTGGTTGAATTTGGTGAGACAAAAAAAGTACTGGGTGAACCTGAGCATCCTTATACACGTAGCTTGATCTCTGCGGTACCTCGTTCAGATGTGAAGCTAGATCGCTTCCCTTTGGTGAGCTATATCGAAGAGGCCCATGAGCTGGTGCAGCTTGATGTAAAGAATCATTGGCTAGGACAAAGTCAGGATCAGCGTGATTACGATGGTGCGCTGCTTTGTGTTGAAAACGTTAATTTGCGCTTTGTGACGAAAGACTCCTTTCTCCCTAGTCGCCGCGAGTATGTGCAAGCATCGAATGATGTGAGCTTTGAAGTGCGAGAAGGTGAAACCTTTGGGCTCGTCGGGGAGTCAGGATCGGGGAAATCTACGATAGCGCGCGTGATAGCGGGATTGTATGCGCCGGATTCTGGCAAGGTAAGTTTTGAAGGTATTGATTTAACCGCCCTGAAGTCAGAAAGTGAGCGGCGTCCACTACGCCGTCAAATGCAGATGGTTTTTCAAAACCCTTATACGTCGATGAACCCTCGCATGAAAATATTAGACATCATTGCAGAGCCGATCCGTTTTCATAAATTGACCAGTGGCGAGGCGCAAACGCGACAAATTGTCGATGACTTGCTCGACCACGTGGGTCTTGGAAAGCAGTCTGGTATCAAATACCCCCATGAATTTTCAGGTGGCCAGCGGCAACGGATCTCCATCGCTCGTGCGTTGGCAACACGGCCTAGGCTACTTATTTGCGACGAGCCCACCTCTGCACTCGATGTGTCCGTTCAAGCGCAAATTCTCAACTTGCTGAAGGATCTGCAAGATGAATTGAATTTGACCATGTTATTTATCAGCCACGATCTTCCTGTGATTCGGCAAATGTGTGACCGAGTCGGAGTGATGCAGCGCGGAACGTTATTAGAAGTGGCGCCAACAGAGCAGCTATTTGCACAGCCAGAGCATGAATACAGCCAGCATCTGATTTCCTTGATGCCCGAATTTAAAGGCCTCAGAAATCCGCTGGCGGTGGACTAAGTCGATACCGCGATTCAATGATGAACTTGGAATATAACCAAGTCTATAAACCAGTAGGGATGGTGATCCCGCAAAAGGAGTTAGGCAATGAAAACCATGAAAAGCAAATTGGCGACCGCGTTAATGGTCGCTGGTTTAAGCTTCGGTGCAGTGGCGGCGGATATTACAGTGGCGTATGACGCAGATCCTGTGTCATTGGATCCCCAAGAGCAGTTGTCGGGGGGAACGTTACAAATGTCGCATATGGTCTTCGATCCTTTGGTTCGTTACACACAGGATTTGGATTTTGAACCTAGGTTGGCAGAAAAATGGCAGCGTATCGACGATAAAACCTATCGTTTTTATTTACGTAAAGGGGTGAAATTCCATTCGGGGAATGAACTGACCGCTGATGATGTGGTGTGGACTTTTGATCGGCTCAAGTCATCGCCAGACTTTAAGGCGATCTTTGAGCCGTACAGTAAGATGGTAAAAGTGGACGACTATACGGTCGATTTGGTTTCCAACAACTCTTATCCATTAGTGCTACAAACCGCCACGTATATATTCCCGATGGACAGTAAGTTTTATTCAGGAAAAACCGCTGACGGTAAAGACAAGTCGGCCATTGTTAAACACGGTAACTCTTTTGCCTCGACTCACGTTTCTGGAACCGGTCCATTTATTGTTACTGAACGTGAGCAAGGGGTTAAAGTCGAGTTTGAACGTTTCAAAGGTTATTGGGATAGCAATTCCAAGGGTAACGTTGATCACTTGACCTTAAAACCAATCAAAGAAAATGGCACACGGGTGGCGGCACTCTTGTCTGGGGACGTTGATATGATAGCGCCGGTGCCGCCGAATGATCACCGCCGAGTGACTAGCGCTAAAGGGATTGATCTCGTGACCTTACCCGGCACACGTATCATTGAGTTCCAAATGAACCAAAATCGCAACAAAGCGCTGAAAGATGCTCGGGTTCGTCAGGCGATTGTGTATGCCATCAATAATGAAGGTATCGCGAAAAAGATCATGAAGGGCTTTGCCACGGTTGCTTCCCAGCAAGGACCAAAAGGTTACGCAGGTTATAACCCAGATTTAGCTCCGCGTTACGATTTGAATAAGGCCAAACAACTCATGAAAGAGGCGGGTTATGAAAATGGCTTCAACCTCACCATGATTGCGCCGAACAATCGATATATAAACGACGCAAAAGTGGCCCAAGCTTCGGCGGCGATGTTGTCGAAAATTGGTATTAAAGTCGATCTTAAAACGATGCCAAAAGCTCAGTATTGGCCGGAGTTTGATAAGTGCTCTGCCGATATGCTGCTGATCGGTTGGCACTCTGATACAGAAGACTCCGCTAACTTTTCTGAGTTCATGACCATGACCAGAGACGATAAAACGGGCCAAGGTCAGTACAACTGTGGTCACTATTCTAATGCTGAAGTCGATAAGCTGGTCAAAGCGGCAAATGTAGAAACTGATCCGGCCAAGCGAGCCAAGATGCTGCAGGACGTTGAGGGTATCTTGTATAAAGAAGCCGCCTTTGTTCCTTTGTATTGGCAAAACTTGGCGTGGGGGGCGAAATCAAATGTAGAGATTAAGCCAATCGTCAATGCGATGAACTATCCATATTTCGGTGACCTCGTCGTGAAGTAAGCCTAAATGACACCGCGCGTTGAGCGCGGTGTCATTGTTCTTATCGCTAGTGTGATAAGAGCCTATTCCGTTGGCGCTGTTGCACTTTTCCTTATTAGCCTGCGCAGCGAAATCCACTCCGACAAGCAAAGGGGCACGAAATGTTTTCGTTTCTGGTCAACCGCCTATTTCAGGCACTGATAGTGATGTTTGTGATCAGTTTGGTGGCGTTCTCAATCCAAGACAATTTGGGAGACCCGCTTCGCGAGCTAGTAGGACAGTCTGTGTCTGAAGCTGAACGGCAAGCGCTGCGCGATGAGCTTGGCCTTAATGATCCTTTCATGACCAAATACTCACGCTTTATCGCCGGGGCGCTGCATGGCGACCTAGGTACGTCATACTTCTTTAAGCGTCCTGTTGTGGACGTCATTCTCGATAAATTAGTCGCAACTCTTGAGCTGGTTTTTGGTGCGACGGTGCTGATCATTGTATTGTCTATCCCGTTGGGAGTGTATTCAGCGATTCACCCCAAAAGCTGGTTTTCCAAAGCCGTGATGGCCTTCAGTAGTATCGGGATTTCCATTCCCGTGTTTTTGACCGCCATCATGCTGATGTATGTATTTTCGATTGAATTGGGTTGGTTGCCATCCTACG
This sequence comes from Vibrio profundum, assembly GCF_050337555.1. Classification (NCBI taxonomy): domain Bacteria; kingdom Pseudomonadati; phylum Pseudomonadota; class Gammaproteobacteria; order Vibrionales; family Vibrionaceae; genus Vibrio; species Vibrio profundum. The sequence goes on from NZ_JAKJTA010000018.1 coordinate 53,937, forward strand.
GGCGAGGTGAAACCACGGCGCCATTTGGTTGGCAATCTGGCTTGTTTAATCTCGATGGTCTAGCCCACTTGGTTCTGCCTTGTGTCTCACTAGCATCGATTATGTTGCCACTCTTTATTCGTTTGGTGCGTTCTGAGATGTTGGAAGTGCTGAGCTCTGAATACATCAAGTTCGCCAAGGCGAAAGGGATTAAGCTGCGCAAGATTTACTACCAACACGCGCTAAAAAATACCATGTTGCCAGTCTTGACGGTGGGTGGTGTTCAGATAGGGACGATGGTGGCTTACACCATCTTAACAGAAACGGTATTTCAGTGGCCGGGGACAGGGTTTCTATTTTTAGAGGCCATTAACCGTGTGGATACGCCGCTAATTACGGCCTATGTGATTTTTGTCGGTTTGATCTTTGTGGTGACGAATACTGTGGTGGATTTGCTATACGGCATTATTAATCCAACCGTAAATCTGACTGGAAAAGGGGCGTGATACGATGAATCAAACGACTTCGACTGTGTCGCGTTGGCAGAGGTTTAGACAATCGGACTTTTTATACTATTTCTTACGAGACAAAGTGGCTATGGTCAGCTTTGCCGTGTTTATGGTGGTGTTAGTTGCCGCACTTGCCGCCCCGCTTGTTGCACCAAGCGATCCTTATGACCTTTCTTCTATCGATATCATGGATTCAGAATTGCCACCGTCTTGGTTTTCTGACGGTGACGCTCGCTTTGTACTGGGGACGGATGACCAAGGGCGAGACATATTATCGACGATATTGTATGGGTCACGCTTGTCGTTGGCCATTGGCTTTTTAGCCGTTGGACTGCAATTGGTGTTAGGGATTGTGATCGGATTATCCGCTGGCTACTTTGGTGGCCGAATTGATAGCTTTTTGATGCGTTTTGCCGATGTACAACTGTCGTTTTCTACCATGATGGTCGCCATTATTGTGTCGGCGATATTTAAGGCCAGTTTTGGCAGTGAATTTTACAGCCAATACGCGGTGTTGATGTTGGTGGTGATCATCGGTATTGCTGAGTGGCCACAGTATGCACGTACTATCCGTGCTTCGGTTTTGGCTGAGAAAAAGAAAGAATATGTTGAAGCGGCGCGGGTGATGGGCTTTCGGGCGCCAAGAATTATGTTCCGCCATATATTGCCCAATTGTTTGTCACCGATCTTGGTGATTTCAACCGTACAAGTGGCCAACGCGATTATGTCGGAAGCGGCATTATCTTTCCTCGGCTTGGGTTTGCCAGTCGATCAGCCTTCATTGGGTGCTTTGATTAGTATTGGTTTCAACTATATCTTTTCTGGCTCTTGGTGGATAACCGTCTTCCCAGGGATAGTGTTGATAACGTTAGTCTTGGTGATTAACTTGCTTGGCGACTGGCTCCGAGATGTGTTCAATCCGAAGATTTACAAAGGTTAAACAGAACGATAAGCAATAAATAGCTCAGAGTTAGTTGCAAGCGGTGATTAAAATTTGCTTAATAAAAAGTCGTTATATGGTGTAACGGCTTTTTTTTTGCATGTCTTTAAGTTAGATCTCAGCGGATGAGAGTCAATGCCAGTAAATTGACGTCAAGAAGATTACTATCATGTGAGAAGGGTATGGGTATTAAGTGGGAATCCAAATCTCTAGTCAAAGGAGTTAAGGCTGTAGGACTAAGCGTGCTGATGGGCTGGCTACCCTACGCGAATGCTGACGCTGACTTTTTGTGCGATGCCAGTCAGGCGTCGAGCTCTCAGTTGCCAGTGCTCGACAAAGCCTGCCCAATCGGGAAAGGCTTGTGGGGAAGAGCGCCGAAAAACAACCATGATTATTTTTGGATTCAATGCGGCTTGCTTGATGCGCCATTGACACCAAATCAAGCTAAGCCTCTGTATTCACAAATATCCACTAATGTTTGGATGAGGCCAGCGCCAAACGGTTACCGATGTTTGATTGGGCCTTATCGTGACTTTCAGCAAGCGGTAGTGGAGTTGCAACGTGTTCAGCAGATCAAAGGTAATCAAGATGCCTTTTTACGTGAGGTATTAGATAGCTCTTCTACGATTGATAAACGCAGCCAGCCAGCCCCCAGAGAGAAGAGAGCGCAACAACAAGCAAGTTTAGTTAAAGAGGCGCAGCCGACGGAGAAACCTAGAGTTTCGGTGCCGATCCGAGCAGAAGCACGGATTGACGGGGTGACCTATCAAGTCCCATTTTTAGGCGACCAGAGATACGAGTATTATATGGAACGTAATAAGCCCTGGACTCGTCTTGATTACACCCATGCGCGCCAAACTTGTCAGCAGATGGGGATGGGATTAGCAACGATCAGAGAATGGCAGCGGTTACTGGCCTCGAAACAATTGAATAATGGGCATTGGCCAGTTTCTTTGCCGTACTGGGGGGAAAATAAACTCGGTTTGTTTACTAGTGGTAAGGTGAATCAATTACAAGGCAATTCTGAGCTGAATGTCCTTTGTGTTTCTACCAGCTAGCTTTGTAGTTACAGTCTACGTAGGTTGATAGTTTGGCTATTCTTTTGGCTTCTCTGTTTCTTTTAATAAAGCCAAAAATTTCTTCTCGACAAAGTCTTTTTCTTTGGTCAAATTTTCTAGCTTTTTTTGTGCTTGGGTGAGCTCTTGTTGCACAGTCTCTATCTCCATACTGCCAGATCCAGTCCCCTGTTCTTGTAATTGTTTAATGGCTTGATCTTGTTCTTCAATTTGGCGTTTATATTGACTGATGGTGGCGACTAAATTTTTCTTCTCGCTTTCAAATTTTTGTGCCCCCCCTTCTTGAGTCGCTTGAATGTATTCTTTTTCTAGTTGGTTAAAGCTTTTTTGTAGCTTATCTTTTTCTTCTTTCATCCCTTCTAATGTTTGGTACTGGTTGTAGAGCTTTTCCTTAGTTCGCTTTAGCCCTTGTACGCTTTTATCGAGATCGCCCTTGAGCTTTTTGATTAGTTGAAATGACTTATTGAGTTTTTTGTTCAATTGTTTGATGGACGCTTTGTCTTCTTCGGTAAGGTTTTCTTCGCCCTTAGACTGGATGCTGGTGACCTGAGCTTCGAGTGCATGCTGAACCTCAACTAAATCGTTAAGAGTTTTGCCGTTCTCTGACACAAATCTAAGAGCATTGTCGATGGATTTTTGCACTAGGGCCAACATTTGGTTGTCAGCGCCTTGCTGACCCGCAACCACTTGGGTGAAGCGCCTGAACTCGCGGATGATCAATAGCAGCACGATAAACCACACGGCTAAAATCACAAACCCCACATCGAGTGCGACGAGCTTAAGTACTTTTTCCGTCAATAGCTGTTCTAGTTCCATGCTGTAATCCTAAATGTGTAAGGGTTGTCGATGTTTTAGAGATAAGTCTAGTTGCTAACAAAAATTTATGCCTATACTTTGAACAGGTTAACGTGTCAGGTTGCTCATATTTGTGAGAGTTCTTATTGTTGATGACAGTAAAGCAACGCTAGAAATCGTTCGGCGGGCGCTGGAAAAGTATCGTTATCGACGCTTATATATTAAAAAAGCCTCGGCAGCGATTGAGGCTTTGTCATTAATCGGCAGTTGGCACCCTCATATCGTGTTGACGGATTGGCACATGCCCGATATGACAGGTTTGATGTTGGTTCAAGAAATAGAAAAGAGAAAGCTGAGCATTCAGGTCGGGATGATTACTACCGTTGACGATAAGGAAGAAATTAATAGCGCGGAGAGAGCGGGTGCGAAATTTGTGTTGTCTAAGCCATTTGAAGATGCGGATTTACATAAAAAAATAAAGCCGATGGTTCGCCAGTTAGAACAAAGTGAAATTGTCCCGAATCAAAGTGTCGCCAAGGATGAATTAGCCTTACCAAAATTGTCCCAATTGGAAAAAAGCTTTCAGCGTTCAATTAATCAAAACCTCCGTATGAGCACGATTAAAGTCCAAGCATTTGATGAAAGTAAATTACCCTGTCTAATGGCTGTATTCGAAGACAGCATCAATAAGAAGCCAAAAGTTGTTGCGCTTTTAGACGTGTACATGATTTGTATTTGTGCCAAGCGCAATAAGAAAATCACCGATGCCCAATTGCATGCTGCTGTGCACCAGAATGCAGTCAGTAAGGAGATGGTCGACGCCTGCCACGAAGTACTCGATAAAGCAGCGATTGCTTTTGTCGACAGGCATACTAGGAAAAGCTTATCCTTGAAAAACGTCAGTTTTGTGCCTGATCATTTTGCGAAACTGGAAGTGATGTACGCTAAAGATGCCAAGAAACGAGAAGATTTTTCCTGTCAGTTTGATGTGATGGCACAAGGAAAAATTACGTTAGTTTCCTTCTCTTAGCCGCGGCATCGACACGACTCTCTTACTCCTTTTCAAGCTACTCGCTATCCGCTTGCCTCGCAATTTTCTTTTTTATTCTCGTCTCGGCCTCTATTTAATATTATATTTATCTATATGACTAAGCCATTTTCATATATACGCCAATGATTGCATGGAGCAATATCGTCGCAGGTTGAATGGTACGTTCAGTACTCAGTCAGGAGGGCATATGAGTCAATCAGAGAAAGATTCCCCATCCTTGGTTCCGTTCATGTGTCAGCATGAACACTCTTTAAGTTTTCAAGAATTAGTCCGCCAATTGGAGTTAACCGATCAGCCACTATCTGTATCTACCATTCGATATGTATTGGAAAACCTCTCATTCACGAGCGACGAAATCAACGGTCTCGTCGAATTTAGCGAAGACACCTATTTCCGTAAGCAGCTGTTCAAAAATGACCAGTGTGAGTTATTGATGATGAGTTGGCTAAACGGTCAACGCAGTAAAATTCACGATCACTTGCATACGAGTTGCGGCGTCAAAGTGTTAATGGGGCAGGCGACAGAAACCTTATTTATGCGCGCCGACAATCAGCATATTTACGCGACGGGTTCTGATGTGCATCCGCAAGGTAGCGTAACGGCTAGCATGGATAGTGATATTCACCAGATTTCGAATTTGCAGTCTGACAACCAGCGATTGATTACGCTGCACCTATATTCTCCGCCATTAAAAAAGTTTAGGTTTTACCACTTAGAGACGGGCAAACAAGACTGGTTTGACTCAGAAAGTATGGATGCTTGGATCTATGAGATTTAGTGCTGTAGGTGTGCTGCCTTGATGTCCACTGAGCTTAATCTTCGCGAAGGATATATTGCTTAATAATTTGCTCCACATGGTGATGGTCAGTACCACAGCAACTTCCGACCATATTTAACTTGGGTAACTCAATCCCCTGCGTGAAGATTCAATTCGTTTCTAATCCGCCATCGGTAATATATAGCTTATCACCGAGGTGGGGGAGTTGGTTACGATAATGGGACATGTCGACAGCCTGTGCATTTTTGTCTGTTGAAACAGTAGTTCATGCCGAACGTACGAGCCTAACTTTGTTGTACTTCTTATTTTTTTGTTTGAGGGCAGGGTGGACGGCGTGATTATGGCGCGTTGTATGTCCTCTATTCACGAATGAATGTATCGCGAAAATCGTCAGGCATGAGAAGGGATGGTGAGGAAAAACTAAGGCCTGATAAATGTCTATCAGGCCTTGATGGTATCGACTTAACTAAAGGTGAATTTAGTTTTCGTTACCGACTATCTCATAGTAACGAACTCTTCCGAGCCTGTTGGATGAATCGCGACGACAGCATCGAAGTCTGCTTTGGTTGCGCCCATTTTCATCGCAACAGCAAAGCCTTGGATCATCTCATCGACGGTAAATCCAATGCCGTGTAAGCCGATCACTTTCTCTTCTTCACCGACACAGACGAGTTTCATCTTGCATGGCTGGCGATGTTTGGTAACCGCCGTGTACATGGCGGCGAATCCTGATGTATAGACTTTGACCTGATCTTCACCGTACTGTGCAATAGCTTCTGGTTCAGTTAGGCCAATGGTGCCAATTGGCGGGTGGCTAAACACGACCGTCGGAACTAGGTCGTAGTCCATTTTTGCGTTGGTCTTGTTGTTAAATAAGCGCTCAGAAAGCAGTCGACCTGCTTTTACCGCAACCGGAGTTAGCTCGATGCCACCTTCCATAATGTCGCCGACGCAATAGATACCAGCCACATTGGTTTGCTGATATTCATCCACCTTGATGTAACCACGCTGGTTAGTTTCAACACCGGTGACGTCGAGGTTGATAGTGTCTGTTGCTGGGTGGCGGCCAATCGCCCAAACCAAACAGTCAACGTTATGGCTTTGACCATTTTCTAGGTGCAAAGTCAGGCTGCCATCGTCTTCTTTTTCTACGCGCTGGGGTACGGAGTGAGTATGAAGAGCTGGGCCTTCCGCTGCCATAACTTCGGTTAGCGTATCGACAATGGTGGGATCGAAACTGCGCAGCGGAGATTCTTTACGCACAAACAGGTGAGTGTCGCTGCCTAGAGCATGCATTACGCCCGCAATTTCAACCGCGATATAGCCTGCGCCGATAACCGCGACTCGGTTTGGTCGTTCATTGAGATCAAAGAAGCCGTTCGAATCGATGCCGTACTCTGCGCCAGGGATAGCTGGAATCGTTGGGCGACCACCGACTGCAATCAGGATGTGGTCAGCGCTGTAATGTTCGCCATTTACTTCAACAGTTTTGGCGTCAACGAAGCGGGCGAAGCCTTTGATGACGTTGACTTGGTTGTTGCCAAGCACGCGATCATAAGATTGGTGAATACGGCCAATATAGGCTTGACGGTTCTCGACCAACTTGCTCCAGTTGAACCCTTTCACATCGACATCAAAGCCGTAATCTTCAGCGTATAAGTTAAGAGCTTCGGCCACTTGAGCACCATGCCACATGACTTTCTTCGGTACGCAGCCAACATTGACACAGGTGCCGCCAAGGTCTTGCGCTTCAATGAGGGCAACTTTTGCGCCGTGCATTGCGGCGCGGTTGGCAGAGGCGATGCCACCAGAACCGCCACCAATACAGATATAATCAAAATGCGTTGTCATCACAGTCTCCATAATCTTGTTCGTATAATTAGATAGATTGGGGCACTTTACTCAGGCACAACCCAGTCTAAGGTATAGTGACCGCTTGCCGGCGCAATGGTCTGTTTTAGCAGAGGTAAAATGGTTTTCATTTGCTGCTCGAGCTTCCACGGCGGATTGATGACGATCATGCCTGAGGCTGTCATACCACGCTCGTTGGTGTCTGGGGAGACACCGAGCTCGATTTGTAAAATATTACGTACCCCAAGAGCCTTTAGGCCATCGAGCATATCGTCAATATCACAGCGATTGACAACAGGATACCAGATAGCGTAAATACCCGTCGCCCAACGTTTATAGCTTTGGTAAATGGCCTGCACGACATCACGGTATTCTTTGGCGAGCTCGTAGGGAGGATCAATCAAGACCAAGCCGCGGCGCTCTTTTGGTGGCAGACTCGCTTTGAGGCGCTGGAAACCATCTTCTTTGAAAATTTTCACTTGTCGGTCGCGATGAAACTCTTGCTCAAGCAGCGGATGGTCGCTCGGATGCAGCTCTGTGAGAACCATGCGATCTTGCGGACGAAGGTGCGCTTTAGCGATACGGGGAGAGCCAGGGTAATAACGCAATTCATCGTTTGAATTGAGAGCTTCAACTGCGGCAAGGTAGCTGCGCACAGGTTCAGAGAGTGCTTCGTTTTTCCACAGACGTGCGATGCCCAACTTGTACTCTCCGGTCTTCTCTGACCATTCATGTTGCAAGTCGTAACGGCCAACTCCTGAGTGGGTATCGTGGTAAACGAAGGGTTTATCCTTTTCGCTCAGGGAATTTAAGATCAGGCTTTGAACAATGTGTTTGAGCACATCGGCATGGTTGCCGGCGTGAAAACTGTGGCGATAACTAAGCAAGTTGGGCTCTCATAACGCTCTTCGTGAGCGTGATTAGTGGCAGACAAATCGTTAACATGGGATTATATACTGAAGTGACCAACAGATGTTCATTTCTGATGCCGGTTATTGCCGTGCACAGTGATGAGGCATTGGTGTAATTGCTTTGCACCATTGAAAAATTGGCTTAGCGCCTATATCTATCGGTTATTCACCTAGGGTGCGTTGAAGAACGTTTTAGGTACTCTTACCCACCCATGAAACGTATTTTTGCCTGACGCTTATCAGAGCTGAGCCTACGTGACAGCTGCGCAGTTAACGCGCCGCTAGACACGCTCATAAACTCAGCTGTGACCCGTTTAAATCGTTGCCAGAAGGAACGCCTTTATGTCTAACCCCTTGCTTTCATTTACGGATCTCCCTCCGTTTTCTCAGATTAAACCTGAACATGTAAAGCCTGCCGTCGAGTCGGCGATTGAGCAATGTCGCGCTGTCATTGAACAGTTACTTGATGCTAATACGGCGCCGAGTTGGAATACGCTCATTGAAAAAATCGAGCAGGTCGATGACCGCTTGAGCCGCATTTGGTCCCCAGTGAGCCATATGAACTCTGTAATGAATAGTGAAGAGTTGCGTGAGGCGTATGAAAGCTGCCTTCCTTTGTTGTCAGAGTACGGCACTTGGGTTGGGCAACACAAAGGATTATTTGACGCGTATAAAGCCATTCAAGCCAGTGACGAATTCGCCAGCTTAACTCAGGCACAGAAAAAAACCATTACTGACGCGCTGCGTGATTTTGAGCTCTCGGGTATTGGGTTGCCTGCTGATGAGCAGCAGCGTTATGGTGAGATCAGCAAACGGATGTCGGAGCTAGGCTCGCAGTTTTCCAACAATGTGCTCGATGCGACTATGGGTTGGAGCAAACATATTGCTGACGTAGCGGACTTAGCAGGTATGCCAGAATCGGCACTCGCCGCTGCTGAAGCTGAGGCGAAAGCGAAAGCTCTAGATGGTTACCTATTAACGTTGGAAATGCCGTCTTATCTACCAGTAATGACATATTGTGACAACCAAGCCTTGCGACAAGAATTGTATGAAGCGTATGTGACTCGAGCGTCAGACCGTGGGCCAAATGCCGGTCAATGGGACAACTCCAACATCATCTCTGAGCAACTTAAGTTACGCCATGAGATTGCACGTATGTTGGGTTTTTCTACCTACAGCGAAAAGTCTTTGGCGACTAAGATGGCAGAGAGCCCGGCTCAGGTCATGGGCTTTTTGAATGATTTAGCCAGTAAGGCGAAACCACAAGGTGAACGCGAGGTGGAGCAATTGCGCCAGTTTGCGCAAAGTGAGCATAACGTCGAGCAACTGAACCTATGGGATATTGCTTACTACAGCGAAAAGCAAAAGCAGCATTTGTTCCAAATTTCTGATGAGGAACTTCGCCCTTATTTTCCAGAAAATACGGTGATTAGTGGCCTGTTTGAAGTAGTGCGACGCCTATTTGGTATGTCGGTTGTTGAGCGATTAGGCGTGGATACTTGGCATGAGTCGGTGCGATTTTTTGATATTACCGACAGCCAAGGCGCACATCGTGGTAGCTTTTATCTCGATCTATACGCTCGTGAACACAAACGCGGTGGCGCTTGGATGGATGATTGCCGTGGTCGGAGAGTGACCGAATCCGGTGAGTTGCAAACTCCTGTGGCCTACTTGACTTGCAACTTTAATAAACCCGTTGGTGATAAGCCAGCTCTGTTTACTCATGATGAAGTGGTTACCCTCTTTCATGAATTTGGTCATGGTATCCACCATATGCTGACGCAAATTGATGTCGGTGCAGTGGCGGGTATTAATGGTGTGCCGTGGGATGCGGTGGAGCTGCCGAGCCAATTCTTGGAAAATTGGTGCTGGCAAGAAGAAGCGCTTCGCTTTATCTCTGGTCATTACCAAACGGGTGAAGCGTTGCCTAATGATATGTTAGAAAAAATGTTGCTGGCGAAAAACTTTCAATCAGCGATGTTTGTGTTGCGCCAGCTTGAATTTGGCTTATTTGATTTCACTTTGCACAGCGAGTTTGACCCAGAGGTGGGGCCACAAGTCCTGGAAGTTTTAGCGGGCGTAAAAGCGCAAGTCGCGGTCTTACCTAGCTTAGAGTGGAACCGTTTCTCGCATAGCTTTGGCCATATTTTCGCCGGAGGCTATAGTGCTGGCTACTACAGTTATCTATGGGCTGAAGTCCTGTCTGCCGACGCTTTTTCTCGTTTTGAGGAAGAAGGTGTGTTTAATGAAAAGACAGGTCGCCGTTTCTTGGAAAACGTATTGGAAATGGGTGGCAGCGAGGAGCCGATGGAACTGTTTAAGCGTTTTCGAGGTCGTGAACCACGTATTGACGCCCTGCTGAAACACTCTGGCATCAGACCTTAGATCAGTTCATTGTCTTACCTAGGCATCGCCCGCCTGTCGTTACGACTGGCGGGCGAAACCTATATTTAATTGTTAGTTTGCCCGGCGGCGAATTTCTTTTTCAACCAATGGTCAATGGAAATGATCCCCGGTCCCCACACAACCACGACTAAAATCATTAACCCCCACAACTGGTGATCGTAGAAACCTTTCTCCCATAATTGTGGATACGACATCACTGCCATGGCATTGAAGACAAAGAAAATCGCGGCCATTGGGCGTGTGAGTAAGCCTAAAAACATGAACACGGGTAAAATGATCTCCGCGGCGGTACCGAGATAAGCCGCCCAAAGCCAAGGGATCACCGGAACCTGATACTCCACCTCAAATAAAAACAGGGTGCTGTCCCAACTTTGAAGCTTTAACATGCCTGCAGCGAAAAATACCGAAGCCACCCACCAACGCAGGAACAGCAGTAATAGCGGGGTAAACAGGCATTGTAGCCGGCACACAATGGCATCGTATTGATTGACCAGTTTGATTATTGAGGGCGACATGCCGACTCCTTCTTATTGGCTTAGAGTGAATCCAGCGACTAGATTATTCTCGATCAATGTATTGAGTGAGCCAAGTAGGTCCGGATTGATTGTAGCTAATGGCTGATTAGATTGTAGTTGAGCAATCAAATGAATGCAGTTTGACTCTAGCGGGCAGGAATAGGTGTCCCCATTGGGGAAGGTGACCAATGCGCCAGACTCGGCTTGGTCAAGCGTGAGGTCTTCAAATTGATGGTGCTGGATAGCATGCTGCAGCGAAAATACCGCAATTGTGGACTCGAAAATTTGCAGGCCAGGTTGGCAGTGAAATACGAGTTTGTTGTGTTCACTTTCATCTAAATCTGTCAATTGTTGAATGGGTCTTAGCTGCGGAGGCGTTGAGGTGACTGATGCTTGTTGCTGTGAGATGTCGAGCATCCATTCATAGCGTGCGACTTCGGGTAAATACGGTGCGCTTCCCAGTACCGCAGGAAAACAAGCAATGCTGATATCGAAACCTTCTCCATAAGTGATGACATTGCCATTTAGCAGTGGCTTAGATAAAACATGATGCCGAGCGAGCTGGGTGAAACATTCTTTTCCCACTAGCGCCTGCACCATAGGGTAACTTGCCGTGAGTACATCAGTTAAGCTAATAATGAAGTTGTTGCGATAGATTTGTATGCGCGCCTCAGCATCAAAGTGATCGATGACAATCCCACACTCCTCGGCAGTGGCTTGATATTGCAACGCAAGGGCAAATTGGTCTTGCAGTTGAGATAGGCTGATGCTCATGATGCTTGCCTTTGTGTTGACTGGCATGATTGTATTCGCTGACTTGCTTTTTCCGCTTCCGCGAGTAGCACCGTAGGGGCTGGAATATCCAGATCCCATTCAATGAGGGTTGGGCGAGGCCCATGCTGATTCAACCAATGCTGGTATAGCTGCCAAACCCCATCGCATACTGGCTGACTATGGGTATCGATCCACACTTCTCCTTGTGGGAGTGCTTTGACGGTAAAGCCCGCTAAATGAATTTCGTCCACGGCGTTGGCAGGAATGTGGCTTATGTAGTGCTGAGAGTCGAATTGGTGATTGAATGCCGAAACATACACATTGTTTAAGTCGAGCAATAGTCTGCAGTCTGTTCGGTGTTGTACTTCGGCTAGAAACTCCCATTCGGCGATGGTTGAGTGCTCGAAGCGTAAATAGCTGGATGGGTTCTCAATTAAAAGCGGCCGCTTAAGCGCATCTTGCACTTCAAGTACATTGCGGCAAAACACCTGCAATGCTTCATCTGTGTAGGGGAGAGGCAGTAAGTCATTAAAGTAATGCCCACCAGTTTGGCTCCAGCTTAGGTGATCAGAGACAAAGGTAGGTTGGATCTCACTCACTAAAGCGTTCAGTTGGGCCAAATGTGCGCGACTGACTCTTTCTACGCTGCCCATTGAAAGCCCAATTCCATGACAACTGATCGGTAATGATTGCGCAATTTGTCGCAATTGTTGGCGGGCGGGAGAATGTGGTTGGAAGTAGTTTTCGCTATGTATTTCGAACCAACCGATTCCATGGTCAGTGTGAGAAAAATAATCAAGATGAGGAGCGCGTAACCCAACTCCTACCTGAGGGTGATACTGCGAAGGCGACATGAATCCTCTCCTTATCAAAATCAGGTGAGCAGACTCGGCGTGTCGTCATTGCTGGCATACCGAGTCGTGATGCGCGTAAAAAACTACGACGCAGAGTTGCTACCGCCGAGCTTGTCACATAGCCCCTTGGGTACCACCACGAACGCATCTTTTTGGTTGTCGACTTTGGAGGTGCCTGCGCAAGAGCTGGTTTTAGTGGCGCAGTCGTTTTTCCCTGCTTTGGCCACACCATAACACTTTTCTTTATCGGCAGCGAAGACAGGTGCAGCGGTGAGTAGCGTGCCGCCTAAAGCGACCAGACCGGTAACAGCAGCAGTAACGGCGAGATTAGACTTTTTCATATTAATATCCTTACAAGTTTATCCTAAACAAAATAGCAAGGTTATTCATGCCCTTGCTTATGTAAAGGATAGAAAATGACCAGGGAAACTTTCATGAAAAATATGAATAATTGGATGCCGGCAACGTTTTCAATGTAATTTTTTGATTTTACTGAGAGATATTTTTGTTATTTTTATTCTCTTTTGAGCTAGCAGTTTAGGTTATAATCGTCAGTCATGTATAAATACCCAGTAGCTTAGCCGATTATGGATCCTTCTTTATTGCTTGATGGCCTGAATGATAAACAACGTGAAGCGGTGGCCGCGCCTTTAGAACACCAATTGGTGCTAGCGGGAGCGGGCAGCGGTAAAACGCGTGTCTTGGTGCATCGTATTGCTTGGTTGATGTCGGTTGAGCAAGCCTCTCCTTTTTCGATTATGACGGTGACCTTTACTAATAAGGCGGCGGCAGAAATGCGCGGCCGTATCGAAGAGCTGATGATGGGCAGCGCATCTGGCATGTGGAATGGTACTTTCCATGGGATCTGCCACCGAATTTTGCGCGCCCACTATTTAGATGCCAATCTACCGGAAGACTTTCAGATACTTGATTCTGACGACCAATATCGCTTACTGCGCCGGTTGATTAAGGCGCAGAATTTAGATGAAAAGCAATGGCCAGCGAAGCAGGCTGCTTGGTGGATCAATGGTAAAAAAGATGAAGGGTTAAGACCGCAGCATATCGATAGTTATAACGATCCTATCACCCAGACCTATCAACAACTTTATTCTGCTTATCAGGATGCCTGTGATAGAGCTGGATTGGTCGACTTTGCGGAAATCTTGCTGCGAACCTTAGAGCTGCTGCGTGATAAAAAGCTCATCCGTGAGCACTATCAGGCGCGGTTTAAACACATACTGGTGGATGAGTTTCAAGATACCAACAATATTCAATATGCTTGGCTGAGCTTGATGGCAGGTAGTGAAGCGCGTGTAATGATAGTCGGCGATGACGATCAATCCATTTATGGGTGGCGCGGAGCTAAAGTTGAGAATATTGAGAAATTTACGCTTGAGTTTCCAAAGGTAAACACAGTGCGTTTGGAGCAGAATTATCGTTCCAGTAAAACGATTTTGCAGGCCTCCAACACCTTGATCGCCAATAATACTGAGCGGATGGGGAAAGAGTTGTGGACCGATGGTGATGCTGGTGAGCCTATCTCTGTGTACGCGGCCTACAATGAGCTCGATGAAGCACGCTTTACGGTAGGTAAAATTAAGCAGTGGCAGGAAAACGGCGGCGCTTTGACCGAAGCAGCCATTTTGTATCGTAACAATGCCCAGTCTCGTGTGTTGGAGGAAGCGCTGATTCAAGCTGCTCTGCCATATCGGATTTATGGCGGCATGCGCTTCTTCGAACGACAAGAGATTCGTGATGCGCTTGGCTATTTACGACTCATCGCTAACCGGAATGATGATGCTGCGTTTGAACGTGTCGTGAATACGCCCACACGTGGTCTGGGCGACAAAACCTTAGAGACAATTCGTTTTGCCGCGCGCGATCGAGGCGCCACTATGTGGGATACCTGTGTCGCGTTATTGGCGGAAAAAGTGTTGGCGGGGCGATCTGCTGGAGCGCTGAGTCGATTTGTTGAGCTGATTAACGCCCTTGAAGATGATACGGCTGATATGTCGCTGCACAAACAAACTGATCATGTTATTCAATCTTCTGGTTTGTTTACCATGTATCAACAAGAGAAAGGTGAGAAGTCGAAAGCGCGTACCGAAAATCTTGCGGAGCTAGTTACGGCGACCCGACAGTTTGATAAGCCGGATGAAGCGGAAGATATGACCATGCTCACTGCATTTCTGACTCACGCAGCACTCGAAGCGGGAGAAGGGCAAGCGGATGAATTTGATGATGCGGTGCAGCTGATGACCTTACACAGCGCGAAGGGCTTAGAGTTTCCTCTAGTGTTTATGGTTGGCGTCGAAGAAGGCATGTTTCCAAGTCAAATGTCGGCAGAAGAAGCGGGGCGCATCGAAGAAGAACGGCGACTTTGCTATGTTGGTATGACGCGGGCTATGAGAAAACTCTATATCAGTTACGCCGAAATGCGCCGATTATACGGGCAAGACAAGTACCACAAACCATCTCGATTTATTCGCGAACTGCCACAAGATTGCTTAGAAGAAGTGCGCATGAAAGCGCAGGTGAGTCGGCCAAACAACGCTGGGCGTTTAAGCCAAACACAAGTAAAAGCCAGCTTTAATGAGACGGGGTTTTCACTTGGATCACGGGTAAGTCACCCTAAATTTGGTGAAGGAACCATTATCAATTTTGAAGGCAGTGGTCCCCAGAGCCGAGTGCAGGTAGCCTTTAATGGTGCCGGGATCAAGTGGTTGGTCACCGCTTATGCGCGTTTAGAAAGGCTTTAGTTTTTTGAAAAAAAGGCGCTTAGCAGACTCGCTTTTGCTCTAAAAAGTATAGATAAAAAGAAACCCCGCGAGCGTAAGCTCTGCGGGGTGTAGACTTATCAGCAGCAATCCAGCTACCTAAAATGCTCCATGCATCAAATCCCTGAATAAAACCGACTTCCTTGCAGTGTCTTCCTTTTTCATCGCTGTCCTAGCGGTGTCCTGACCATCCTTAGCTAACGATAATCCTCATCGTTATCCATTCCATTTCTTTCCTTGCTATGACGACTCGTCCTGAGCTGCCTTTCCTTCATCCTGAAGTTTGCGTAGAAATGAAACTCTTCCTTGCTTGCCAGCTTCCCTTTGACGTCTTTCATACTAGCGAAGTTGACAGTTCGTTGATAAAACCAATTGGAATAACTTATGCCTAAATTGGCGGGTTATCGTTTGTAGCCTCTGTAACTATATGATTTCTAAAGCTTCGATTTTATTTTCTTAAAGTGAGTAGTCATAATTCGCCCTGTAACCATGGCGGATCTCTCACATGGGACAAGCGTCTTATCTGCAAATTCGCTAATGGCCAATGGCTGCCCCTTCTCGGCGAGGATCAGCAACCCCGTACAATTGTCCTTTTTTAATGAGAATTCCGTGCAATCCAGAATTCAAAGTTGTGACATCAACCGTGTAGCCCATTTTTTCCAGCGGTTGGGTAAATCGCTCCGCTGATGTTCCGGCCTCTATTTCCACTTTGTTGAAGCGGCTCAATATATGTGGAAGGTTGATTGCGTTTTGGATATCCATTCCCCATTGGAGATGGGCGATGATAGCTTGGGCAACATAGCCGATGATACGACTGCCACCCGGCGAACCAATAGCCAAATAGGGAGTGCCATTTTTAAGTATGATGGTTGGCGTCATAGAAGAGCGTGGTCGTTTTCCCGCTTGAAGGCGATTAGCAATCGGTTTGCCATCGCGCTGGCTGCGAAAAGAGAAATCAGTGAGCTCGTTATTGAGCAAGAAACCATCCACCATTAGCCGCGAGCCAAAGGCATTTTCGATGGTACTGGTCATAGACACGACGTTGCCTTGCTTATCGACAATATTGAAATGGGTGGTGGACGGCAGTTCAATGGATTCATCTTGGCTAAGTTTTTGAGAGTTTTTCCAAGGCGGTTGCCCGGGAAGTGCTGTTTTTAGTGCATGCTTGGGGGTGATCAACTTTGCCCTTTGGCGGAGGTAATGTGGGTCAAGCAGCCCTTGCGTCGGCATGGTGATAAAATCCTCGTCGGCCATATAGAGGCCCCTATCGGCAAAGGCTAAGCGAGAAGCGTCTGCAATCACTTGCCAAGAGCGTGGGTCGTCCGGCCCCCAAGACTTTAAATCAAATTGATTGCTGATAGAGAGTATTTGCCCAAGCGTGAGAGCGCCTGAGCTGGGTGGCCCCATGCCGCAAACTTGGTAACTGGCGTAGGCAAGACAAATGGGACTGCGCTGCTTGATTTGGTATCGCTCTAGGTCTGTCACACTGAGTGTGCCGGGGTTACCTTTGGCTTTTTGCACCACACCCACGATATTACGTGCGATATCGCCATTATAAAAAGCGCGTGCGCCATTATTGGCGATAGCTTGCAGGGTTTTAGCGTAAGCTGGGTTTTTCAATAAGCTGCCGGCAAGCTTTGGCTGGCCTAAGTCGTCAAAGAAGTATTGTTTGGTTGCGGGGTAGCGGCTAAGACGTTGCCGATCGTGTTTAATTAAGGCCGCTAATCTAGGACTGACGGCAAAGCCATTCTGAGCTGTTTCTATCGTTGATGCAAAGAGCGTTTCCCATGCTAACTTGCCATACTTTTTATGCACTTGCCAAAGTAGCATCACAGTGCCGGGTGTTGCCACAGATCGGCCGCCTACCACAGCATCGTAGAAGGACATTGGTTCGCCATCGCGGTTTAAGAAGAGCTTCTCGTTGGCTTGAATTGGTGCAGTTTCTCGGCCGTCGAAGCTGGTAAGTTGTTTTGTTTTCGCATCCCAGTAGAGCAGAAATGCACCGCCGCCAATGCCTGATGATTGGGGCTCGACGAGCCCGAGCATTAATTGGGTAGCCACCATGGCATCAATGGCATTCCCCCCCTTGGTTAACACGTCAGCTCCAGCTTGGGTGGCCAGCGGGTTAGCTGCGGTGACCATCCATTCCTTTGCTGTGACGATAGCCTTGTGCTGAATACCGGTACTTTGCTCAGGTGCGACACTATCGGTAACTTGTTGAGCAGCGATTGATGTGGCCCATATGAGCATAACGAAACTGAACGTGTATTGAGCATAGCTTGGCATAGGATCTTCCTTTTTCGGCATTGTTCAAAGGTTGTCAGTAAGTGCCGTAAAATTCTAGATTCATAAGGTGAATGTGTTAGCTAAGTCGCCAGTGAGTGAACCCAAGGTGATAGCGATTGGTAGAAAATATAGCTGCCGATAGCGAGGAAGAGTAGGCCGCATAGCCCATCGATATAGCTCCCCAAAGATTGCAGACGCTTTTGTAGACGTTCGGTGGAAAGCAGCCAAGCCAGTAGCGAAAACCAAAGTAGTGACAGGCTCCATACAATCAGTACCGCGAAGCCTTTACCACTGATGGACATACTCGCCGGAACCAGTGTCGACATTAAGCTTACGAAAAACACCAGCGCTTTGGGGTTCAATATATTGGTGGCAAACCCACGAGAGAAAGCTTGGCGCTTATTGTGTAACAATGCAGGCTCTCGGCGAGTGGCCGTTATATCGGGAGTATTGGACCCTTTTGTTGCCATTACGGATATGAGAGCGCCTACTCCTAGGTAAAACAAATAACTGCCGCCGAGAAACTGCAAGACAGCAAACATTGTTGGGTGCTGATGTACGACGTAGCTCACTCCCGTAATGCTGAGTAAAGATTGGATGAATATACCCACCGATAACCCTAATGCGATGTAAAGGCCAGTCTGTCTTCCGTGGCGCGTAGCGCTTTGTACGACTAGCGCAAAATCCGGCCCCGGACTCATGAGGGCAATCAAGTGGACGGTAGCTAGGGTTAGCAAAATGGTGGTTTCGTGCATTGTTCGGCTCCAGATAAATCGTTTGGCGCCATTGTGTCAGGTTATCTTGGAGTGGGATTGTAGATTCGTGACAAATGAGTTGCTTCTAACGGCGACCTGAGAGGGAGTAATTCCGTAGTGCCGCTTGAATGTTTTACAAAAATGAGCTTGGTCAAAAAAACCAACGCCTACCGCCACATCACTACCAGTAGCGCCTGATTTTAGCAGCTTCAGGCTGGTTTCCAACCTTAGTCGGGTCAGCCATGCGTAAGGGCTGAGACCAACTTGGCGACTAAATTGGCGTTGAAATTGATTGGTACTGAGCTGACACAGCGCTGCTAGCTGATCCAATTGAATCGGTTGATCTAGATTGGCCCTCGCAAACTCTTTTATTTGCTCGAGCAATCTTGTGCCCAATCGATGCGATTCGATATATTGCCTTTCCCCATTGTGACAGAGCAGAGCGGGTACATGCTCGTAGAGCGCGCAATCCAAAGCTAAAGGATCTAGTGAGTGGTCGAGTGATTGATGCAGCAGCTGGAGTCGATGTTGGATGTTAGGCTGAGATATCACAAGCTGGCGAAACTGAGGTATTGCTTGCTCAGAGGCACCAACGAGACGAGACAGCCACTCTGGGGTGATGGCCAACACGCGCACCTGATAGCCGGAGTCCAGAACCGATTGACCATCGTGTATCTCATCGGGGGGAATGATGACGACATCACCCGAGCCAGCTTGATAGCTGACGCCGCGATAGCGAAACTTTTGTCGGCCTTGAGTAATTAAGCCTATATGGTAATCCAGATGATAATGGCGTTGGAAGGCAAACTTTTTGTAGTTTGCGTCAATCAGATTTACCCCCGGATAAGCTGTCGTGCAGTAATGTATATTGTCCATCGTGTTGCGCCCCGCCTATCCGGTGTTCAGTGTGGAGAATGTAGCATTTAGGCTACGGTGATCTTTACGCCTTGTATTGTAAATTCCTCACACAGTCGCCCCTTTTTTGCGCTGGACTTTCTTGCGTTGGATTTTACTGTAGCGTAAGCCGTCTAAGCTAAAGATGAGCAAGGCACCCCATATAAATACAAAGGTAACGGTTTTGCCCATGGTGAGCGGTTCGCCATAGACCAGTACCGCGAGAAGGAACATAAAGCTTGGGCCGATATATTGGAAAAAGCCCAGCGTAGAGAGTTTCAATCTGGTTGCGGCCGCGTTGAAAGATAAAAATGGCAGAGTCGTTATGACGCCAGCGGCCAGTAGCAACAGGTTTAAGGAAGTGGGATTGTGCGTCATGTCTGAGGTGGCACTGTGCGCGAAACCAAGCAAATAAATGAGTGCGAAGGGTAGTAGCAACAGCATTTCGATAAATAACCCCGTTTGCGCTTCCAAGCTGACTTTTTTACGTAGCAGCGCATAGCTGCCAAAACTGACTGCGAGCACGATGGCGACAATGGGCACAGAGCCAAATGCGATAATTTGGATCAGAACACCAATGGTGGCCAGAGCAACGGCGAACCATTGCAGTTTGCGTAACCGTTCACCTAGAAACGCCATGCCGAGAACGACGTTGAGCAAGGGGTTAATGTAGTACCCTAAGCTGGCATCCAACATATGGTCGGCGTTCACAGCCCAAATAAACACCATCCAGTTAACCCCAATCAAGGCGGAAGTGGCCACCATATATAAGATTTTCTTTGACGCGAGAATATTGAGGACATCACGCCATTTATGACTGACATGAACCAATAAGGTAAGCAGTAAAAATGACCAAATAACTCGATGGCATAAGATCTCCGCGGCAGGCACCATATGAATGGCCTTAAAATAGATAGGCGCGATGCCCCACATGGTGTAGCCAGCGATGGCAAAAAAGATGCCTTGGCGAGCGCGATCTTGCTCCGATTGATTCATGCATGGTTCCTTGGTTCAGTACATCAATAATGCTGTCTACCCAGTGCTCTGAGACCACTTTGGTAGAAATGGGCTGCTCAGTATACGCTGGAGGCTAATATTTACCGACCAATTTACGGTTTAATTCGTCGCCATTCCCCACTACAATGTGCCGGAACTCATTTCTGACTTTTGCCCATTGCTGGCCTCCTTTGAGATAATCCATGACCCCTATCGCTGCTGCTCAACCTTTGGTACCACCGACTTCTACGCAACGTTTATTAGAAGACATTTTTGGTTATCAATCGTTTCGTGATGGGCAAGCGGATGTTATCGACCGTGCATTAATAGGGCAAGATAGCTTAGTGATCATGCCAACCGGTGGCGGCAAGTCGTTGTGCTATCAAATTCCCGCGCTAGCACTAGACGGTTTAACCTTGGTGATATCTCCGCTTATCTCGTTGATGAAAGACCAAGTGGACCAACTCACTGCCAGTGGTGTCGCCGCCGGCTGTATTAATTCGACATTATCTCGTCAAGAATTGATGGCGGTTTATCAGAAGATGCACGCTGGTGAAATGAAGCTTATCTATGTATCTCCGGAAAGGGTACTTATGCCGGATTTTATCGAGCGCTTACAAGCCTTGCCTCTGGCGATGGTGGCGGTCGATGAAGCTCATTGTATTTCTCAGTGGGGACATGATTTTCGCCCAGAATATGCTGCGTTAGGCCGGCTGAAACAAGTATTCAGTCATGTGCCTTTTATGGCGCTTACCGCGACGGCTGACGATGCGACTCGTCATGATATTGTGAGCCGCTTGCAGCTTGATCAGCCTTTTCACCACTTAGGCAGTTTTGATCGACCGAATATCCGTTACAGCCTAGTCGAAAAACACAAGCCGGTGGCTCAAGTGGTGCGCTATGTCGGCACTCAACAGGGCCAATGTGGCATCATCTACTGTGGCAGTCGTAAAAAAGTGGAGATGCTGACGGAAAAGCTGCGCAACAATCACCTTCGCGTCGCGGGCTATCATGCAGGCATGGACACAAAAGAGCGTGCTCGCGTTCAAGAAGCCTTCCAAAAAGATGATATTCAAATTGTCGTGGCTACCGTGGCCTTTGGTATGGGAATCAACAAACCAAACGTAAGGTTCGTGGTGCACTTTGATATTCCGCGTAATATCGAATCTTATTACCAAGAGACTGGCCGTGCGGGGCGAGATGGTTTGCCAGCGGAAGCGATGATGCTGTTTGATCCTGCAGATATGAGCTGGCTAAGACGCATGTTGGATGAGAAAGAAGACAGCCCACAGAAGCGGGTGGAGCAGCATAAGCTCAATGCTATGGATGCGTTTGCCCAAGCACAAACCTGCCGCCGCCAAGTATTACTGAATTACTTTGGTGAGTATCGGGAAAATCCATGTGGGAACTGCGATGTGTGCCTAGATCCGCCGAAACACTTTGATGCGACCGAAGAAGCTCAGAAGGCGTTATCTTGTGTTTATCGAGTGCAACAAAGCTTTGGTATCGGTTATGTCGTTGAAGTGATGCGCGGTATGCAAAATATCCGTATTCGCGAACAAGGCCACGATCGCTTGTCCACCTATGGGATTGGCCGGGAGCATAGCCATGACTACTGGGTGAGTATTTTTCGTCAATTGATTCACAAAGGGTTACTGACGCAAAATATTACTCGAAATTCCACTTTGCAGCTCACTGAAGAGTCTCGACCACTATTACGTGGTGATATGTCGATTGAGCTCGCCGTTCCAAGACTTGATACGGCGATACGGGCGGCCAAGCAGGATAAGTTATCGAGCAAGCATTATGATAAAAAGCTATTTGCTAAGCTGCGTAACCTTCGTAAAACCATTGCCGATGCAGATGGATTGCCTCCCTATGTGGTGTTTAGCGATGCAACACTGGTCGAGATGGCCGAAATTTTGCCAGCGTCTTATGGTGAAATGCTGGCGGTGAATGGGGTCGGGCAGCGAAAATTAGAAAAATACGCCGATCCGTTTTTAGACTTGATTCAAGAACATTTTACTCACAATGGATAATAGCCGTATGCAATTTGGTTTGAGAGAGTTTTTACCTGAACAAGGCCGTTTGATACTGACGACGCCAGAATTCGACTTTGATACCTTTCCTCAGCTCGCTAGTACGTTGATCTCCTTGCTGTCTGCGCGAACGCTAGACAAGCAATGTGATGCTGACATACACACTTGGTTAATTGATTTTGAAGGCTGTGAATTGTTTCTAAAAGCAGAGCATTACAGTGAAGCGGTGTGGCTAGAGGCACTGTCTGTCGGCGAATCCAAAGAAGAGTTGGAGTTTTTGGCTCAGTTATTCACGAAAGGGCTCAGTACGTCGGGGTAGTGTACCCTGCGTTGCATTCATTAACGCTTATTGTATAATCAGCGCCCATTTTTCTTGCGAATTCTAAGCAAGGAAATGAGAGACGTGGCTCATATGATGAATATGAGAAAAATAAACTAAGCACGAGTGCCTGACTAGGTATTCACTTTGGGTTCCCTCACCCCCAAAACAAGCAAAAAGGTATGTTAATGAACAGTTTTTCCCCTGCGCAGCTGCGTAAAGCCCTCACTTATCTAGCTCTATTTCACTTGATTGTGATTACCTCCAGCAACTATTTGGTACAAATTCCTTTTACCATTTTTGGTCTGCACACCACATGGGGCGCGTTTACCTTCCCCTTTATCTTTATCGCGACCGATTTGACGGTGCGTATTCTCGGTGCTCGATTGGCGCGTAGAACCATCTTTTTGGTGATGCTGCCTGCATTGGTTGTTTCGTATTTACTTTCAGTCATGTTCTATGAAGGGCACTTTCAAGGGCTTAGCCATATATCTGAGTTCAACGTTTTTGTCGCGAGAATCGCGCTTGCGAGCTTTACTGCCTATTTGTTCGGCCAGATCATGGATGTACAAGTTTTTAATCGTCTGCGTCAATTGAAGAGCTGGTGGATTGCGCCGACATGTTCGACTTTATTTGGCAATGCACTCGATACGATATCTTTCTTCTTCATCGCTTTTTATCACAGTGATAACGCGTTTATGGCTCAGCATTGGCAAGAAATTGCACTGGTGGATTATAGCGTTAAACTGATCATCAGCCTGGGTCTGTTCGTGCCTTTGTATGGGGTGTTGTTGAACTACTTGGTGAAAAAGATGACATCGATAAACCCGAGTTTTACGATTGCGGGTGTTGCGCAGGCGTAGCCGTTTGCATAATAAAAGAAAAAGCCCGCATAGCGGGCTTTTTTTATGGGAGCTATTTAGCTGGCATGGATAGTTAATGGCCAACCCATGTCGGTTTGACGATTTGACTCCATCGTGAGCTTTGCTTGAGTGAGTGGGTTCGCCTGTAGCCAGTCGCCACTAATAGACAAGGTGAGTTCATCACCATTGGCACAAAGTTGCAGGTCGGCGACTAACTCAGGGCTGCGTCTATGACTCAATAAAACTGCCAGACGCAACACGCGCAGGATATGTTTTGCACTAATGGCAGACACCGCGTGCTGTTCCGGTAATGAGGTAAGCGAATCACGGTATCGAGCGACTAGCTCGGCTAGGAGTTGCTTTTGCGCATGGGTAAAGCCCGGTAGGTCTAAGTGTTTTAGTAGGTAGGCCCCGTGCTTGCCACCTTGCTTGAAATCAATAGCTAGGCCCACTTCATGTAATTGAGCGGCGCTCGTTAGCAGTTGCTCTCCATGGGCTTCTTCTAGCCAAGCTTGCCCACATTGCTTGAGTAGACGCTGTGCTAAATTAGCGACGTTTTGCGAATGAGATGAGTCAATTTGAAAGCGCGCTTGAATGCTTTCAATCGTACGATGACGAATATCATCGTAGCGCAGTTCATCGGCCATTTCATAGGCTAGCCCTTCGCGCAGCGCTCCTCCTGCTAACGTCATGGACTCAATATCGAGGATCTCAAAAATAGCGATCAAAATGGATAAGCCACTTGGGAAAACCAAAGCGCGCTCGAACGTTAGCCCTTCAATATCCAGTTCTTCTAGATGGTTGGCGAGCATCGCTTGAGTTTGTAGGCGTTTGAGTTTCTTCAATGTGATCAGTTCATCCATGCCCTGCGCTAACATGATCTCTTGTAGAGCTTGCACAGTGCCACTGGCGCCTACACAGACATCCCAGCCAATCTGTTGATATTGTGGCAGGATTGGTTGTAGAGCTTGTTTTGCCGCTTTAATCGCGCTATCAAAATTGGCTTTAGACAGCTGACGATCTTTGAAATAATTCTCTAGCCAAGTCACGCAGCCCATTTTTAAGCTGGTGAGCGCTTTGGCGTCAAAACCTTCGCCAATGATGAGTTCGGTACTTGCGCCGCCAATATCGACCACTAATCGGCGGCCCGTGCCACCCGAGGTATGAGCAACCCCTTTATAAATGGTTTCCGCCTCTTCTTCACCGGATATCACGTCGATATCACGCTGCAAAATCTGTTGCGCTTTCGCTAAGAACTGATCGATGTTGGTCGCGGTTCTTAACGTTGCGGTGCCGACGATGCGAATATTTTTTTCAGGGATGTCTTGTAAGCGCTCAGCAAAAAGACTTAAGCACTCCCAACCCCGCTGCATCGCCTCTAAAGTCAGGGCATTGTTCTCGTCTAACCCAGCAGCAAGTCTAACTTTGCGCTTTATCTTAGCCACTGTCTGAATACTGCCGTGAACATGACGCACGACCAGCATATGGAAGCTGTTCGAGCCTAAATCAATGGCAGCATAGAGTGGTGAGGAGACGGTATCATTCATAAACTCAATAAGGTCCTTTTATTGTGGTCTCGGTGCTCGTGGTCGGCGGTTGTTCGGCTTGCGGTTACCCGAGCGAGATCCACCTGTGTTAGTTCTGCGCGACTGCGAGTTACGTGGGCGCATACGAATAGGAGCAGGTAAATCTTCCAATAGCGCTGATGAGTCATAATCAGAGACTGGGATGGTATGCTCGATATATTCTTCGATAGCAGGCAGGTTGATAGCGTAATCTTCACAGGCAAAGCTGATTGAGTGACCGCTAGCGCCAGCGCGGCCAGTACGGCCAATACGGTGGACGTAATCTTCGCTATCGTCAGGCAAATCAAAGTTAAATACGTGCGTTACTTGTGGAATATGTAATCCGCGTGCTGCGACATCGGTCGCGACCAGAATATCGATCTCACCTTGGGTAAATTGCTCGAGGATTTTTTCGCGTTTTTTCTGTGGTACGTCGCCAGTCAGTAAGCCAACGCGTAGACCATCAGCGGCAAGGTGACCCCAAACCGATTCACATTTGTGCTTTGTATTGGCAAAAATAATGGCGCGATCTGGCCACTCTTCTTCGATAAGCGTTTGAAGAAGCGACATTTTGTGTTGATTAGAAGGATAGAAAAGCTCTTCTTGGATTCTATGTCCAGTCTTCTGATCCGGTTCAACCTCAACGTGCTGCGGGTTATGCATATGCTCGAAAGCCAGTTCTTGCACGCGATAAGATAACGTTGCGGAAAATAACATGTTCAAACGATCTTTCGGCTCTGGCATGCGACGGAACAAGAAGCGGATATCCTTAATAAAACCCAGATCAAACATACGATCTGCTTCATCGAGCACAACGGCTTGAATGTGGTTTAGGTGAAATACGCGCTGCTTGTAAAAATCGATGATGCGGCCCGTCGTACCAATTAAGATATCCACGCCTTGCTCGAGTTTCGCAACCTGCTTCTCATAGCTTTCACCGCCGTAAGCGAGGGCTGTTTTGATACCAGTGGTTTCTGCTAATGACTGCGCGTCATTGTAGATCTGGATCGCCAGCTCACGGGTTGGTGCCATGATAATAGCGCGTGGCTGTTTGCTATCTTGCTCATTAGTAGCTTGGGTGTTGAGCAAGTGATGGAAAGTGGCAGTGAGAAACGCTAGCGTTTTACCCGTGCCCGTTTGGGCTTGGCCTGCAATGTCTTGGCCGGTGAGCAGGACCGGCAACGCCAAGGCTTGGATAGGGGTACAAAATTCGAACCCGCTTTTGTCCAATCCTTCAATAACTTGGGGGTGTAATCCCAAATCGGCGAACTTTTGCTCTGTGATATGCGTCTTTTTCATACCCATAGAATATCAGCTTAAGCTTGCAATACGAAAGTAAATACATTCCAATAGGGCATCTATTTGCTAGCTGTAACCCAGCTAGAGCAAAAAAACATTGGAGTGGAAAATGAGTGATAAGATTTTGCAGCTAACTGATGCTGGATTTGAAAGCGACGTGATCAAGGCTGCAGGCCCTGTCCTTGTTGATTTCTGGGCTGAATGGTGTGGCCCATGTAAGATGATTGCGCCAATCCTAGATGAGATTGCTAACGAGTATGCTGGCAAGTTGACTATCGGTAAATTAAATATCGATCAGAACGCTGACACGCCACCAAAATATGGTATTCGTGGAATTCCAACGCTGTTGCTATTCAAAGATGGCGAGTTAGCGGCAAGCAAAGTAGGCGCTTTGTCTAAAACTCAGCTGAAAGAGTTTTTAGACGCGAATCTATAAGCTAAGTGATTAAAATTAAAACCGTGATCGACAAAATGCACGGTTTTAATTTGTCACAACAACTAAACCTAGACTACTCTGTATTTTAGTGATAATTTATCGCACGTTAATTAAACAAGCGTTCACTTCTTGGCCAGTCCACGGGCCGAATCCCTCTTAACCTTACAAACAGATCCTATTTTGACTAAACAAGCACCTACCACCATGAATCTAACAGAACTGAAGAACAGAGCTGTATCCGATCTTGTTAAACTTGGCGAAAGCTTAGGCCTAGAAAACCTAGCGAGACTGAGAAAACAAGACATTATCTTTGCCATTTTGAAAGCACACGCAAAAAGTGGTGAAGACATTTTTGGCGACGGCGTACTAGAGATTCTTCAAGACGGTTTCGGTTTTTTACGTAGTGCGGACAGCTCTTATTTAGCTGGGCCTGATGATATCTATGTGTCACCGAGCCAAATTCGCCGATTTAACCTACGTACAGGTGACTCGATTGCAGGTAAGATTCGTCCACCAAAAGATGGTGAGCGCTACTTTGCATTGTTGAAAGTCAACACGGTTAACCATGATCGACCTGACAATGCGCGTAATAAGATCTTGTTTGAGAACTTAACGCCGCTACATGCTAACGAACGCATGGTCATGGAACGTGGTAATGGCTCAACCGAAGATATCACTGCTCGTGTATTGGATCTGGCTTCACCAATTGGTAAAGGTCAGCGCGGTCTGATTGTGGCACCGCCTAAAGCGGGTAAAACGATGCTGTTGCAAAACATTGCGCAGAGCATTGCTTACAACCACCCAGAATGTGAATTGATGGTACTTTTGATTGACGAGCGTCCAGAAGAAGTAACAGAAATGCAGCGTTTGGTTAAAGGTGAAGTCATCGCCTCAACGTTTGATGAGCCAGCATCTCGTCACGTTCAGGTGGCTGATATGGTGATTGAGAAAGCCAAGCGTTTAGTTGAACATAAAAAAGACGTCGTGATTTTACTCGACTCTATCACTCGTCTTGCGCGTGCTTACAACACAGTAGTACCGTCGTCAGGTAAAGTACTGACTGGTGGTGTTGATGCCAACGCATTGCATCGTCCGAAGCGTTTCTTCGGTGCGGCACGTAATGTTGAAGAAGGCGGCAGCTTAACCATTATCGCGACTGCTCTTGTCGACACTGGCTCTAAAATGGATGAAGTGATTTACGAAGAGTTTAAAGGTACAGGTAACATGGAACTGCACCTGAATCGTAAGATCGCAGAAAAACGCGTTTTCCCTGCTATCGATTTCAAGCGCAGTGGTACTCGTCGTGAAGAGTTACTGACCAAGACAGAAGAGCTGCAGAAAATGTGGATTTTGCGTAAGATTGTTCATCCTATGGGTGAAACGGACGCGATGGAATTCTTGATTGATAAGCTTGCCATGACCAAGACTAACAATGAATTTTTTGACGCGATGCGCCGTCAATAGTCATTAGATTTATCTCACAACGCCACCTTATATAGGTGGCGTTGTTCGTTTTAGCCCATAAGTGTCAGCGGCGTAGCTGAAAAAACGCACTCATCTGAGCAGTTTTTGCTATACTGCGGGCAGCTTAACTATCCAAATCAAGGCTTATGAGTTTTAAGGATTTACGCGATTTTATTGCGGAACTGGAAAAGCAAGGTCAACTAAAACGTATTACCCACCCCGTTGACCCTCACTATGAGATGACCGAAATCAGTGATCGGACGTTGCGCGCCAAAGGGCCTGCATTGTTGTTCGAAAACCCGATAGGTTATGACATTCCCGTGTTAACCAATCTGTTTGGTACCCCTGAGAGGGTGGCCCTAGGGATGGGCAGGCAGGATGTCGTGGAGCTGCGGGAAGTCGGTAAATTACTGGCATATCTTAAAGAACCTGAGCCACCGAAAGGTTTTAAAGACGCGCTCGACAAGCTTCCTGTATTTAAGCAGGTGCTTAACATGCCAGCCAAACGTCTGCGTAAAGCATCGTGCCAAGACATTGTTTGGCAGGGTGACGAAGTCGATTTAGATAAAATTCCAGTGATGAGCTGTTGGGCCGAAGATATCGCCCCGTTGCTGACTTGGGGATTGACTATCACTAAGGGACCAAATAAAAAGCGCCAGAACTTAGGGATTTATCGCCAGCAGAAGCTCAGCAAAAATAAAGTGATTATGCGGTGGTTAGCCCACCGTGGCGGCGCGCTGGATTTACAAGACTGGATGCAAAGTAATCCAGGGGAGCGTTTTCCAGTATCCGTGGCCTTTGGCGCTGATCCGGCAACGATTCTTGGTGCGGTGACTCCCGTACCTGATACTTTGTCCGAGTATGCGTTTGCGGGTTTATTGCGTGGCAGCAAAACAGAAGTCGTTAAATCCATTAGCAATGAATTGGACGTCCCAGCCAGTGCCGAGATAGTACTGGAAGGTTATATTGATCCAAATGAGTTTGCCGATGAAGGTCCATATGGCGACCACACAGGTTATTACAACGAAAAAGAAAAGCATCATGTGTTTACGATCACTCACATTACGATGCGTAAAGACCCTATTTACCACAGCACCTATACGGGACGTCCGCCCGATGAACCTGCCGTACTGGGCGTGGCATTAAATGAAGTCTTTGTACCACTTATCCAAAAGCAATTTCCTGAGATTATCGACTTTTACCTACCACCAGAAGGTTGCTCATACCGAATGGCGGTAGTGACCATGAAAAAACAATATCCGGGACACGCAAAGCGGGTGATGATGGGTGTTTGGTCGTTTTTGCGCCAGTTCATGTACACCAAATTTGTCATTGTTTGCGATGAAGATGTGAATGCTCGGGATTGGAACGACGTCATTTGGGCGATCACCACGCGAATGGATCCGGCTCGTGATACGGTTATGATAGAAAATACGCCCATTGATTCGTTGGACTTCGCTTCTCCCGTCGCCGGGCTTGGCTCAAAAATGGGCTTAGATGCGACGAATAAGTGGCAAGGAGAAACGGATCGAGAATGGGGTAAGCCTATTGCTAAGGATCCAGAGTTAGTGGCCAAAATCGATAAGTTATGGGATGAGCTAGACATCGTCTAGTTCAATGAGGTTGTACTGAGATAAGTACAATGACTTATCTCAGCGATTAATATACAAAGTGACTTGCTGGCGTTACAGCAAGGCAGAGGAACATCATGTCTATCAAGTGCAAAGTTAAATCCATTCAGCAGCTCGCGTGTAACACTCATCAAATTTTGTTGCACCCTGAGCAGCCAGTGGATTTTAAAGCAGGTCAATACCTGATGGTAGAAATGGCAGAAAAGGATAAACGTCCATTTTCGATTGCGAGCAGTCCATGCCGCCACCAAGGGGAACTAGAACTCCACATTGGTGCGTACGAGCATAACGACTATGCGATTGAAGTCGTTCAAGCGATGCAGCATGCATTAGCAACGGGCGAGGATATTTCCATTGATGCGCCGCATGGCGAAGCTTGGGTACGCGAAGATAATGAGCGACCTCTGTTACTCGTTGCTGGCGGCACTGGCTTTAGTTATGTTCGTTCTATTTTAGATCATTGCATCAGTCAGAAGAAAGCTCAGCCTATCTACCTATATTGGGGGGCAAGAGACGCGAAGCAGCTTTATGCCATGGAAGAGTTACAGCACATTATTCAGCAGCACGGCAATGTGTGTTTTGTGCCGGTGATTGAAAATGAGCAAGCACAATGGCAGGGGAAAGTTGGTAATGTTTTACAAGCAATCTGCGAAGATTTCGATTCGCTAGAAGATTTCGATATCTATATTGCCGGTCGTTTTGAGATGGCAGGGGCGGCGCGAGATATGTTTAGTCAAAATAAACAGGCGAAAACTGAGCAAATGTACTCAGATGCTTATGCGTTTATCTGATCATTCCCTTTTTTAATCGTACTACTCTCCTTTTTGTACATAACTTGACCGGTTAAGCTCTTTTTTAGAATTAATCATAAAAAGAGCTTGCGCTTCGTCACATTGTCCCTATAATTCGCCTCCGTCAACACGACAGAGGTGAAGTATCACTAAGTTGATGTTGAAGGCGGAAAGTAGTTAAGAATCAACGTCCTTATCTTTACTAAGTAAAGAAAAAGAAATTGAAAAAGTGGTTGACACTAAAACTTAACTCGCTAAAATGGCCGTCCACTTCGAGAGTGTCTCGAAGTAAGCTCTTTAACAATTTAAACCTATCAATCTGTGTGGGCACTCGTTGATGATAATCCAAAGGCTTTTCTGTTCTTTTTATAAAGAGCGGTCAAGCAGCTTCTTAGAAGCACTTTAGGTATCAATGAACTGAGTGACCAATACGAATGATGACTTTCTTTAGAGAGAGGCGTTATTTGGCACAGTCAATTCATTACCATTCTGTTGGAATGGTAATAGCTTTAGAATTACATGTTTCTGTTCTTTTTCGAAAGAGCGGTAACTATTAGTTTTGAAGTCAGTATTCATTGAGCCGACAAAATCTTAAATTGAAGAGTTTGATCATGGCTCAGATTGAACGCTGGCGGCAGGCCTAACACATGCAAGTCGAGCGGTAACAGGAATTAGCTTGCTAATTCGCTGACGAGCGGCGGACGGGTGAGTAATGCCTAGGA
>NZ_JAKJTA010000019.1:0-75053 GCF_050337555.1 Vibrio profundum
TATGCGGTATTAGCCATCGTTTCCAATGGTTATCCCCCTCTACTGGGCAACTTCCTAGGCATTACTCACCCGTCCGCCGCTCGTCAGCGAATTAGCAAGCTAATTCCTGTTACCGCTCGACTTGCATGTGTTAGGCCTGCCGCCAGCGTTCAATCTGAGCCATGATCAAACTCTTCAATTTAAGATTTTGTCGGCTCAATGAATACTGACTTCAAAACTAATATTTACCGAAGTAAACATGTAATTCTAAAGCTATTACCATTCCAACAGAATGGTAATGAATTGACTGTGCCAAATAACGCCTCTCTCTAAAGAAAGTCATTATTCGTATTGGTCACTCAGTTCATTGATACCTAAAGTGCTTCTAAGAAGCTGCTTGACCGCTCTTTATAAAAAGAACAGAAAAGCCTTTGGATTATCATCAACGAGTGCCCACACAGATTGATAGGTTTAAATTGTTAAAGAGCTTACTTCGAGACACTCTCGAAGTGGACGGCCATTTTAGCGAGTTAAGTTTTAGTGTCAACCACTTTTTTCAAAACTTTTTTAAGCACTTGGCTTAGCTAGATGACCCTGCTAACTCGTTCTTCATTCTCAGCTAAAAAGCGTTGAAGCCTTCCCGTGTCAGCGAGGGTGCATTATAGAGATCAGCCGGAACTTGGCAAGTATTTTTTATGGTTTTTTTACCACTTTCTCATGTTTGAGTATTTCCTAGCCAAAAAGGGCTATTTTCCTTACTCTTTGAACGTAAAATCTATTCAATTTGACCTAGATAAGGAGACATTATGGAGACGATACGCAGCTACAAAGGAATTGAGCCGAAAATCGGCCAAGGCGTCTATATAGATAGCAGCTCTATCATAGTAGGTGATATCAATATAGGCGACGACTCCAGTATCTGGCCTTTTGTCGCCGCACGCGGGGATGTTAACCATATAGCCATTGGTCAGCGAACCAATATCCAAGATGGTAGCGTGCTGCATGTCACACACAAGAACAAAGAGAATCCACAAGGTTACCCATTAATCATAGGGAATGATGTCACCGTTGGGCACAAAGTAATGCTACATGGTTGCCAGATTCACGACCGCGTATTGGTTGGCATGGGAGCCATCGTATTGGATGGCGCTGTGATTCAGTCTGATGTAATGATTGGAGCCGGAAGTTTAGTCCCACCAGGTAAAATCCTTGCTAGTGGATACCTCTATGTCGGAAGTCCAGTTAAACAGGCTCGCCCGCTAACAGAGAAAGAAACAGCCTTTCTACAAAAATCTGCCGACAACTACGTACAAAACAAAAATGACTACTTACACCAAGTAAAAGTCATTAACCTATAACTAGATGGCCTTCTTCATTGAAGGCCTCTTCCTCAAGTAACTGTTCGACTAACTCTTCGAGATCAAATCGCAAATTCTCAAATGCCAACATGATCTGTCGCTCTTGAAGTAACTCATCGCCGACCGACGTTTCTAAATACCCTTTAGAGACAAAACATTCGATAAGCAAACCACTAGCCTGAACTGGAAAACTGACGACTTGGCGTTTCTCGTCCCAGTGTTGGCGGTCTGGAAATAAAACCGATTGATTCATAATGACTGACATCCCAATTGACGACGCAATTCTTCGGCTACAGGCGTAGTATCTGGACGAACGCCGCGCCACAACTGAAAACTCTCTGCGGCCTGACCGACTAACATCCCAAGCCCGTCATAACTATTCGCTACGTTATATTTCACAGCCCATTGATTAAAAGCCGTCAGCCCTGAGCCATACATCATGTCGTAGCTCACCGTATGGCTTGAAAAAATAGTAGGTGGAATAGCAGGTAGCTCACCACTGAGACTCGCCGATGTCGAGTTAATCACCAAATCAAAGTCTTGTTGAATATCACTCATCTCCACAGCTCGGATTGATCCAAAAGAAGAAAAAGCCTCAGCTAACTGCTCGGCCTTAAATTGAGTACGGTTCGTTACAACAATTTCACCAGGACATTGGTCGAGCAATGGCTTAAGGACACCGCGCGCGGCGCCACCAGCACCAATCAATAACACTCTTGCTCCTTTCAGCACGACTTGGCGTTGCAATATATCCCGCACTAACCCTTCGCCATCCGTGTTGTCACCCAGTACACAACCATTAGCTAGAAGTTGCAACGTATTGACCGCACCAGCGAGTTTCGCCCGTTCTGTCAGCTGATCGGCAAACTGGTAGGCTTGTTCTTTAAAAGGAACCGTAACATTGCACCCTTTTCCTCCTTCAGCAAAAAACGCACGCACAGTTGGCTCAAACGCATCGATGTCAGCGAGCTCTGCGGTATAGATTAGGTCTTGCTGAGTGTGGCGAGCGAATTCGGAATGAATAAACGGTGATTTACTGTGTTGGATTGGGTTGCCAAATACGGCGTAGCGATCAACATGCTGGGTCATGGTACTGCCTTATATAGGGATGTCGGGGTTTCGATGACCCTATCATCATCCCCAAATGACCTCAAGGGGCTCAGTATGGCTATATAGTGGGTATAACGATAAGCGGCATCACCATATAAATAGCCAGCCTCTATATAGCCAAAAAACATCCATCAATGGTAAAGGTTACCAATCGCGCGGGTTTAGATAATCGCTGTATAGCTCAGCTTCAGCTGTACCTAATTCCGGTTGGTAGGAATATTCCCAACGAGCTAATGGTGGCATCGACATAAGAATGGATTCTGTACGCCCCCCACTTTGCAATCCAAACAAGGTGCCGCGATCGTAAACTAGATTAAACTCGACATAACGGCCACGACGATACAACTGGAATTGACGTTCTCTGTCTCCAAACGGCTTAGCATGGCGCTTCTCGACAATAGGCACATAACCGCGAGCATACCCTTCCCCGACCGCTTTAATATAGTCAAAGCACTTCTCAAATTCCCATTTGTTTAAATCATCAAAGAATAAACCACCGACACCGCGCGTTTCGTCACGGTGTGGTAGATAGAAGTAATCATCACACCAAGCCTTATGCTCAGCGTAGACCTTATCTCCAAACGGCTGGCACAAGTCTTTCGCGACATCATGCCAATGTTGGCAATCTTCAGCGAAAGGGTAGAAAGGAGTCAGATCGAAGCCGCCGCCAAACCACCAAATAGGATCTTGGCCATCTTTTTCGGCAATAAAAAAGCGCACATTCGCATGCGAAGTCGGTACGTAAGGGTTATGTGGATGCATCACCAATGACACCCCCATGGCTTCAAAGTGTCGTCCCGCCAATTCTGGTCGATGAGCTGTGGCGGATGCAGGCATTTGTTTACCGGTCACGTGAGAAAAATTCACCCCACCTTGTTCAAATACACCGCCATCTTTCATGACTCGCGTTCGCCCACCACCGCCGAGTTTCTCGCCAGGCTCTCGGTGCCATGCTTCTTCAACAAAACTCGCTTGGCCATCAACCTGTTCAAGCTGCTGACAGATCGAATCTTGCAGACTCAGTAAAAAGCTCTTCACTGCCTCTTTATTTATTACCGATGTCATCCACTCATCCCTTTCTGATTATTTGCGCCGTTTGAATATCACGAATCTCACTTGGGTTGGTTCGCCCACCCGTTTCTCCTACCAACACGACAATCTCGGCATCACCTAGCTGTTGCCTCACTTCTTGAGTCGTTCTACAAGGTGGCTGACCTGATAGGTTGGCACTCGTCGAAGTCAGCGGCTTGCCAAAGGCTTGGCAAACTTGTGCGACTAAAGGATGATCTGTCACTCGAACAGCGACCGTATCAAACTCCCCTGACACCCAAGAGCTCGTGAGCTCACTCGCAGGCATAATCCAAGTCACGGGGCCGGGCCACGTTTGCTTAGCCTGCTGAATTTGTGCTTCAGTGAGTTGGCTGGTTTCAACATAAGGAAACAGCTGGCTAAACTCACCCGCGATTAAAATAAGCCCTTTTTCCACCGCTCTCTGCTTGATTGATAACAGTTTCTGAATCGCTACAGGATTATCGGGATCGCAACCCAGCCCAAACACGCCTTCTGTTGGGTAAGCGATAACTTCACCTTGTCGCAGTGCTTGGACGACATCATCTAACTTATTCACGCGGTCAACCTACTTTCTTCAATTACCTGACACTAATATCCGCAAGTTTACCGACAAATCCTCTATTCTCTAAATGTTTATTTAACCATCATTATTTAAATCCTAGCGAGCACTCGCGCAAACGTTTGCTTTCCGTTTTTTTCGCCGTATAATGCGCACAAACAACCTGCTCACCAATGTAGAAGCTTGAAGGAGTTTGAGATGAAAGTCGGAATTATTATGGGTTCTAAATCTGATTGGCCTACGATGAAACTTGCCGCAGAAATGCTGGAAAAATTTGGCGTTCCTTATGAGACCAAAGTCGTCTCAGCTCACCGAACCCCTCAGCTCCTTGCCGATTACGCCAATAGTGCAAAAGACCGTGGCATCAAGGTGATTATCGCTGGCGCGGGTGGTGCGGCTCACCTCCCTGGCATGGCGGCGGCTTTTACTAGTGTTCCTGTGTTAGGCGTACCAGTTCAATCACGTGCGCTAAAAGGCATGGATTCACTGCTTTCTATCGTGCAGATGCCGAAAGGGATTGCCGTTGGTACGCTGGCCATTGGAGAAGCTG
Source organism: Vibrio profundum (assembly GCF_050337555.1). Classification (NCBI taxonomy): domain Bacteria; kingdom Pseudomonadati; phylum Pseudomonadota; class Gammaproteobacteria; order Vibrionales; family Vibrionaceae; genus Vibrio; species Vibrio profundum. Next base: position 4,628 of record NZ_JAKJTA010000019.1, read on the forward strand.
GGGCTGCCAACGCTGGCATCCTAGCCGCACAAATTATCGGCACCCATCACGAAGATGTAATGGCCAAAGTTGAAGCATTCCGCAACGAACAAACCGAAACCGTATTAGCCAATCCAAATCCAGCAGAGGATTAACGGAATGAAAGTCTTAGTTCTTGGCGCGGGACAATTGGCGCGCATGATGGCGCTAGCAGGCGCGCCGCTCAACCTCGACATTTGCGCATTTGATGTCAGCAGTGGAAATGTTGTCCACCCGCTCACTCATACTGTCATTGGCCAAGGGTTAGTCAATGCCATCGCTCACGCCGATGTAGTCACCGCCGAGTTCGAGCATATTCCTTTAGATATCTTAGACACGTGCGAGAAGAGCGGAAAATTCTTCCCGGGTAAACAGGCTATTATGACGGGCGGCGATCGTCGCGTTGAAAAAGCACTACTCGATAAAGCCAGCGTCCGCAGCGCCAAATACCATGTCATCAACAATCGTGGCGATTTTGAGCAAGCCATTCAGCACGTCGGTATTCCTATGGTGCTAAAAACGGCATTGGGCGGTTATGACGGCAAAGGTCAGTGGCGGCTCAAAAGCCAACAGGATATTGAAAGTATCTGGACTGAGATTGCAGCCAATCTTGAAAGCAGCCCAGAACAAGCGATTGTGGCTGAGCAATTTATCCCGTTTCAACGTGAAGTATCTATGGTTGGTGCACGCGACGCAGACGGCAACATCGCTGTCTATCCACTTGCAGAAAATGTGCATACCGATGGCGTGCTGAGTTTGTCGACACCGATCGACAACATCGAACTGCAAAATCGCGCTCAACAGATATTCAGCGCTGTGGCCAACACCATGGATTATGTGGGTGTACTCGCCATTGAATTTTTTGATCATGATGGTGAGCTATTGGTCAATGAAATTGCGCCGCGTGTCCATAACTCTGGGCATTGGACGCAGCAAGGTGCAGAAACCTGCCAATTTGAAAATCATTTACGCGCAGTCTGTGGCATGCCGCTAGGCAGCACTAAATTGGTCAGGATGACATCGATGATCAATATCTTAGGTGAGGATACCTTGCCCGATGCATTGCTAGAAATGGAAGGCTGCCATATCCACTGGTATGGCAAAGAAAAGCGCCAAGGGCGAAAGATGGGGCACATCAACCTGAGTGCCGATTATCCCGCAGACTTGCAGCGCAAACTCTGCTCTCTAGCGGATATCTTGGATCCGGTCGCTTTTCCCGCCATCCAAGTCGTCGCAGGCCGTAATAGCTAACCTAGAATACAACACCTCGCATAAAAAACGGCGCTCATTCGGGCGCCGTTTGTTCATTCTGACATTTTCGGCTAGCGCATTGAGTCTTAATACCTCTCGCTAACTTCTTTTCTACCAGTAGCGGATAACCACATTCCTCACACGGTCCTTTAATCGGCCGAGTATTGAGTGAAAAGCGACATTTCGGATAATTGTCGCACGCATAAAATGTTTTACCAAAACGCGTATTTCGCTCAACGATATGCCCCTTATGACATTCAGGGCAAGCTAAGGACTCGGCTAAGTCAGAAACAGGTTTCGCCGCTTGGGTTGGGTTTTCAATATGTTGGCAATTTGGATAATCGCTACAACCGACAAACATGCCATAGCGCCCTTGCCGTAGCACCAACTCTTGGCCACAATCTGGGCAAGCAACGCCGAGCGATTTAACAAGGCGACCATCGTTTTGATGCAAAGGCTGTCGATAGTCGCAATTAGGGTAATGATCGCAGCCTAAAAAGCCGCCGTGCTTACCGTATTTCAGTTGCAACTGGCCTTCACATTGAGGACAAGGCTCAATCTCAGTCGTAGGTTGTTGGACTGAGAACAATTGACGATCAATCTTTTGGTTCATACCACTTCTTGTGCGATCAGTGCAGAATCCCTTGCTCTTTGGTATACAACAGCTCTTCCATCAGCGTGTAAGCATTTTCATTGCCAGGGACATTAAACAACACCATTAAAATGATCCATTTTAAGTCGTCCAGCTCAAATTCGTTTGTCTCTAGTCCCATCACTCGATCGATGACCATCTCTCTAATTTCAGTAGTCAGGACCTTAATTTGCTCAAGGAATAGAATGAAACCTCGACATTCCAGATCTAGCCTCGACATTTCTGTGCGAGTATAAATACGTGTCGATGTTGCCGCGCTGGTCGAGATTGCGGAGTGGGCATCACTTTGCTGCAATGCCGCCAATCCTTCTAACCAGTGAAGGGCTTTATAAATGTCTTCTTGATGAAACCCAGCGCGAGTTAGTTCGTCTTCCAATTCATCTTGGTTGACTTGCAACTCAGCATCGCTATGAATGTATGTTTCAAACAAGTACATAAGGATGTCCATCATCATAACTTGCCCCTCCCCTTTCGAATATAGCCACCAGAAACCGCTACCACATACCCTAAGAGTTCAAGCTCCAAGAGTTGCGTCATGACTTCGTGAACAGGTATATGGGTCCTGTTTGCCAGAATATCAACTGGTGTCGCCTCTACTCCTACGTTAGCTAACAGTTGGGCAAATGGCAATTCTTCTTCATCTATTTGATTACAGACTGAGTGTACACCTGTTTTATTTTGCTGAGCAGACCAATTTATCAAGAGTTCTACTTCTTCCAAAACGTCCTGTGTCGTTTGCACTAAACAGGCGCCTGATTTGATCAATTGGTTGCCGCCGCGATTGTTCGGGTGATGAATCGAACCGGGGATAGCAAACACTTCACGGCCTTGCTCACCGGCATAGCGAGCTGTGATAAGCGAACCACTTTTTTCTGCTGCTTCGACCACCAATACGCCAACGGACAAACCGCTGATGATGCGGTTGCGTCGTGGGAAATGAGCCGCTTTCGCCTGACAATTGGGTAAAAACTCGGACACCAACGCCCCTTGCTGTTCAATTCTGTGCGCAAGATTCTTATGCCGACTAGGATAAATATTATCTAATCCAGAGCCCAATACGGCAATGGTTTTACCCTTGCCGATTAGCGCGCCATCATGCGCATACCCATCGATACCCAAAGCAAGACCACTGGTCACCACTAAACCATGATTGACAAACTCCTCGGCAAAGTCGCGGGCAGTGTTCAGCGCCTCCAAGCTGGCATGTCGACTGCCAACCATCGCAATTTGTGGCTGATGTAAGGCCTCTAATTCGCCTTTAACAAACAAGATGGGTGGCGGAAGGCGGCACTGCTTCAAGAGGGCTGGATACTGACCATCAAGCGGAATCAATAGGTGATGATTTACCTGCATCGCCCAATTCAAACAACGGCTGACCTCTTGCTCAGATTGATGCTGGATGTACTGAATTTGCTCTGCAGAAAACCCAACCTCACGTAAATCCGCCGAATTATAAGCAACGATTTTATCTACGGAGTCGTGTGATTGCAGGCGAGATAAGGCCTGAGCGCCAATTTTTGGCGTCAACGCCAACGTCAGCCAAGCCGATAACATTGTCTGATTCAAAGTCGTATTTTGCTCCCACCAAAGCAAGAGTTAAGTTCAACTCAATCTTGCGCGAATTAAAGGCGATTGGATAAGCACAGAGAACGGTAAAAAAGAAGGATTTCTCGCGTAGAATGCTGTCATTTAGTGGCTAAAATGTCTAGAATTGACCCAATTATGTTTACGCTGTTTCGGCGCGATTCAATATTTTGAGTGTATATGTCTGTATTAGAAGTATTAACATTTCCAGATGATCGTCTGCGTACGGTTGCCAAGCCAGTTGAGGAGTTGACTCCACAGATCCAAAAGACTGTCGACGACATGATTGAAACCATGTACGACGAGGAAGGTATAGGCCTTGCGGCGACGCAAGTCGACTTCCATCAACGTATTGTGGTTATCGATGTCTCGGAAAGTCGCGACGAACCTATGGTGTTGATAAACCCTGAAATCCTTGAAAAACGCGGCGAAGATGGCATTGAAGAAGGCTGTCTATCGGTACCGGGAGCGCGAGCTTTGGTGCCAAGAGCGGCGGAAGTCACCGTCAAAGCGCTTGACCGAGATGGCAAAGAAACCACCTTTGAAGCCGACGACTTATTAGCTATCTGTATTCAGCACGAACTGGATCATCTCAATGGTAAGCTGTTTGTCGATTACTTGTCGCCTTTAAAACGCAAGCGCATTCAAGACAAACTGACCAAATTAAAACGTTACAACGAGAAACACGCCAACAAGGCCTAATTCTCTTTCGTCATATTAAAAGGAAGTCTACCTTGAGTTCGCCGCTAAGAATTGTTTTCGCAGGCACCCCTGATTTCGCCGCCCGTCACTTGGCGGCGTTATTGTCTAGCCAGCACCAAATTGTTGCCGTTTACACCCAGCCAGACCGACCAGCTGGAAGAGGGAAAAAGCTGACTGCCAGCCCCGTTAAGCACCTCGCGATGGAACACGACATCCCTGTGCTCCAACCAGAAAACTTTAAATCTGAGGCTGATAAACAACAGTTAGCCGATTTAAACGCCGATTTAATGGTTGTGGTGGCCTATGGTCTACTGCTGCCACAAGCGGTGCTCGATACACCTAAACTAGGATGTATTAACGTTCATGGTTCCCTGCTACCACGTTGGCGTGGGGCGGCGCCTATTCAGCGCTCAATTTGGGCTGGCGATCGAGAAACTGGCGTCACCATCATGCAGATGGATATCGGCCTTGATACTGGCGATATGCTAGAAATCGCGACGCTTCCTATTGAAGCAGATGATACCAGTGCATCCATGTATGACAAACTGGCGGAGCTAGGCCCGAAGGCCTTGGTTTCTTGTATCGATAACCTCGCAACAGGAAACGTCACAGCGACTAAGCAAGATGACGAACAAGCCAATTATGCGAAAAAGCTCAGCAAAGCCGAAGCCAAAATCAACTGGTTGGATTCTGCCGAGCACATTGAACGCTGCGTGCGCGCCTTCAACCCTTGGCCAATGAGCCATTTTGAAGTAGAAGGCCACGCCATCAAAGTGTGGCAAAGCCGCGCAGGAGCGCATGTCGAACAATCTCAACCCGGCCAAATCATCCAAGCAGATAAAACCGGGATTTATGTCGCGACGGGAGATGGTGTTCTTGTGTTGGAGCAACTGCAAGTTCCTGGCAAAAAAGCCATGTCGGTACAAGATCTTCTGAACGCAAGAGCCAGCTGGTTCAACGTTTCTTCTACACTCAATTAGTACATTTTGGGGCAGAGATGCCCCCCTATTTAAAGGTTAGCTCTATGAATGTTCGTGCCGCGGCGGCCAAAGTGTTATTTCAGGTTGTCGACAAAGGACAATCCCTTTCTACTGCGCTTCCACTTGCGCAGCAAACCATCAAGCCAAGAGACCACGCGTTATTGCAGGAGATCTGCTTTGGTGCACTCCGTTATTTGCCTCGCTTAGAAACTATTAGCAGCCAATTAATGGATAAACCGCTGAAAGGTAAGCAAAGGGTTTTTCATCATTTGATTTTGGTGGGTATTTACCAACTCAGTTTTATGAGAATCCCGGCACATGCCGCGGTCGGCGAAACCGTTGAGGGCACTAAAGAGCTCAAAGGGCCGCGCCTGCGTGGCTTGATCAACGCTGTGCTACGTAACTACCAACGTAACCAAGATACGTTAGACCAAAAAGCATTGACCAACAGTGCGGGGCAATATTTGCACCCAAGTTGGTTTATCAAGCTGATGCAAGAAAGCTACCCTGATAAATGGCAGACAATATTAGACGCCAACAATCAAAAAGCACCAATGTGGCTGCGTGTCAATCGACGTCACCATAGCCGCGACGAGTATTTGCAGTTGCTTGAGCAAGAAGGCATTACGGGCAGTGGTCATGCCGACGCCCACGACGCAATCCGTCTCACCTCACCGTGCGATGTTTCACAACTACCTGGCTTTGCTGAAGGCTGGGTGTCGGTGCAAGATGCCGCGGCTCAATTGTCCGTTGAATTACTCGCCCCGACTGAAAATGAGCTGATCTTAGACTGCTGCGCCGCGCCGGGTGGTAAAACTGCGCATATTCTGGAACGTGCTCCAAGCGCTCAAGTTGTCGCGGTAGATTGCGACGAATCACGCTTGCAACGCGTGTATGACAACCTAGAACGTTTGCAGTTAACCGCTCAAGTTCTGTGCGGTGATGCCCGTTACCCAGAAGATTGGTGGCAAGGTCAGCAGTTTGACCGCATCTTACTCGATGCACCTTGCTCAGCTTTAGGCGTAACCCGTCGCCATCCTGATATCAAATGGCTACGCCGCGCGGACGACATCGAAGCCTTAGCTGAATTGCAACGCGAAATTATGGATGCTATCTGGCTACAACTTAAGCCCGGTGGAACCATGGTCTACGCAACTTGCTCAGTGACCCCACAAGAGAATCACCTGCAAGTTAGCGCCTTTTTGCAGCGTACACCAAACGCTCAGCTCAATAGCACCAATACTGAGCAACCTGGATTGCAGATTTTACCCGGTGACGATGACATGGACGGCTTCTACTACGCCGTACTGACCAAACATAAATAAGGTTATCCGGTGGCGCGCCTTAATTAATACGTTCGCCACCTAGCGATAAAACAGAGAATGTAGCAATGAAAATCATTATCTTAGGTGCTGGTCAAGTTGGCAGAACGCTCGCGGAAAATCTCGTTGGTGAAAACAATGATATTACCATCGTAGACCAAAACCACGATCGCCTGCGAGAGCTGCAAGATAAGTATGATTTGCGAGTCGTCAACGGACACGCAAGTCACCCACATACCCTGCTTGAAGCCGGTGCTCAAGACGCCGACATGTTAGTTGCGGTCACCAATACCGATGAGATTAATATGGCGGCCTGCCAAGTGGCTTTCTCTCTGTTTAATACACCTAACCGTGTTGCTCGCATCCGTTCACCGCAATATCTCGCCGAGAAAGAGGCACTCTTTAAATCTGGAGCGATTCCGGTAGATCATCTGATTGCGCCTGAAGAGTTGGTCACCAGCTATATTGAACGCCTGATCCAATATCCAGGTGCGCTGCAGGTAGTGAGTTTTGCGGAGCAGAGGGTAAGCATAGTCGCCGTCAAAGCCTACTACGGCGGCCCGCTTGTCGGGAACGCCCTGTCGGCGCTGCGCGAACATATGCCACACATAGACACTCGCGTAGCCGCAATATTCCGCCAAGGCCGACCTATTCGTCCGCAAGGCACCACTATTATAGAAGCGGACGATGAAGTCTTCTTTGTTGCCGCCAGCAATCATATTCGCTCGGTCATCAGTGAATTACAACGGCTAGAAAAGCCTTATCGACGTATCATGATCGTCGGCGGAGGTAACATAGGCGCGAGCTTATCGAAACGCCTTGAACAGACCTATAGCGTTAAACTTATCGAGCGTAATTATCAACGCGCTGAAAAGCTGTCGGAAGAGTTGGAAAACACCATCGTCTTTTGTGGTGACGCCGCCGACCAAGAATTGCTATCAGAAGAAAATATCGACCAAGTTGACGTGTTTATTGCCCTCACCAATGAGGACGAAACTAACATCATGTCAGCGATGCTGGCCAAACGCATGGGCGCGAAAAAAGTCATGGTGCTCATCCAGCGTGGCGCCTACGTTGACTTGGTGCAAGGCGGTGGCATTGATGTGGCTATTTCTCCTCAGCAAGCAACAATTTCTGCGCTACTCACTCACGTTCGCCGAGCCGATATCGTCAATGTTTCCTCGTTACGCCGCGGCGCAGCGGAAGCAATTGAAGCCGTCGCCCACGGTGATGAAACCACCTCGAAAGTTGTTGGACGGGCAATCAGCGACATTAAACTACCACCAGGCACAACCATCGGCGCGATTGTTCGCGGGGAAGAAGTGTTGATTGCGCATGATAGAACTGTCATTGAACAAGACGACCACGTGGTCATGTTCTTAGTAGACAAAAAATACGTACCTGACGTGGAAGCCCTATTCCAGCCTAGTCCGTTTTTCTTATAGGCTCCGCTGTTCATGGTTAACTTTCGCCCCGTATTATTCGTCATTGGTGCCGTACTGTCTAAACTGTCATTGTTTATGTGCGTGCCCACGGCCGTTGCCTTTTTTACCGGTACCGGCGGCTTTATCGAGTTTGGTAAAGCCGTCGCAATTACCTACATCGCCTCATTGATCTGTTTATCTTTTGGCCGGACAAAGTCATTCAAACTCAATGTACGTGATATGTTCCTCATCACCAGCCTTGTGTGGGTCATCACCAGCGCCTTTGCCGCGTTACCGTTTGTATTCATTAATCACATCAGCTTCACCGATGCCTATTTTGAAACCATGTCTGGCATTACCACGACAGGCTCTACCGTTCTCAGCGGCTTAGGTAATATGGCGCCGAGTATTATCTTATGGCGTTCACTGCTGCAATGGATTGGCGGGGTTGGCTTTATCGTAATGGCCGTGGCGATTTTACCTATGCTCAACGTCGGTGGTATGAAGCTATTCCAAACCGAATCTTCCGATTGGTCGGATAAAAGCAGCCCTCGCGCGAAAACCGTGGCGAAAAACATCATGAGTGTCTATCTCGTGCTGACAGGACTATGCTTGGTTGCTTATATGTTTGCAGGTATGGGGCTATTCGACGCTATCAACCACGCATTCACCACCATTTCAACGGGTGGATATTCCACCACCGATCGCTCCATGAACCAGTTCTCACACGCCGCCGACTGGGTTGGTACTGTATTCATGTATCTTGGTGGTCTACCATTTTTATTGTTCGTCACCGCACTACAAAAACGCAAACCGCAGACCTTATTCGGTGACGAGCAGGTCAAGGGTTTTACCTATCTGATTTTGGTCACCAGTGTTTCAATCGCGTTGTGGATGACCTTTAAAGATGGCTACAGTTTGCTAGATGCGCTGCGTTTAGCCACCTTTAACGTCGTCTCTGTCTTAACCACTACAGGTTTCGGCTTGGGCGATTTTTCTGCTTGGGGCGCGCTGCCAACCACCATTTTTGCCTTCTTACTGTTTGTTGGCTCTTGCTCAGGGTCGACCTCTGGGGGCTTCAAAGTTTTCCGGATTCAAATCGCAATGACGCTGCTGCGTAAGCAAATCATGCGTCTCATTCACCCGTCCGGTGTCTTTGTTCAACGCTACAATAACCGCCACGTCACCGATGATATTATCCGCTCACTCGTGGCGTTTGCGCTTACTTACTTTATGACCATCATTGTCTTAGCCGCTTTTCTCAGTGCGCTTGGCTTAGATCCGATCACCAGCATCTCGGGTGCACTGACTGCCGTGGCGAACGTTGGCCCGGGACTTGGGCCCGTCATCGGACCGTCTGGCAACTTTGCGCCTCTACCAGATGCAGCCAAATGGGCTCTGAGCTTTGGTATGTTGATGGGACGATTGGAAATCTTAACTTTACTGGTGCTATTTTTCCCAGCATTCTGGCGCCGCTAATGCCAGATCCGAACGAGGAATGTTTATGAAGCTCTCTCCATGGCTCGCATTGGCGTTGACCGTATCTACGTCTTGTTTTGCCGCTCAGCAAGTCACACTGAAAGACGGCCGCAAGGTCAGGCTGAACGATGACTTTACATGGCAATACATCACCACATCGGCGAACGAAAATGCCATCCCTGCGCATGCCAACCCAGTCGTGATTCCAATTGCCAAGCAAAGTACTCACAGCGTGATTACACTCGGGGCGAAAAAACCTGTGATGCAGCTTTCTCGCTCAGGGGTCGATGTGTTGCTCAACGCCGCTCATTATCAAGACGGTGAACTTATCCTACCGACCGCCATCACCAACCAAGGAACACAGTCAGTGATCTTGGTTCGGCTTCAAGTGACGCTTACGGACAAAACAGGGCAAGTATTGGCAGAGAAACAAACTGAGGTCTGGCAATCTATCAAGCGAATGGCAGAAACCTACTTACGCCCACAAACAGCGAAAACTGGTCGAGCAATTCACTTCAGCGTCCCCAAAGGTGAGCAGTATCAAATAGTGGCAAAAATCATTGAGGTAGAAGCTCGCTAGTAGGCTCGCAGCGGTCGTACTTCAGTACTAAGCAATTAAAAAATAGGCATTCGACCATATTCAACGGGCGAATGCCTCATACAGCAGCCAATTAATAGGTTTGTTCGAGATATTCAACAACCTTTTCCCCGGCCTGCTGCTGGCTCGATGTTAGAGGCACAAATAAATGATGGGTTAACTTGCCCTCACTCAATAAGCTTGCCAACATACCTTGATTGCGATCGCGATGCCGATCGATCTCAAACCACATCTGCACCCCATCAGGCTCATAATAAAACACCACTTCCAACTCACGCCAACGGCCATGATATGGCCCATCGGTCGGCACGAACTCAAACTCCTGAACATATGGCAAACTCAATCCGTCCACGGCTTCGCATTCCACCCGACGAATTTTCAACCCTTTATGCTCTAGCGCACTAAAAACACCATCCATGAGCGAATCTGGCCGAACGGTGAGTGCTTGCGTTTCCGTCGAAGCAGTCTGCTTACCAATCTCAAACTGGGTTTCTAACCAAACTTTGGTGTCGCTAATCGTAATTGGAGTGTTCCAAGGGATGGCCAATTCAACATCGAACTGGCGTTCTTCTTTCGCTGCAATGGTAAACGCGTAAGGCAGAGCCCACTCCATTAACACAAATTCTTGATGCTCTCGCTGATACTCTCCTTGCTCAAACGGGCCTTCCTTGATGTAACGACAACAGAGTTTAAGTTTAATATTGTCGACTTCTTGCTCCTCGCCACCCCCATAAACAGAAACCTTAATATTGGCCGTTTGGCCCGGGCATAATGCTTCATGGCTCAATAGCGATTCCACTTTCACAGAACCAATACCGAAGCTTGAGAGGGTTTTATTTAAAAACGACATAGACACCTCCAATGGCAAAAATCCATATTAGTCTGGTTTACTACCTCAACTCAATGGACCTATTTCACTATTTTAGTACCTATAGACTAGATTGATTGTTTATCTATCGACCAATGCGGGTCATAGTGATATTCTTTTTACGATATCAAGCGCATATCAATCTTCCTGAATACTGATTGGGATTGGCACCAGCCAACAGAGGCTTACTCCATTTTGCTGTAGGAGAAACCTCATGATTATTCAGGCCTATAAACTGACAACGGAATGTCTGATAGTTAGGTAAATCCATGCACCACACGCCTATTAGATTCGCCCATAATAGTCGCAGTGCCGGTCGCCGTAGCGGTTTCGCTCCGACGCCAGTGGCAAAGAAAAACAATAGCAACTAGTTGAGTATCAACGTATTTAAGCGCAGCCATCCACTGCGCTTTTTTATTTCCCCTACCCTTTATAAAAAAAACACGCCCCACAGCGAAAGCAACCATACTTACTGAAGACTAAAAACAGCGAGTTACATTCAATATCATAAGGAGCACTCGATGAGTCAGGATAAGATTGATATCAAACAACTCCCTCCAGACTCCCCCCATTCGGGCAAAATTTATGTCCGCGCTAGCCAAGGTTACTTTCAAAAGTTGCGCCGGTTAGGCGCGTGGTTTTTTCTGCTGCTGTTTTTCCTCACACCTTGGCTCAACTATCATCATCGACCAGCGATATTAATCGACGTCAGCCAACAACATTTTTATTTTTTTTCGACCACTTTGTACCCACAAGATTTACTTCTATTAGCGCTACTCTTTATCCTCGCAGCGTTTGGATTGTTTTTTCTCACGACATTTTTAGGCCGGGTATGGTGTGGATTTTTATGCCCGCAAACCGTATGGACCTTCTTGTTTATCTGGTTTGAAGAAAAACTGGAAGGCAGCGCGAATAAGAGACGCAGGCAAGATAGTCAGCCGATGACCTCGCGACTGCTGTATAAAAAAACGTTAAAACATCTCGCTTGGTTATTCATCGCGCTCGCGACCGGAATCGCCTTTATCGGCTACTTTATTCCGATTAGGCAACTCACCAGCGATATGTTCAGCGGCCAAATAACATTTTGGCCAGCCTTTTGGATCGCACTATTTTCTGGCTGCACCTACGCAAATGCGGGATGGCTACGATCGATTATGTGTTTACATATTTGCCCATACGCGCGCTTTCAGTCAGCAATGTTTGACCGTGATACCTTTATCGTGGGTTACGATAATGACCGCGGAGAGCGGCGCGGGCCGCGTAGTAAACGAGCCAAGCCCAGCGATAGTACACTAGGCGACTGTATTGACTGCAACTTATGCGTGCAAGTTTGCCCAACTGGGATAGATATCCGCAACGGTCTGCAATATGAATGCATCAACTGTGGTGCTTGTGTCGATGCTTGCAACCACACGATGGACAAAATGGGCTATCCCGCCAATCTGATTAGCTATACCACCGAGCGCAAACTAGCCCAGAAGAAAAACAAGATTTTACGACCGAAACTAATGGGATATGGCGCTGTGCTGCTGCTGATGCTTGGTCTGTTTACGGTTCAAATCGAAAGTGTCGAACCGGCAGGCATGAGCGTATTACGGGATCGAAATCAACTTGCTCGCACTAACCCCTCTGGCGAGATTGAGAATACTTACACACTCAAAATCATCAATAAAACTCAAACCCCACAACAGTATTCACTCTCTGTGGTGGGATTAAACAAGGTCTCGTGGTATGGCAAGCAAAGTGTACGGGTTCAACCCGGAGAAGTCTTGAACCTGCCTTTGTCGTTAGGCGTAAAATCAAACATGCTTAGTTCACCTGTATCCAAGATACAGTTTATACTGTCCGACAATCGCGATTTATCTATCAGTGTGGAAAGCCGTTTTATTAAACCGCTCTCCCCAAATCGATAACCTATTATGGACCTAGGTTCAGCAATGAGCCTTATAATGTATGACCGAACAAACCTTTAATTTTGACGCGCTCACGCCAGATCTCATGTGGTACGCACTGGAGAGTATTGGCGTGCGCGCAGAGTCGGGCTTCCTTGCGCTCAACAGTTATGAAAATCGGGTCTACCAGTTTAGCGATGAAGACAAAAAACGTTATGTGGTTAAGTTTTATCGCCCACAACGCTGGAGTGACGTTCAGATCTTAGAGGAGCACCAATTCAGTTTCGATCTCGGTGACGCCGATATTCCTGTTGTGCCACCGCTTGTGCTCAATGGTCAATCGTTGCACCATTATAAAGGTTACCGCTTTACGTTATTTTCAAGCGTCGGCGGGCGCCAATTTGAGGTAGATAACTTCGATCAATTGGAAGGGGTTGGCCGCTACTTGGGTCGTATTCACAAAGTTGGTAGCCAAGGCACCTTCTCGCACCGCCCGACTATTGGTTTGGAAGAATACCTCTACCAGCCTAAAGCCCTGCTAGAGCAATCTAACTTTATTCCCATGCACCTAGAAAACGCTTTTTTTGGCGATCTCGACATACTGATTAAACAACTTGAAAGCCATTGGCCAAAACAGACCAACAATATTCGCCTGCATGGAGATTGCCATCCTGGCAACATCCTATGGCGCGACCAGCCACTATTTGTGGATCTTGATGACTCACGTAACGGTCCTGCAATACAAGATATCTGGATGTTACTCAATGGCGAAAAACACGATAAACTAGCTCAACTGGATACTGTTCTAGAAGCCTATCAAGAGTTTTGTGATTTCAACCCAGCAGAACTCAAGCTGATTGAGCCATTACGTGGCTTAAGAATGGTCCACTATATGGCGTGGTTGGCCAAACGATGGAATGATCCCGCTTTCCCTCTTGCTTTCCCATGGTTCAATGACCCTAAATACTGGGAAAGTCAGGTGTTATCTTTTAAAGAACAGATTGCAGCATTAAATGAGCCACCACTTGAGCTCGCCCCACACTGGTAAACTTATCGATGATTAAATATGGAGTGTATATGAAGAAACTGTTTGTCCTTGCGGCCACCTTATTGCTAAGCCTATCGGCCTATGCCGAGACCTTTACCAACGGGGTACAATACACCACCCTGAAGCTTCCAGCATCCGAGAAACCAACGGTAACAGAGTTTTTCTCTTTCTATTGCCCACATTGTTTCGCCTTTGAACCTATTGTTGAGCAAATGAAAAACGAACTGCCTAAAGACGTGGTATTTAAGAAAGAACACGTGTCATTTTTAGGCGGGTCAATGGGTGAGAATATGAGTAAGGCCTACGCCACCATGGTCATGCTCAACGTGCAAGATAAGATGGTGCCAGTGATGTTCAATGCTATTCACAAGCAACATAAAGCACCACAAGACATCACACAACTTCGCCAAATCTTTGTAAACGCAGGTATCAGCGGAGATGAATTTGATTCTATCTTTAACAGTTTCGCCGTCGATTCAATGGCGGGGCGCTATGACAAAGATTTCAAAGCCTCAGGGCAAGGCGGCGTGCCTGCGGTCATCATCAACAACCATTACGTGATTAACCCACAGCACATCAAATCGGTACAAGAATACATCGCATTGGTTGAATACCTACTAAAAGACACACCAAGCCAACCGAAAGCATAGCGCTATCAGGTAGAAACAGATAAAAAAATGGGGAGCCTAATTGGCTCCCCATTTTATATCTGTTCGTTTCTCAGTCTCTATCGAGACTATCGAGGTTGATGTCTCGATGGATATCTTTAAGCAATTGATCTTTCTCTTGCCATACTGCCGACAACCACTGCTGGAACTGGCGTTTATACGGTTTGTCATTAAAGTAATCGCCAGTGACCTGTTCAGAAATTGGCAGCATGCGGGTTCGCACCACAATTTTGCTCATCTTGCCCATCAGCATGTCCTGAAAAGGCTGAGCACGATTCTCTGGATAGGCCAGTGTTACGTCCACAATACAATCAAACTGATCACCCATCGCTGCCAATGTGTAGGCAATACCACCCGATTTAGGTTGCAATAGATATTCATATTGGCCACCGCGTTTCTTTTTACTCGGGGTGAATCGAGTCCCTTCTACATAATTCACCACCGTCGTCGGGGTATGACGAAACTTAGCGCAAGAACGGCGCGTTGTCGCCAAGTCTTGGCCGCGCTTTTCAGGGTGACGAATAAGATACTCTCGTGAATAACGGCGCATAAACGGCATGTCTAGTGCCCAGCAAGCCATCCCCATCAAAGGCACGTACAACAGTTGCTGCTTAATGAAAAACTTTGGCATTGGCATGCGATCTTTAAACACACAGCAAAGGACAACAATATCCGTCCAACTTAAATGATTGCTGATCATCAAATACCAGCCATCTTTTCTCAGATCTTCCCCGCCTTGAATATCCCAATCAACAGGATTGGACAAGGATAAGATCTGAGCATTGACGGTCGCCCACACCCACATCATATAGTTCGCGGCCCGAGTCGCGTACGATTGCAGACGAGCACCGGGCAAAATCACTTTAAGCAAAGCAGCAAAACAGATAAGCGCAGAGCACACTGCGGTATTTAAAATAACCAATAAGGCATTAAGAATAAGTAATAGGTATGCAAACATAATCGAGAAAAGTCACTGACGTTGAGTGAACCATTCGCCCAACGATAAAATTGCGCATCATTATACAGTGCACGTCTCGCATTGGAACAACTCAGCTCATGGTCTGATTAGTTCAACTTTTCTCTTTGTTCACCAGTATATTTCGACAGACTCAACTCGTCACCGCATTCGCACTCATCCTTAGTAGCAAACGATCCATAGCTCGATAGCCCAGAGCTTCGGCTAAATGAGCACGCTGAATTTGCACACAATCCTCCAGATCCGCAATGGTTCGCGCCACCTTAATGATTCGATGGTAAGCACGAACCGAAAGGCCCAACCGATGTAAAGCCGCCTCTAAAAACTCGGCGTCACTTTGGTCTAAAGGGCAGTATTTATCCAACTGCTGACTGGTTAAGAGTGCATTGGTGGTCCCCCTCAAACTCATCCGTTGCCGTGCATTAATCACTCTTTGTTTCACTGTCGATGTGTTATCACCACGTTCTCCACCTTGTGCTAGGGTTCCTTTTGGCAGCGCGGGGATCTCCACCGACATGTCAAATCTATCAAGCAAAGGGCCAGACAAACGGCTCAAATAGCGCAGCACCATCTGCGGATTCGCTTGAGACTGGTGATCTTCATAGTATCCCGTAGGACTAGGATTCAACGCGCCAACCAGTTGGAATCGGGCTGGGAAACGCGTTTTCCCCTGCGCTCGTGAGATAACTATTTCGCCAGCTTCAAGCGGCTGGCGCAGCGAATCCAACACTTTTTTTTCAAACTCTGGCAGCTCGTCCAAAAACAGTAATCCATTGTGCGCTAGAGATATTTCCCCAGGCCGTGGCACAGTACCGCCGCCAACTAACGCCGCCATTGAACTGGAGTGGTGCGGCGTTCGAAATGGACGCTGCTTCCAATTATTGGCCGTAATTTCTTGTTGCGTTAGCGACGCTATCGAAGCCGTTTCTAGCGCCTCTGCGTCGCTCATCTCAGGCAGCAAATCACACAAACGGGAGGCCAGCATTGTTTTTCCTGTTCCTGGTGGCCCGAGAAATAATAAATTATGACTTCCGGCCGCGGCGATTTCTAAGGCTCGTTTCCCTTGCTGCTGGCCAATAATGTCGCACAAGTCTCGTGAATGAGTTTTGACCGTTTCTCTAGGTGGGGATTGATACAAGCCCAGTTTTTGTTGGCCCAACAAGTCAGCACAAACTTCAAGCAAGGTTTGGGCTGATTGGTGACACTCCTTACCCACTAATGCGGCCTGATCGCCATTATCATGTGGTACCAACAAACTCCGATTCGCATTATTCGCGGCCAATGCTGCTGGCAAAACACCCTTAACGGGGCGAAGTTCACCAGACAACGCGAGCTCACCAATAAACTCCCTCTGCTCAATATCAGCGCAGGTAACCTGAGCCGATGCCAATAATATTCCGAGCGCAATCGGCAGGTCGAAACGGCCACCTTCTTTGGGTAAATCAGCGGGCGCAAGGTTTACGGTGATCCTTTTCGATGGAAACTCAAAACGAGAGTTAATGATCGCACTTCGAACACGGTCACGCGATTCTTTCACTGTGGTCTCTGGCAACCCCACCAAACAAAAGCCGGGCATACCATTGCTTATATGAACTTCCACCGTAACTTGTGGCGATTCAACTCCAACACATGCACGGCTATAAATCACTGCTAATCCCATCCCTGCCTCTATCCTCATTTCGTCTCATTCAGCCAAATGAATGACAGCATACCCACGGTTATACCTTGGCTCGCGAATGAGAAACGATGAAAAAAGAATGAGTTTTTACTTGTCACGTAACAGAAATGTGTGATACCACTAGTGTTACAGCAGTTACCGAAGCCCAACACAAGAAAATTAAAATGCGCTTGAACCTTCATTTAAACACTATTATTAGCCTGATTGTCGTGGTCATTATTGATACCGCGCGGGGGCGAGTGGAAGAAAGGTAACCACAAATTTTCAAAAAACCCCCGCACTGAAAAGTCCGGGGGTTTTTTTTAACCTTTAAAACACAACATGCACAGTATATTGATAACTTGTCGGCCGTTGACAGTATCAGTACCAAAGAAGGATGGGAGCACACATGAACAGAGTCCAAGGCAATAGCCTAGCCCAGCACCAAAGGAGATTTAGGTAATGAAGGGAGCTGAATTAGTCGTTGCCGCTCTGAGGCAACAAAATATCCAAACCATATTTGGCTACCCAGGCGGAGCAATCATGCCCATCTATGACGCTCTATACGATGGCGGCGTAGAGCACATTTTGTGTCGGCATGAGCAAGGTGCGGCTATGGCGGCTATTGGTATGGCCAGAGCCTCACAAAGTGTCGCAGTGTGCATGGCTACCTCCGGACCGGGAGCCACCAACCTAGTCACGGGCCTCGCAGATGCCTTACTTGATTCTATCCCTATCGTGGCCATCACCGGCCAAGTCGCCAGCTCCCATATTGGTACCGACGCTTTTCAAGAAATGGACGTGATTGGCATGTCCCTTTCCTGTACTAAGCACAGCTACCTAGTAACCGACATCAACGATCTCGCGCCAACATTGGCTGAAGCATTTCAAGTCGCGCAATCTGGTCGACCGGGCCCCGTCATTGTTGACATCGCGAAAGACGTACAATTAGCACAAACATCTGTCACGACATTGCCATCCGTAATCATGCCCCCTTTACCTGAGGCTTCAGCTCAGCAGTTAAGCGATGCCCAACATTTGCTTGCTGAAAGCACCCGACCTGTCTTGTATGTAGGCGGCGGAGTGCAATTGGCCAACGCCACGGACACCGTTCGCGAGTTTCTGAGAAGCAACCCAATGCCATGCGTCAGCACATTAAAAGGGCTTGGCAGTATCGAACGGCATGACCCTCACTATCTTGGCATGTTGGGTATGCATGGCACCAAAGCTGCCAACCTTGTGGTGCAAGAGTCCGACCTACTCATTGTTGTCGGTGCGCGGTTTGATGACCGAGTCACGGGTAAGCTCGATACTTTTGCACCTCACGCCAAAGTGATCCACTTGGATATTGATGCGGCCGAACTCAACAAACTTCGTCATGCCAATGCTCCGCTACGCGGCGATATTAACCACCTGCTTCCACAACTCACGGTCACCCAAGATCTCTCACCTTGGCTACACCATAGTGAAAGCTTACGCAGCGGATTCAAATGGCGATATGATCATCCTGGCGAGCTTATTTTTGCCCCACTGCTGCTAAAGCAGCTGTCGGATATGATGCCCGATAGCGCGATTGTCTCGACTGATGTTGGTCAACATCAAATGTGGGCGGCTCAACATATTCAACCAAGGCAGCCACAAAACTTTATCACCTCTGCAGGATTAGGCACCATGGGCTTTGGCTTGCCTGCGGCGATGGGCGCAGCTGTCTCTAGGCCGCAAGACCAGTCGATTCTAGTCACGGGCGACGGTTCATTTATGATGAACGTGCAAGAACTGGGTACGCTGAAACGCCGCCAAATCCCAGTCAAAATCGTGCTATTGAATAACCAGCGCCTTGGCATGGTGAGACAATGGCAGTCGCTATTTTTCGATGGACGCCATAGCGAAACCATTCTTGATGACAATCCAGATTTTGTCATGTTGGCCAAAGCGTTCGATATTCCGGGTAAAACTATCACCAAGAAACACGAAGTAGAGCCTGCACTACAAGAACTGCTGGCAAGTGATACTTCTTACTTACTGCATGTGTTAATCGATGAAGAAGAAAACGTTTGGCCACTAGTGCCGCCGGGTGCTTCAAATAGCGATATGTTGGAAAACACCTAAGGGACTAAAAATGAACAGATATTTAATCGATATAAAAGCCGATGATAAGCCTGTACTCGTAGAACGTATACTGCGTGTTGTTCGACATCGCGGATTCGTCATCAAGCAAATTGCCGCAACACAAAACCACCAAAGCAAGATTGCCAGTGTCGAAATAATCGTCGATAGTGATCGCCCTATCTCTTTCTTAACCAATCAGGTTGAGAAATTATGGGATGTACGCAGTGTTGAAGTCACTGCACTCAATAGCGACGAACTACCCAATAATAATTTACAACAAAACATACGCGCATAAAGGAAGACGAGAATGGCAACGACAACAGCAGAATATATTTGGTTTAACGGCAAACTGGTTCCTTGGGCAGAAGCAAATGTCCACGTACTCTCTCACGCTATGCATTACGGTACTTCCGTTTTTGAAGGTGTACGATGCTACGACACACCAAATGGCCCAATTGTTTTTCGCCATAAAGATCATGCCCAGCGTTTGATCAACTCCGCCAAGATTTACCGTTTCCCGATTCCATATTCTGTCGATGAGTTAATGGAAGCCACACGCGAAACGCTACGCTCGAATAAATTGACGTCAGCCTACATTCGCCCACTTGGCTTTGTCGGCAATGTTGGTCTGGGCGTTTGCCCACCTGCTGACACGAATATGGACGTTATCATCGCCGCTTTCCCTTGGGGTGCCTACCTTGGTGAAGAAGCCTTGGAAAATGGCGTCGATGCGATGATTTCCAGCTGGAACCGCGCTGCGCCGAATACGACCCCAACGGCTGCGAAAGCAGGCGGCAATTACTTATCTTCGTTGTTGGTCGGCGGTGAAGCGCGTCGCAATGGTTATGATGAAGGCATCGCACTCAGCGTAGACGGATACCTATCTGAAGGCGCCGGTGAAAACATCTTTGTTGTTAAAGATGGCGTACTGCTTACCCCGCCAGCCACCAGCGCGATTTTACCCGGTATCACTCGTGATTCTATTATGGTGATTGCCCGAGAAAAAGGTTATGAAGTCAAAGAAGTCAACATCGCCCGCGAAGCACTCTACCTCGCCGACGAGATCTTTATGACAGGTACTGCGGCCGAAATCGTGCCAGTACGCTCGGTTGACAAAATCGAGGTTGGCAGCGGAAAACGTGGGCCAATCACGCAAGAGCTGCAAGCGGCCTACTTCGGCCTATTCAATGGCACCACTGATGACAAATGGGGTTGGTTAGATTACGTATACCCTGATGACACCCTAAGTAAATAAGGAAATAACACATGCCAAGCTATCGTTCAGCCACAACTACTCACGGTCGCAATATGGCTGGTGCGCGCGCTCTATGGCGCGCCACTGGCGTGAAAGATGAAGATTTTGGAAAGCCGATCATTGCAGTAGTGAATTCGTTCACTCAATTTGTTCCAGGCCACGTTCACCTAAAAGATCTCGGTCAACTGGTCGCAAGAGAAATTGAGAGTGCGGGCGGAATTGCCAAAGAGTTTAATACCATTGCTGTCGACGATGGTATCGCAATGGGTCATGGGGGCATGCTGTATTCCCTACCCTCTCGCGAGCTTATCGCCGATTCAGTTGAATATATGGTTAATGCTCACTGCGCGGACGCAATGGTGTGTATCTCAAACTGCGACAAAATCACGCCGGGAATGCTGATGGCGTCTATGCGCCTCAACATTCCGGTCATCTTTGTTTCCGGTGGCCCAATGGAAGCCGGAAAAACCAAGTTGTCTGATCAACTGATCAAACTCGACTTGGTGGATGCCATGATGCAAGGCGCAGACCCAAGCGTCTCCGACGAGCAAAGTGAGCAAGTGGAACGCTCAGCCTGTCCAACTTGTGGCTCATGCTCGGGAATGTTTACCGCCAACTCGATGAACTGCCTAACCGAAGCGCTCGGCTTATCTCAGCCGGGTAATGGCTCAATGCTCGCCACTCACGCCGATCGCAAAGACTTATTCGTCAACGCGGGAAAACGCATCGTCGCACTCACCAAACGTTACTATGAACAAGATGATGCTAGCGCACTGCCACGTAACATTGCCAACAAAGCGGCATTTGAAAATGCGATGGCGCTAGACATCGCCATGGGCGGCTCAACCAATACCGTTTTGCACTTACTGGCTGCCGCGCAAGAAGGTGACATTGATTTCGATATGACGGACATCGACCGCATGTCACGCCAAATCCCCCATCTATGTAAGGTTGCTCCTTCCACTCCGAAATACCATATGGAAGACGTGCACCGTGCTGGCGGTGTCATTGGTATTCTGGGCGAGCTCAATCGCGCTGGTCTTCTCAACAGCCAAACTCGCACCGTACTAGGGCTGAGCTTAGAAGAACAGCTCACCCAATACGATATCAAGCAAACGGAAGACCGCGCAGTGATTGATTTTTATCGCGCAGGTCCTGCAGGTATTCGCACCACACAAGCCTTTTCGCAAGACTGCCGCTGGGATGAAGTCGATGACGACCGCGTGAATGGCTGTATTCGCACCAAAGAACATGCCTACAGCCAAGACGGCGGCCTCGCAGTTTTGCAGGGCAATATCGCACTTGATGGCTGCATCGTCAAAACCGCTGGGGTTGATGAAAGTAACTTGATCTTCCAAGGTCCTGCGGTGGTGTTTGAAAGCCAAGACGACGCGGTAGACGGCATTTTAGGTGGTAAGGTTAAAGCAGGCGATGTCGTCGTCATTCGCTATGAAGGTCCAAAAGGTGGGCCGGGTATGCAAGAAATGCTCTACCCAACCACGTATTTGAAATCGATGGGGCTTGGCAAAGAGTGTGCTCTACTGACTGACGGTCGTTTCTCCGGTGGCACGTCGGGCCTGTCGATTGGCCATGTATCACCCGAAGCCGCCAATGGCGGAATTATAGGTTTGGTTGAATCGGGCGATACCATCAGCATCAATATCCCAAGTCGCTCTATTACGCTCGACGTAGGCGACAGCGAGTTGGCGGCGCGACGTGAAAAACGTGATGCGCTCGGTTGGAAGCCGGCTAATCGCCAGCGCCAAGTGTCGTTAGCCCTTAAAGCTTACGCCAGTATGGCCACCAGCGCGGACAAAGGAGCCATTCGCGATAAATCGATGTTTGAGGATTAAGCGATGACCTTAACCAATAAAACTGGCGCAGAGTACCTGCGCCAAATTCTGCGCTCTCCCGTTTATGAGGTTGCCACCGTCACGCCACTGCAAGGTATGGAGCGGTTATCGGAACGCATCGGCAATCAGGTTCAAATCAAACGAGAAGATCGACAGCCAGTGCATTCTTTTAAATTGCGCGGCGCGTATGCGATGGTCTCTAGCCTGACGGCCGAGCAAAAAAATGCGGGGGTTGTCGCGGCGTCAGCCGGAAACCACGCACAAGGGTTAGCTTTATCAGCACAAAAACTGGGTATCAAAGCCACTATCGTGATGCCAAAAACGACCCCTGCGATAAAAGTTGAGGCTGTAAAAGGATTTGGCGGCCAAGTTATCTTACATGGCAATAACTTTGACGAAGCCAAAACTGAAGCCGAGCGCCTATCGTTGGCACACGGCTATACCTTTGTTCCGCCATTTGACCACCCATTGGTCATTGCGGGGCAAGGCACCATTGGTATGGAAATGCTGCAACAAAATGGCCACCTCGATTGCATTTTTGTGCCAGTCGGCGGCGGCGGTCTCGCCGCTGGCGTGTCAGTATTGGTCAAACAATTAATGCCAGAAGTCAAAGTCATCGCGGTCGAACCTGAAGATTCAGCTTGCCTCAAAGCGGCCTTAGATGTCGGTGAGCCTGTGGTACTGGATCAGGTGAGCATGTTTGCTGATGGCGTCGCGGTGAAACGTATTGGTGATGAAACCTTTCGTTTATGCCAAGCCTATATTGACGATCATGTCTGCGTATCCAGCGATGAAATTTGCGCGGCGGTCAAAGATATATTTGAAGACACCCGCGCCATCGCCGAGCCTTCGGGCGCACTGGCCTTGGCTGGGTTGAAAAAATATGTTGAGCAACACCAGCTGCAAGACAAGCAATTAGCCACTGTGCTATCTGGCGCAAATACCAATTTTCACGGCTTACGTTATGTCTCAGAACGTTGTGAATTAGGTGAGAAACGAGAAGGTTTACTCGCCGTGACCATTCCGGAAAGACAAGGGGCGTTTTTTGAGTTTTGTCATTTAATCGGTGGCCGAGCCGTGACCGAGTTCAACTATCGCTATAACGATGACAAACTGGCCAATATTTTTGTCGGGGTTCGATTGCAATCCGGTCAGGAAGAACTCGATGGCATCATCCAAGACTTACGTAATGGCGGCTATCCCGTGGTTGATCTCTCCGATGATGAAATGGCCAAACTGCACATTCGTTACATGATCGGCGGCAAACCATCTAAGCCGCTCAAGGAACGGTTATACAGCTTTGAGTTTCCAGAATACCCAGGCGCATTACTCAAGTTTCTCAGCACCTTGGGCACACACTGGAATATCAGCCTATTTAACTACCGTAATCACGGCGCCGATTATGGTCGAGTGCTATGTGGTTTTGAATTGGATGAATCAGATCTTGGCCAGTTTTCCAGCCATGTTAGAGAGCTTGGCTACCATTACAAAGATGAGACCGACAATCCGTCTTATCAGTTCTTTCTTTCATAGCCAACAATAAAAAATCGGAGCGGCTTAACCTAAATCATAAGACACTAAAAGTCATTAGCTCAGGTTAAACCGCCCCGATTATTTTGCGCGGGCTAGCCGCGCAACTGTCGTGGTTACCTCAAAGAGTCGGTGCTCTTTAAGAGTAAACCTTAAGGTTGCTGACGAGTTGCCGCGACCACGATTTCACGGATACACACGCCTTGAGGCTGCTGGTAAGCAAACTCTACGGTGCGAGCAATGTCATCCGCTTGCAGAGCGCCGCCCATGGTCCCTTTCCAATCTTCATAACCGTCTTTGATATCGTTTGACGTTGTGTGGGACAGAAGTTCTGTTTCGACAGCGCCTGGGGCAATGGTCGTCACACGAACATTAGACTCCGACACTTCTTCACGTACGTTTTCTGAAATTGCGTGTACCGCAAACTTAGTTCCGCAGTAAGCAGCGTGGTTAGGAAATGTCTTACGACCAGCAATAGAGCTCACGTTAATAATAGTGCCAGATTGACGCGCTTTCATTGGCGCTAGCACAGCTTGCATACCGTTCATCAAACCAATCACATTCACATCGAACATGGTTTTCCATTCTGCCGCATCTTGTACGTCTAGCTCGCTCAGTAGCATCATACCTGCGTTGTTAACGATGCAATCTGTTGGGCCATACACTTCTTCCGCTTTCGCAATCGCGGCTTCAAATGACGCTTTGTCCGTCACATCCACTTTTTCGCATAATGTGTTTGGCAGTTTCAGTGCCTCTAAACGCTCAACGCGACGTGCTAACAATAGTAACGGGTGGCCCGCATCACTTAGACGACGTGCAATTGCTTCACCGATACCAGAACTTGCACCTGTAATCACGACTAATTTTTTCATAACTTGCTCCAAATATATCTTGTTTAGTGAGCAACAACACGACTGTCGTTGCGATGGGAGAATAATAGTCGAACATGGTCGTGTTGATATATAGCCATTAAATCAAAATACTGTTTCCATACAGCAACAATAACAAACCCTCACTACCCGACAAAAGAAATACCAGTCATGCACAGAGCGCATAGTACTAATGATAAAGTTTCATTTTTATCATAGCTAAGAAAGGCCTACACTGAGTACGTCTTCCGTAACGGCCCCATGGAGAAAAACATGTTTCAAGCCTTAGTTCTAAATCAAATAGATAAGCAGACCCTCACCAGCATTGAAGCGCTAGACGAATCAGCGTTGCCAGCCGGAGAAGTGTTGGTCGAGGTCGATTACTCGTCACTCAATTACAAAGATGGGCTGGCCATTACAGGGAAAGGCAAAGTCGTTCGTCAATTTCCTATGGTGCCGGGGATCGATCTGGCGGGAAAAGTCATCAGCTCAGAAGATGCACGCTACCAAACTGGTGACCAAGTCGTTTTAACCGGCTGGGGGGTAGGCGAAAAACACTGGGGCGGCATGGCGCAAAAAGCACGCTTGAAAGCTGATTGGTTAGTCCCTCTGCCAGAAGGGCTTAGTAGTAAACAAGCCATGATGGTTGGCACTGCGGGGTTTACCGCCATGCTATGTGTACAAGCGCTGATTGATGCCGGAGTAACAACTGATTCAGGAGAAATACTGGTCACGGGTGCAAGTGGTGGTGTGGGCTCCGTCGCCGTCACACTACTGGCTAAGCTTGGTTATCGTGTCGCAGCGGTTACCGGCCGCGTGGAAACAAATGGGCCGTTATTAAAACAGCTTGGTGCCTCACGCGTTATCGAACGCAGTGAATTCGCGCAACCGGCGAAACCGTTAGAAAAGCAGCTATGGGCTGGGGCAATCGACACCGTTGGTAGCCAAATGCTCGCCAAAGTTCTGGCACAGATTGATTATAATGGCGCTGTCGCGGCGTGTGGATTAGCTGGCGGCGCAGACTTACCGACTTCTGTTATGCCCTTCATTCTACGTAATGTACGCTTACAAGGAGTAGATTCAGTGTCATGCCCAACAGATAAGCGAGTAAAAGCTTGGCAATCACTCGCCAACCTATTGCCTGAGAGCTACTTTGCGCAAGCGTGTACTGAAATTACACTGGCGCAAGCACCTGAATATGCCGATAACATCATCGCCGGAAAAATCACTGGCCGCGTCGTGATAAAACTCTAACGCTTCATTTCGGCTAGGCTAGGGTCTAGCCGAATTATGTTGCATCCTTACTGCTTTTTGGGTGGTCCAGCGCTTCGCCGCAGTGCTTTTTTACCATATCTCGCAACCATTGCTGAGATTTGGAATATTCACTGCGCTGGTGCCAAATCATCGAATACTCAAACGGTGCAAATGAAAACGGCAAGGGTTTCACGACCATATTATGCCGTGCAGCAACTAAATACGCTAAGTCAGCAGGAACTGTGATGATCAATGGAATCGAGTCAATCAGTGCTAAGGCCACTTCAAGATGGGATGCTGACAGAGAGACTTTGCGCGCAGGGTGGTGACTCAATGCTTGTTCGATTAACGCCCTCACGCCATCACTAATTGCGATCATCGCATGCGGATAAAAAAGATAATCGTCCAGAGTTAGGTTCTGCTCGGCTAACGGGTGGCTGGCAGCAAGCAAACACATGACCCCTACATCACCTAACCGTTCACTATGAAGCCCTGCTAATGGAACCGTTGGTCGGCAAATGACTAAATCTGCGCCATCGTGCGTCAACTGCTCCGTCAATCGCTCGTGTTGTACTGGGATAAATTCAAACGCCACTTGCGGAGCGTGTTGATAAATCTTCGGTAACGCATGAGGAAGTAGCGCTTTCATCGCGTAATCGGTCGTCGCTACCACAAAGGTTTTATCACACTGACTTGGTTCAAACGACTGCTGCGACAACATTTGACACATCACCTGCAGCGGCTCTGCAAACATGCGATTAGTTTCCAGCGCTTTTTCAGTTGGTATTAGGCGCTGTCCTTGGCGGGTAAATAGCGGATCATCAAGCATGTCGCGCAATCGCCCCAACACCCGGCTCATCGCCGATTGCGTTAAATGCAACCTAGCCGCCGCCTTGCTCACACTGGATTCTTCAATTAAAACGCGCAACGCCACCAGTAAATTCAGATCGCGACGGTACACTTCCTCAATTTCCAATTCACTTATTCCCGTTGGCTTTTATGAGTTAAGTGTACCTAGGGTCGGTGAACCTTTCGAGGGCGGCACGGATTAATAGATAAAAAAATCCCGCCTTAGTCAGCGGGTAAGCCCAAGAAATTGGGGATAGTGTCGGAATATATCTGAACGAAATCTTACAAATGCCTAACAACCTAGCGTAGGGTACACATAACCAACTGGCTATATTACTCTGCGCCCTAAACAACAAATGATCCTGCACGTCAACCAATACACTTGTTATCAGGTTGTTAATTAAATTAAAGGAAAAGTGATGCTTTGCCAAGAGGTTATTGAATATTTTTTTTCTCTAAGTATTATCTAACCTCCAATTGCAAAGCTAGGTAGATACCGCCATGACACTAAATTCTGAACTCGCCACCCATACCCTTGATGCACAAGGATTGCGTTGCCCAGAACCGGTGATGATGGTGCGAAAAACCATTCGCAAGATGAAAGAGGGCGAAGTATTGCTAGTACAAGCTGACGACCCTTCAACCACGCGAGACATTCCAAGTTTCTGCCGATTTATGGATCACCAACTCATTGCCGAGCAAACTCAAGACCTACCTTATTTGTTCTTAATCCAAAAAGGCATGGCCTAACACTAAGTCTGTGCGACTAAATCCGCGCCAGCGCAAAGGCGGCCATGACGACAAAGACACAAGCGGTCAGTTTCCTAACCAACGCCATAGGTATTTTGTCCGCAGAAAACTGCCCCAGAAGCACCACTGGGATGTTGGCTAACATCATACCTATGGTTGTGCCCAGAACCACCCATCCAACGGCGTCACTATATTGAGCGCCTAATATAGATGTGGCGACTTGCGTTTTATCGCCAATCTCTGCCAATGAGAACGCGATAAAGCTCGCCATAAACGGCCCTCGATTGGGGACAGTGTCGTCGTCATCTAATTTGTCTGGCACTAATATCCACACCGCCATCGACACTAAACTTGCCACTACCACCCAATTCAAAACCTGTGGGGATAACCAACCTGCCAACATCACACCCAGCCACGCCGATGCAAAATGATTGATAGCCGTCGCCAACAAAATCGCTAGGATGATTGGGATCGGCTTGCGGTAACGGCTTACCAGCAGGAAAGATAACAACTGAGTTTTATCGCCAATTTCAGCCAAAGTGATACTGGTGATCGAGGCAGCTAATACACTCACAATTTATACTCAATAAGGCGGGGATGATGAATTTCAACCATAGACAAACGCCATGCCCCACCTTGGTTCATGATGTTTGTCTAAGGTCTTGCTAAACTAAAAGGCTTTAGTCTTGTACGCCATGGTGATTGTGCACCAAGTATGTTGACGTACAAACTTAACTTAATAGGGTTAAGTTAAGTAAGCTACTCCCCAAAGACGGGCGAATTGTAATGACTATTCTGGCTGCTCGCAAGTCTTCTTAGCGGTCGACATTTCATCTTGATGCCAAATTCCAGAAAAATTGCTCTGAGACGATTAAATAAGCAAGATTACCCCTACTCGGCCAAGCGATAAATCGCTATACTGACCCGCTAATTTATCGAATAATTTAACAAGATCGCGCGAACCTGACTATGCAAAAATACGATATCAAAACCTTCCAGGGAATGATCCTCGCGCTGCAGGATTATTGGGCTCAAAATGGTTGTACTATTGTTCAACCACTAGATATGGAAGTCGGTGCTGGCACCTCTCATCCAATGACATGTCTACGAGCGCTTGGCCCAGAGCCAATGTCGACCGCTTACGTACAACCTTCACGTCGTCCGACTGATGGCCGTTATGGTGAAAACCCTAACCGCCTACAGCACTACTACCAATTTCAGGTGGCGCTGAAACCGTCTCCTGACAATATTCAAGAGTTGTACCTTGGGTCCCTTGAAGTTCTTGGTGTCGATCCGCTAGTCCACGACATTCGCTTTGTTGAAGATAACTGGGAAAACCCGACGCTTGGTGCATGGGGTTTAGGCTGGGAAGTTTGGCTAAACGGCATGGAAATCACTCAGTTTACCTATTTCCAACAGGTTGGCGGCCTTGAGTGTAAGCCCGTCACCGGTGAGATCACTTACGGCATTGAGCGCCTAGCGATGTACATTCAAGAAGTGGATTCCGTTTACGACCTAGTCTGGAACGTAGGACCTGACGGTTCTATCATCACTTACGGCGATATTTTCCACCAAAATGAAGTTGAGCAATCAACATACAACTTCGAGCACGCCGACGTTGATTTCCTATTCGGATTCTTTGACCAATGTGAGAAAGAGTGTAAAGAGTTGCTCGCTCTTGAAAAGCCGCTACCACTTCCTGCGTACGAGCGCATTTTAAAAGCTGGTCACGCCTTCAACCTGCTTGACGCCCGTAAAGCCATTTCGGTGACGGAGCGTCAGCGCTACATCCTACGTATCCGCAACCTAACCAAAGCGGTTGCCGAGGCGTACTACGCGTCACGTGAAGCACTTGGCTTCCCTATGTGTAAAAAGGTTGAGGAGAAGTAATCATGGCGAAGAATTTTCTAATTGAGCTAGGTACGGAAGAGCTACCACCCACAGCACTGCGTTCACTAGCTGAAGCTTTTGCTGCCAATTTTGAAGCTGGTCTGAAAGCCGCTGAGCTTTCTCACGAAGGCGTAAAATGGTATGCCTCCCCTCGCCGCCTTGCCCTCAAAGTCGCAAGCCTAGCAGAAGGCCAAGCCGATAAAATCGTTGAAAAACGCGGCCCGGCTGTTTCTGTCGCATTTGATGCTGACGGCATCCCAACCAAAGCTGCCCAAGGCTGGGCGCGTGGCAACGGCATTACCGTTGATCAAGCAGACCGCCTAAAAACCGACAAAGGCGAGTGGCTTCTTTTCAAACAAGAAGTGGCTGGCAAACCCGTTCAAGCATTAGTATTGGATATCGCAGCCAAAGCGCTAGCAGGGTTACCAATCCCGAAAGCAATGCGCTGGGGCAACTCGGACATCCAATTTATCCGCCCAGTAAAAACACTCACTGTCCTACTCGGCGATGAACTTATCGAAGGCTCAATCTTAGGCGTTGCATCAGGCCGTACCATTCGTGGTCACCGCTTCATGGGTGAGCAAGAGTTCACTATTGAATCTGCTGACCAATACCCTGAAATCTTAGCGGAACGTGGCAAAGTCATGGCCGATTACGATGCCCGTAAAGCCATCATCCTAGCCGATGCAAAAAAAGCAGCCGCAGCGGTTGGCGGTAAAGCTGACCTAGAAGATGATCTTGTTGAAGAAGTGACATCTTTGGTTGAATGGCCCGTGGTATTAACAGCGAAGTTCGAAGAAGAGTTCCTCAAAGTACCTTCTGAAGCTTTGGTTTACACCATGAAAGGTGACCAAAAGTACTTCCCTGTCTATGACGACAACAAGAAACTACTGCCTAACTTTATCTTCGTATCTAACATCGAGTCTAAAGAACCTCGCTACGTTATCGAAGGTAACGAAAAAGTCGTTCGTCCACGTCTTGCGGATGCAGAGTTCTTCTTCAACACAGACCGTAAGCGCCCTCTGATCGACCGTTTACCTGAACTCGACCAAGCTATTTTCCAAAAGCAGCTGGGTACTATCAAAGACAAAACTGATCGCATCACCGAACTTGCTGGCTACATCGCTGACCAAATCAGTGCCGACGTTGAAAAATCGAAGCGTGCAGGCCTGTTGGCTAAATGTGACCTAATGACCTCTATGGTATTCGAGTTTACCGATACTCAAGGCGTCATGGGAATGCATTACGCCACGCACGACGGTGAAGATGAGCAAGTTGCCTTAGCGCTTTACGAGCAGTACATGCCTCGCTTCGCGGGCGATGATCTACCAAGCACCGGCATTTCTTCTGCCGTTGCCATGGCCGACAAACTAGACACTATCGTCGGTATCTTTGGTATTGGCCAAGCACCAAAAGGCTCTGACCCATTTGCTCTGCGCCGCGCATCACTCGGTGTCCTACGTATCATCGTTGAAAACGGCTACAACCTAGACTTGACCGACCTTATCGCGAAAGCGAAAGCGCTTCTAGGCGACAAGCTCACCAACGACAAGGTTGAAACTGACGTTATTGAGTTCATGCTCGGTCGTTTCCGCGC
The DNA here is from genome assembly GCF_050337555.1 of Vibrio profundum. Classification (NCBI taxonomy): domain Bacteria; kingdom Pseudomonadati; phylum Pseudomonadota; class Gammaproteobacteria; order Vibrionales; family Vibrionaceae; genus Vibrio; species Vibrio profundum. The sequence continues at coordinate 35,703 of NZ_JAKJTA010000019.1, forward strand.
TTGGTATCAAGATGCTGGGTTCAGCATTGATATCATCCAAGCGGTACTGGCCCGTCGCCCAACCAAACCAGCTGATTTTGACCAACGCGTGAAAGCCGTTTCTCACTTCCGTGAATTAGAAGCAGCTGAAGCACTGGCAGCCGCAAACAAACGTGTGGGCAACATCTTAGCCAAGTTTGACGGTGAATTAGCCCAAGAGATTGATCTCGCGCTTCTTCAAGAAGATGCAGAAAAAGCACTGGCGGAAAATGTTGAAGTAATGACTGAAGCGCTAGAGCCTGCGTTTGCAACGGGTAACTACCAGCAAGCACTGAGCAAGTTAGCCGATTTGCGAGAGCCTGTTGATGCGTTCTTTGACAACGTCATGGTAATGGCCGACGACGAAGCTTTGAAGCGTAATCGCCTCACGCTGTTAAACAAACTGCGCAACTTATTCTTAGAAATCGCGGATATTTCTCTACTGCAGAAATAAACGCCACGACTTAAAAATCAGTAAGCGACACTTTTTAAGCCCAGTAACTAAGCTGGGCTTTTTTGATCCCGCAAGCTAAATAGCACTTTGACCAACCCATACATTAAGGTATGTTGATTAACGATAATATCGAGTCCGGTTGAACCGACTTATTAGAGGCATACACATAACTTAGGTACTTTACGTAATGCAATTTTCAAAGTTTGGTGAAAAATTTAATCGATACTCAGGTATCACCCAGCTCATGGATGATCTCAATGATGGCTTGCGCACTCCTGGTGCCATCATGCTTGGTGGGGGAAATCCGGCCGCGATCCCCGAAATGCTCGATTACTTTCATCAAACCACCGATGAAATGCTGAAAAGCGGTGAGCTTGTCTCCGCGATGACCAACTATGATGGGCCACAAGGCAAAGACGCATTCGTAAAATCCCTAGCCACTCTGCTTAAAGATACCTATGGCTGGGATATCAGCGACAAAAATATTACTCTGACCAATGGCAGCCAAAGCGGTTTCTTTTATTTGTTTAACCTCCTTGCTGGCAAACAGCTAGATGGCAGCCACAAGAAAATCTTACTGCCCCTTGCACCAGAATATATCGGTTATGCCGATGCCGGTGTCGACGATGACATCTTTGAGTCGTACCAGCCAGAAATTGAGCTGCTTGAACAGCGATTATTCAAATACCATGTTGATTTTGAAAAGCTTAAAGTAGATGAGACCATTGCGGCTATTTGTGCTTCTCGGCCAACGAACCCCACCGGCAACGTGCTAACCAACGAAGAAATTAAGAAGCTTGATCAGCTGGCTCGAGCCAACAACATTCCACTGATCATTGATAATGCTTATGGTGTCCCATTCCCAAATATCATTTTTGAAGACGTCGAACCTTTCTGGAATGAAAATACCATCCTATGCAAAAGTTTATCGAAACTGGGGCTACCTGGATTACGCTGTGGGATCATTATTGCCAACGAAGCCATCACTAAAGCGCTAACTAACTTAAATGGTATTATCAGCTTAGCGCCGGGAAGTCTTGGCCCTGCGATTGCTCATCGCATGATAGAAAGTGGCGATCTACTGAAGCTAAGCAAACAAGTCGTCCGCCCCTATTACAAAGAAAAATCTCAGTTCGCGGTGAACTTGCTACAAAATGCTATCCCCGACCCGAGGTTTCGAATTCATAAGCCTGAAGGAGCCATGTTCCTATGGCTATGGTTTGATGAATTGCCGATCACCACAATGGAGCTCTATCAGCGCTTAAAAGCGCGTGGTGTGCTGATTGTCCCTGGGGAATATTTCTTCTTTGGCCAAGAGCAAAACTGGGCACATGGCCGTCAATGTATCCGCATGAACTACGTTCAATCAGAAGAAATGATGTCCAAAGGCGTTCAAATTATTGCCGAAGAGATTGAAAAAGCATACGGCTAGCCACGCATATAGAGAAAATTGCCTCCAATATAGTACAACTGACTTGGAAGCCAACTATTGAGGCGCACTGCACCGGATCAGAGCTATCTTCACCCGCTATACTAGAGTAAGGGATACCCTACAATACAGTGGAGATAGCAAACAAATGACGAACCCACTGCTCTCTCTTATTCGAGTCGGCACACTGCTTATTGTATTAAGCGGTTGTAGCGATCCCTCTTCTCTATCTGGTATGTATCTCGGCGATGATTCCAAAAGTCGATTAACTTTCAATGGCGATATCATAGAATTTACGGTTGCCGGTCATGAGATACATCGCCCCTTTGTTTTGGTGGACGACCATCTCCATATCGATCTACGCAAAAAAAACTCAGAGCAACGAGACGAGTTAGTGATGTATATTCAAAAGCAAGGCCAAGTTCTGACATGTAATTCCTGTGGCAAGTATCGTCTAGCCAATGTTTGGTATAAGGCGGGGTCAGGCCACCATGCCAATGATGGTCACGATCACTCGGCCGCTGTTGAAAAAAACCTTGTTGAGCATCACGACCACTAGCCCTAAAAAACAAAAAGAGCGCATAGAGCGCCCTTTATCCGTTTTTTGAAAATTAATCGTTTTCGATTAATTTTTTACCGTTGATGGATATTTTACGAGGTTGCATGGATTCTGGGATTTCACGTTCTAAATCCACATGCAACAAACCGTTTTCCATCTCTGCGCCAATCACTTTCACGTAGTCCGCAAGTTGGAATTTACGTTCAAAATCACGTTCAGCAATACCTTGGTACACATAATTTTTTTCTTGCTCAGTTTGACGCTCACCACGCACAATCAGCATGTTCTCTTTTTGCGTGATATCCAAATGTTCGTCAGCAAAACCCGCTACCGCCATGGTAATACGGTATTTGTTCTCGTCTTGCTGCTCGATATTGTATGGAGGGTAACCGGCAGATGCGTTTTTGGCGTTGCTGTTTTCCATTAGGTTAAACAAACGGTCGAAGCCAATCGCGTTACGGTATAAAGGAGTGAAGTCTAAATTACGCATAATACTATCCTCTTAAGAAGCAATAGCCTTAGCTCACGCACATGATTCGGCGTTAAGCTAAGAGAGTTCACGATCATTCCATATAGCGCCTATACGCATGGAAATGATGGGGAATCTCAGTTCAAGTTGTGTGCTTTCCCTGTGTAGCCAGCGGAATAACTCGCTGTGATACGGGACAAGCGTTGCAGAGGCCCTATCGGCATCCTCTTCATAACTAGATATAAGGACGAGGTAGCAGTGTTTCAAGAGAAAAAGATAAAATATTTTATCTTCTGTTACTTTTCATAGTATTAAAACAAAAACCCCGCTAAACACTTCGTGGTGTTTAGCGGGGTTTTCCATTTTATCAGCAGTAACTAGACGTCTAGGTTGGTCACTTTCAACGCATTTTGCTCAATGAAGTTACGACGCGGTTCAACTTGGTCGCCCATTAAAGTGGTGAACAATTGGTCAGCGCCAACGGCATCTTCAATGGTCACTTGCATCATGCGACGTGTGTCTGGGTCCATCGTGGTTTCCCATAACTGATCTGGGTTCATTTCACCCAAACCTTTGTAGCGCTGTAAACTAAGGCCACGACGTGATTCTTTGATAAGCCACTCTAATGCTTCTGCAAAGCCGTTCACTGGCTGGCGGCGCTCACCACGTTTAATGTAAGCCCCGTCTTCAATTAAACCATGTAGCGCTTCAGACAAACTAGCCAGTTTTCCGTATTCTTTAGAACCGACGAAATCAATGCTCAACACATGCTCATGGTTCACACCGTGTGTACGCACATTTACTTTCGGCAAGTTCAAGCCAAGTTCGACATGCTGCTCCATCTCAAAGCTATATTCGCTCGCACCGACTTCTTTGGTATTTAGCTGCTCAACCAATTGGTTGCCCCAAGCCTCAACTTTCTGCGCATCTTGGCATTGTTCTGCAGTCAAACGCGGCACATAGATGAGTTCATGCACCAAAGAACGCGGATAACGTCGGCTCATACGCTCAACCAGCTTAATGCCAGCATTGTATTGTTGGACCAAGCTTTCCAACGCCTCACCACCTAATGATGGTGCCTCAGCATTGACATGTAGCCCGGCATTATCTAACGCCAGCGCCACTTGATATTGGCCCATTGCCTCTTCATCTTTAATATATTGCTCTTGTTTACCTTTCTTCACTTTGAACAAAGGTGGCTGGGCAATGTAAATATAGCCACGTTCAATCAACTCCGGCATTTGACGGTAGAAGAACGTTAGCAGCAGAGTTCGGATGTGAGATCCATCGACATCCGCATCTGTCATGATAATGATGTTGTGGTAACGCAACTTATCTGGGTTGTATTCATCTCGGCCAATACCACAACCTAAAGCGGTAATCAGTGTCGCGACCTCTTGCGAAGACAACATTTTATCAAAGCGCGCTTTCTCCACGTTAAGGATCTTACCTTTAAGTGGCAATATGGCTTGGTTCTTACGATTACGCCCCTGCTTGGCTGAACCGCCCGCAGAGTCGCCCTCCACAATGTATAATTCAGAGAGAGCCGGATCTTTTTCTTGGCAATCCGCCAACTTACCCGGTAGGCCAGCTAAATCCAGCGCGCCTTTACGACGTGTCATCTCACGGGCTTTACGCGCCGCTTCACGAGCGCGAGCCGCATCGATGATCTTCGAACACACCATTTTGGCTTCATTCGGGTTCTCAGCGAGAAACTCAGATAGTTTTTCACCCATCACAGACTCAACCGCAGACTTCACTTCAGAAGAAACCAGCTTATCTTTGGTTTGGCTTGAGAATTTTGGATCCGGCACTTTCACCGACACCACGGCGGTTAACCCTTCACGAGCGTCATCACCAGAAGTTGAGGTCTTCTCTTTTTTCGAAAAGCCTTCTTTATCCATGAAGGTGTTCATCGTTCGAGTCAACGCGGCTCTAAAGCCCGCTAAATGAGTCCCGCCATCACGTTGAGGAATGTTATTGGTGAAACAGTAAATGCTTTCTTGGAAACCGTCGTTCCATTGCATCGCCACTTCGACAGAAATGCCATCTTCACGTTCAAAATCAAAATGAAAAACTTTGTCATGAATTGGATTTTTATTGGTGTTGAGATGGCCAACAAATGCCTGAATGCCACCTTCATACTCAAAGTGATCGCTTTTATCTTCTTCGCGTTCATCAATAAGCTTGATCGACACGCCAGAGTTTAGGAATGACAGTTCACGTAAGCGTTTCGCTAAAATATCGTAGTGAAACTCAATGTTGGTAAAGGTATCAGCACTTGGCCAGAAACGAAGTTTCGTACCTGTTTTATCGGTATCGCCAACCGCAGCTAATGGCGCTTGAGGCTCGCCATGACGATAAGTTTGAGTATGAATAGAGCCGGAGCGGTTGATTGTCAGCTCGACTTTCTCAGACAAAGCATTCACTACCGAAACACCAACCCCGTGCAATCCGCCGGAAACTTTGTACGAGTTATCGTCAAACTTACCACCCGCATGCAGCACGGTCATAATAACCTCGGCCGCCGACACTTTCTCTTCTGGGTGCATTTCAGTAGGAATACCGCGACCATCATCGCTAACCGACACTGAACTATCTTCATGAATAGTGACGATAATATCTTTACAATGACCCGCCAGCGCTTCATCAATAGAGTTATCCACCACCTCAAAGACCATGTGGTGTAAACCAGTACCATCATCCGTGTCGCCGATGTACATCCCAGGACGCTTACGTACGGCATCCAGCCCTTTTAGCACTTTAATACTCGATGAATCGTAATTTTCTGACATGAGTCACTCTCTATTTATTCCTGCTCTATTGCGCCGTGTTCCACATGGAACACTTTACCATTCTCGCCACGCATATCGGCAATCTGGCGATCGGTAATAGAACTTACAAAAACTTGAGCCCCCGTCGCTTTTAAACAATCTGCGAGACGTTGGCGACGTTGGCTATCTAACTCGGAAGCAAAGTCATCAATCAAATAGATGCACTGCTTACCCGTCATTTCGGTGAGGTGTTGCCCCTGCGCGACGCGCAAAGCACACACCATCAATTTTAATTGGCCGCGTGAAAGGACATCTTCCACAGGCGTGCCATTTACTTTAATTTTTAAGTCGGCCTTGTTCGGGCCACTAAAGGTGTAGCCTAAGGCAACATCTCGTTCAAAGTTATTTTGCAACACATCTAGGTAGGGGCTATCTTTGTCCCAACCTCGATAATACTTCAACTGAATCTCAAACTCAGGTAAAAATTCACCGCATAGTTTTTGCGCGGTTTTTGTAACTTGCTCAATATAGTGCTGACGCCAGGCGCTAATATTTTCAGCTAAACGGGACAATTCTTGATCCCAATAGCTGATTTCTCGATAGCTTCTGGTTGATTTCAATAGTGCATTGCGCTGTTTGGCTAAACGTTTAAAACGTCCCCAAGCCTCGTAGAAGGCAGGTTCAGTATGAAAGACACCCCAATCGATAAATGCTCGCCGGGGTTTGGGCCCTGCCGTCAATAAATCAAAGCCTTCCGGGTGAATCAACTGCAGTGGCAATACATTGGCGAGCTTGGCAAGCTTCTGTCCTGCTTGCCCTCCTATTTTAACCTCTGTCGTGCCATCGCGCTGCTTATTAATGCCAATCGGTAGCTCAAACTGATCCGAGGTCAAAAAACGGCCATGGACGAACAGTTGATCGCATTGGTCTTGAATGACTCGCCCTGTCAGAGAGCTCTTAAACGAGCGACCATGTCCGAGCAAATAAATCGCTTCTAGTAAACTGGTTTTGCCACTGCCATTGGGGCCAATAAGAAAGTTAAAGCCTGATGATAGTTGAATATCACAGGCTTTGATATTGCGAAACTGCTGGATGACCAGGCGAGTAAGGGGCATAAAGTTAACTAGGCAACTACAAGCGGATCGGCATCACCACATACATGGCAGTGTCATCTTGCGCATCTTCCAGCAATGCACTGGCATTGGCTTCCGACATGGAAATCGTCACTTGTTGGCAACGAAGTGTATTTAGAATGTCGAGCACATAACTAACATTGAAACCGATTTCTATAGCGTCACCTTGAAAGTCGACATCCAACAATTCTTCAGCTTCTTCTTGTTCTGGGTTACTGGCTGTAATACGCATTTCACCCGCTTCCAAGTTTACTCGTACGCCACGAAACTTTTCATTCGACAAAATTGCGGCGCGAGAAAAAGCTTGTTTGAGTTCATCGCAACCCGCCAGCAGCGTCTTAGTAGTACTTTGTGGCACCACTCGACGATAATCAGGAAAGCGCCCATCCACCAGCTTAGAAGTAAATACGAATTGATCCACTTCAGCGCGGATATTTGCGCTTCCCACCTGCAACACGACGGTTTGATCAGGCGAATCTAATACCTTCACCAGCTCTTGTACGCCTTTACGCGGCACAATAATCTGCTTTTTTTCGAACTGACCAGAGAGCTGAGTTTGTGCAACAGCCATACGGTGGCCATCGGTAGCTACGGCTCTGAGCGTGCTGTCTTCTATCTCAAACAGCAAACCATTGAGGTAATAACGAACATCTTGATTGGCCATCGAGAATTGGGTTTTTTCTATTACGCCACGCAAATCTTGTTGCGATAGAGAAATCTCTAACTCATTGTGCCAATCTTCGATATTAGGGAAATCGTTGGCGGGTAACGTTGCCAAAGAAAAACGGCTGCGGCCAGAGCGCACTTGAACCCGATCGCCTTGCAATACAAAAGTAATAACGGCATCGTCGGGCAAACCGCGACAAATATCTAAAAACTTGCGTGAAGGTACCGTAATACTGCCAGCCTCAAATTCATCTTGCAGATTCACGCGACTGATCAATTCAATTTCTAAATCGGTAGCCGTCATCGACAAGACGCCGTCAGAAACACTCAGCAATAAGTTAGCCAAAATAGGTAACGTCGGTCTGCCGCCTAAGGCGCCCGAAACTTGCTGTAGCGGCTTAATCAGATAACGACGCTCTACGGTAAATTTCATAGTTTACTCTTAATCAATATTGGTGATGGGCTGGGTCTGGTTAAGACGAAAGTGTCCGAATCAAATTGGAATAATCTTCTTTGATGTCATGACTTTCTTCTTTGAGTTGCTCTATTTTACGGCAGGCATGCAGTACCGTAGTATGGTCTCGACCACCAAATGCGTCACCGATTTCTGGTAAGCTGTGGTTAGTCAATTCCTTCGATAGAGCCATCGCAAGCTGACGTGGACGCGCAACAGAGCGTGAGCGACGCTTCGACAACAAATCTGCCATCTTGATTTTATAATATTCAGCGACAGTTTTCTGAATATTATCAATCGTCACCAGTTTTTCTTGCAGGGCAAGCAAGTCTCGTAGTGCTTCGCGCACAAAATCTATCGTGATCGGTCGCCCAGTAAAATTGGCATTGGCAATCACACGATTCAATGCGCCTTCCAATTCACGCACATTTGAGCGTAAGCGCTTAGCAATAAAAAAGGCGACCTCATCAGCAAGGTTAATCTGGTGGTCTTCCGCTTTTTTCATCAAAATCGCCACTCGAGTTTCCAACTCAGGAGGCTCAATAGCGACAGTCAGCCCCCAGCCAAAGCGGGACTTTAATCGGTCTTCTACTCCGTTGATCTCTTTTGGATAGCGATCTGACGTTAGGATGATTTGCTGGTTGCCTTCGAGTAACGCATTAAAGGTATGGAAGAATTCTTCTTGAGAGCGTTCTTTGTTGGCAAAAAATTGAATATCATCGATAAGCAAGGCGTCTACACTGCGATAGTAACGTTTGAACTCTTCGATCGCATTATTTTGTAGCGCTTTCACCATATCTTGCACAAAACGTTCAGAGTGCATGTACACCACTTTGGCATTGGGCTTGTTTTCCACAATCGCATTGCCGACCGCATGCAACAAATGCGTTTTGCCTAGGCCAGTTCCACCGTAAAGAAACAAAGGGTTATAAGCGGCGCCAGGGTTGCCCGACACTTGTCGAGCCGCGGCCAAACCTAATTGGTTCGACTTACCTTCAACAAAATTGGTGAATTTGTGTTTTGGGTTCACATTCGAACGATGATTAATATTAGCGATCACACTCGCCTCATCGTCCCATGTTTTTTGTAACTGAGCCGGTGCGGATGATTCTGCCGCCAAATCTGCTTTGGTTCTCGTAGGGGCTGCAGGTTTAGGCACACTAATCTTCCGGCTGCCAACTTCAAAACGTAGGTTGGGAATATCATTACCACAGTACTCTTGTAGTAATCGATTAATACTGTTGATGTATTTATCACGAACCCAATCAAGCACGAAACGGTTAGGTGCAAATAACGTCAGTGTATTGTCATTAATCTCCGCTTGTAACGGACGAAGCCACATACTGAATTCTGTAGCTGGTAGCTCTTCTTGAAGTTGTTGCAAACATTGCAACCAAAGCGAAGATGACACGGTGACCCCACGAGAAAAAATGATCAGGAAAGACAGACAATTTTACCTGTTGATAAACAAGATCGCCAGCAAATGATCGGTCCAGCGGTGAATAAGATCTAACTTATTCACAATTTTTACGGGTATTTTGCTAGATCCCCACAATTCACCCCGAGTTTACTCACATATTGATCCACAGTTAGACTGATTAATCGGTGGATCGCCTGATCGTACTATTGGTGATAACTGTGTGGATGACTGATATCTCTAAACGGATCTTCTGTGCATATCTCGTACTTATTTGTCGTTAGCGCGAACGAAAATGAACTACCCTTTCATTCAGAGTCCTTATTCTTTCTTGCTCTACAATATACCTCTTGATTATTTATCCTGTGAGTCAAGATAAATGTAGTATCAACTGCTCACGTTTTGAGGAGTAATAATATGAAACACTGGCTACGAACTATCATAGCGGTAATAGCACTGTCTACCGCTACCGCGCAGGCCGCGACTGAGGTCAAAGTTGGCATGTCGGGTCGTTACTTCCCATTTACCTTTGTTAAGCAAGATAAACTGCAAGGCTTTGAGGTAGATGTCTGGAATGAAATAGGAAAACGCAACGACTATAACGTCAAGTTCGTGACTGCCAGCTTCTCAGGCTTATTCGGTCTGCTTGAGTCTGGGCACATTGACACGATTTCCAATCAGATCAGCGTGACGCCCGCTCGTAAAGCGAAGTATTTATTTTCAGACCCTTACGTTATCGATGGCGCACAAATTGCGGTAAAAAAAGGCAACGACCAAATCACCGGATTGTCATCACTGGCCGGTAAAACTGTGGCGGTTAACTTAGGGTCCAACTTTGAACAACTGCTTAAACAACATGATAAAGACGGCAAAATTAATATTAAGACCTACGACACAGGTATCGAGCAAGATGTGTTATTGGGCCGCGCTGATGCCTTTGTCATGGATCGCTTATCTGTGGTGCAGCTGATCAAAAAAACCGGTTTACCCTTCCAGCTCGCGGGCAAGCCATTTGCCACCATTGAAAATGCTTGGCCATTTGTTGATAACAAAAAAGGCAAAATGCTGCGTGACCAAGTCAACCAAGCAATTAAAGCCATGCGAGATGATGGTACGCTGGCGAAAATTTCAACCAAATGGTTTGGCGCCGACATTACCAAAGAATAGCTAGCTCGTGTTCATCCGGCACAACACCAAGTTGTGCCGTTATCTGGCCAGCGGATCACCAATTGTTCACCTTAGGTTAAATTATGGGATTTGATTTTAATTATATGCTGGGGCTGATGCCCATCTTGCTAAAATACCTACATATCACACTAGAAATGGCAACATTAGGGCTAGTATTTTCGCTTATTTTATCGGTATTAGTGGCCAATATTCGCGTATTTAAGATCCCAGTGTTAGATCAGCTTAGCCAGCTTTACATCAGCTTCTTCCGGGGCACACCGCTGCTGGTGCAATTGTTCTTATTCTATTATGGCTTGCCTCAGATCATGCCAGCCTTCGTCGGCCTTGATGCGTTTACCGCCGCTGTGATTGGCTTAACCTTGCACTTTGCGGCCTACATGGCCGAATCTATCCGAGCGGCGATTATCGGGGTCGACAAATCGCAAATGGAAGCAAGTTTATCCGTCGGGATGACCACCTCACAAGCAATGAGACGCGTCATTTTGCCGCAAGCGACTCGGATTGCGTTTCCGTCTTTGATGAACTACTACATCGATATGATCAAATCGACCTCACTCGCCTTTACCTTAGGTGTGGCTGAGATGATGGCCAAAGCACAAATGGAAGCCTCGTCCAGTTTTCGATTTTTTGAGTCCTTCTTAGCGGTCGCTTTAATTTATTGGGCCGTGGTACTGGTATTAACACGCATCCAAAGCTGGGCAGAGAAACAACTCAATAAGGCGTACGTATAATGATTGAATTAGCCAATATCCATAAATCATTTTCGGGTAACGAAGTGCTCAAAGGTATCGATTTAACGATAGAAAAAGGCGAAATAGTCGTCATTATTGGTTCCAGTGGTACGGGTAAATCGACGTTACTACGCTGCGTCAACTTTCTTGAAAAAGCCGAACAAGGCAAGATAAAAATAGATGATGTTCAGGTAGATGTTAGTGACGCCAGCAAGTCCTCGGTGCAAAAATTACGGCAAAAAACCGGCTTTGTGTTTCAAAATTACGCCTTATTTGCCCACATGACAGCCAAGCAAAATATCGCTGAAGGGTTAGTGACCGTACGCGGTTGGAAACGCCCAGACGCACATCAACGCGCTCAGCAGATCCTCGATGAAATAGGGTTAGGCGACAAAGCAGATAGCTATCCTTCCTCTTTATCGGGCGGTCAACAACAGCGAGTGGGTATTGGCCGCGCCATGGCACTACAACCTGAGCTGCTATTATTCGATGAGCCAACCTCAGCGCTCGATCCTGAGTGGGTTGGGGAAGTCTTAGCTCTGATGAAATCCTTAGCATCGCAACACCAGACCATGCTCGTGGTTACCCATGAAATGCAGTTTGCTAGAGAGGTCGCCGATAGAGTGATCTTTATGGCCGATGGCCACATTGTCGAGCAAGGTCATCCACAGGATATCTTTGCTCACCCACAGGATGATCGCTTAAAGAAATTTTTAAGCAAAGTAGGTATCAACCAATGATCAAAGATCTTTACGTAAAGATCCTTGAGATTTTGTAGATACCTCGTATAATCGCTCGGCTGGAATTTGGGCATTGACACTTTTAGTCTCAGTGATTACAATTCCGCCTCTTTTGTTGAGAGGCGTCGGTTATCCATCTTTTAACTAAAAGATAAATTATGCCCACGCCGGGTTAACGAAGAACCTAAAACTACTGATCAGTAAGGTAACAATCATGAAACGCACTTTTCAACCTACAGTTCTAAAGCGCAAGCGTACACACGGTTTCCGTGCACGCATGGCTACTAAGAACGGCCGTAAGACTATTAATGCACGCCGTGCAAAAGGCCGTGCGCGCCTTTCAAAATAATCGTTAGTTTATTTTGAAAACCTACGCGTTCAATCGGGAGTTACGTTTGTTAACTCCCGAGCATTATCAAACCGTCTTCCAGCAAGCTCACCGAGCTGGCTCCCCTCATTTCACAATCATTGCTCGCGACAACACACTATCTCACCCGAGATTAGGGTTAGCCGTACCTAAAAAGCAGATTAAAACTGCCGTTGGTCGAAATCGATTTAAACGCCTCGCTCGCGAAAGCTTTCGCAACAAACAACATAATCTACCAAACAAAGATTTTGTCGTCATTGCAAAAAAAAGTGCGCAAGGTTTAAGCAATGAAGAAATGTTTACGTTGTTTGATAAATTATGGCATCGCCTGTCTCGCCCTTCGCGCGCCTAGCCATCGGGCTGGTCTATCTTTATCGATGGATCATTAGTCCTTTTATTGGCCCACGCTGCCGATTTACTCCAACCTGTTCTCGATACGCCATTGATGCGTTGAAAGCTCACGGTTTTGTAAAAGGGTGTTGGTTATCAGGTAAACGTCTATTAAAATGCCACCCTTTGAATGAGGGAGGATTTGACCCTGTCCCTCCTACCCAAAAACAAGACCGAGATAAATAACAATGGATTCTCAACGTAATTTCCTGTTAATCGCCTTGGCTGTGATTTCTTTTCTGCTCTATAACAAGTGGCATGAAACGAAAAACCCAGTTCCTAGCACGCCAGCGGTAACACAAACGCAAAACACCCTTCCGGGCACTTCTACGAGCAACACAGGTCTAGACCCTGTTCCAGCTCAACAAACTGTCACGTCGACGGGTAAAACCATTCAAGTTAAAACTGACGTACTAACACTGACTATCGACACGGTAGGCGGTGATGTATTAGATGCAGACTTGAACAAATACCCTGCTACGTTGAAATCCGCAACACCATTCGCACTGCTTGACGATCAAGCCGGTAAGCAATTTATTGCTCAAAGTGGTTTGGTTGGCCCTCAAGGCGTTGATTTAAAAACCAGCGAGCGTCCTCATTATAAAGTCGCCACCGACAGCTTTACTATGGCCAAAGGCCAGAATGAGCTGCGTGTACCTATGACCTACACGGCCAATGGTATTACTTACACTAAAACTTATGTATTGAAACGCGGCAGCTACGCAGTCAATGTCGAATACGATGTGGCCAATAACTCTGGCAGCAACGCGACGGTTGGTATGTATGCTCACCTACGCCAAAACATGGCCAATGCAGAAGCGAGCAGCAGCTTTACTTCACACTCTTACCACGGTGCCGCGTACTCTACTGCCGACACTCGTTATAAGAAGTACAGCTTTAAAGACATGAAAGAAAGCAACCTGTCTATTGATCTGAAAAACGGTCAAGGTTGGGTGGCAATGATTCAGCACTACTTTGCTGCGGCATGGGTGCCTCGCGATGCAAGCAATACAGACATCTACAGCCGTACTGTCGGTAACTACGCTGACATCGGTGTTCGTCTACCAAACAAGACTATCGGCACTGGCCAACAAGCGAAATTCGATGCCACTCTATGGGTTGGTCCGAAACTGCAAAACCAAATGGCAGCGGTTGCACCTCACCTAGATCTAGTTGTTGACTATGGCTGGTTATGGTTTATTGCTAAGCCACTGCATTCTCTATTGTCTTGGATTCATGGTTTTGTTGGCAACTGGGGTCTGGCCATCATCATCCTAACGTTCGTCGTACGTGGTGCTATGTACCCGCTGACTAAAGCGCAGTACACCTCAATGGCGAAAATGCGTATGCTGCAACCTAAGTTGCAAGCGATGAAAGAACGTATCGGTGACGATCGTCAGCGCATGAGCCAAGAAATGATGGCGCTGTATAAGACAGAGAAAGTAAACCCACTCGGTGGTTGCTTCCCTCTTGTTCTACAGATGCCTATTTTCCTTGCACTATATTGGGCACTCGGTGAATCAGTAGAATTGCGTCACGCGCCTTTCTTCGGTTGGATTCACGATCTTTCAGCGGCTGACCCATACTACGTACTCCCTGTATTGATGGGTATCAGTATGTTCTTCATCCAGAAGATGAGCCCAACAACTGTAACCGATCCGATGCAGCAGAAGATCATGATGTTTATGCCTGTTGGCTTTACTGTCTTCTTCTTCTTCTTCCCATCAGGCCTAGTTATCTACTGGTTGGTGTCGAACATTGTGACGCTAATTCAGCAGAACTTGATTTACCGTGGTCTGGAAAAGAAAGGCTTGCACAGTAAGAAAGCCAAAAGCTAATCACTGACTCTCGATATGAAGGCGACCTTTTGGTCGCCTTTTTCGTTTTAGCTGATTACAATTCAACTAATTCATTATGTTCAGAGGCCAGTATTTGGCCGCTGTTTATTAGGCAATAATTATGACGACAGAAACGATAGTTGCTCAAGCAACAGCAACGGGCAGAGGCGGTGTTGGCATCATCCGCGTCTCAGGGCCTAAAGCTCAGCACGTAGCCCAGGAATTGACGGGCAGCTCCCTCAAGCCACGCTACGCAAAATACCTTGCTTTCCTAGACCAAAATGGCAGTACGATCGATCAAGGTATCGCGCTGTATTTCCCTAACCCACATTCTTTCACCGGTGAAGACGTGCTGGAGCTGCAAGGCCATGGCGGCCCAGTCGTCATGGACATGCTTATCAAGCGCATCCTAAGCCTGCCAGGCATTCGTGCAGCCCGTCCAGGAGAGTTCTCTGAACGTGCGTTTCTCAACGATAAGATGGATTTAACCCAAGCGGAAGCCATTGCCGATCTCATTGATGCCAGCTCTGAAGAAGCGGCCAAATCAGCACTGCACTCCATGCAAGGAGAATTTTCCAAACGCATCCATACTTTGGTTGAATCACTCATTCACCTAAGGATTTACGTTGAAGCCGCGATTGATTTCCCAGAAGAAGAAATCGACTTCCTCGCCGATGGTAAAGTCGCTGGCGACCTACAAAGCATCATTGATAATCTCGCGGCGGTGCGCAAAGAAGCTAACCAAGGCGCGATTATGCGCGAAGGAATGAAAGTGGTGATTGCTGGCAGGCCAAATGCAGGCAAATCCAGCTTGCTGAACGCGCTGTCCGGCAAAGAGTCTGCGATTGTGACTGAGATTGCTGGTACCACCCGAGATGTCCTCAGAGAGCATATCCACATTGATGGCATGCCGCTGCATATCATCGATACCGCAGGGCTGCGTGACGCGTCGGATACCGTCGAGAAGATTGGTATCGAACGCGCATGGGAAGAAATTGAACAAGCCGACCGAGTGCTGTTTATGGTCGATGGCACCACCACAGAAGCAACCGACCCGAAAGAGATATGGCCAGACTTCATCGATAGACTGCCGGCACATGTCGGCATTACTGTCGTACGTAATAAAGCCGATCAAACCGGAGAAAGCCTAGGTATCTGCCACGTTAACGACCCTACCTTGATTCGTCTGTCAGCGAAAACTGGCGAGGGGGTGGATTCGCTACGCAGCCACCTAAAAGAGTGCATGGGCTTTGCAGGTGGACATGAAGGTAGCTTTATGGCTCGCCGCCGCCACCTTGATGCCCTCGAGCGTGCCGCGCAACATCTTGAGATTGGCCAACAACAGTTAGAAGGCTACATGGCAGGGGAAATCCTAGCGGAAGAGCTGAGAATAACCCAACAGCAGCTCAATGAAATCACCGGAGAGTTTAGTTCCGATGATCTGCTTGGCCGTATATTCTCATCTTTTTGTATTGGTAAATAACGGAGACATAGCATGATCCATCTCATTATTGGCAGTACGCTGGGCAGCGCAGAATATGTCGCCGATCATTTAAGTGAGTTGCTAGAGCAACACGATAAAGCCAATGAAATTCACAATACCCCACATCTTGATGCCATCCCTGTGCAAGATACTTGGTTAGTGATCACTTCCACTCATGGCGCTGGGGAATTTCCAGATAATATCCAACCTTTCATCGCCGCACTGCAAGAAAAAATGCCTGATCTTAGTCAGGTTCGATTTGCGGTGGTTGCCATCGGCGATCGCAGCTATGACACATTTTGCCAAGCAGGCCAAGATGCCTTTCAGCTGCTTAAAAAGTTGGGCGCGAAGGCCATTTGCGAGTGTCTAACCATCGACGTTCTCACCGATCCGGTACCAGAAGACGTGGCTGAAGAATGGCTGGATAAGCACATCCAAGACCTATAAAAGACAAATCTCACTGACAAAAAGCGACTGAATGGTCGCTTTTTTATCGCCATGCCTGTGGATAACTATAGATCTAATCAGTGATCAACCTATAGTTATCCAATTAATAACTTTGCGCTGTCAATTGGCCTGTGTATAACATGCCATTTTGATCCCAGCTAATCCTCGTGTTGATCAGATCAAAAACACAAAAAACGATCCTCCCAAACACCATGATCTTGTTGATCATTTATCGCTTATCCACAGATATGGTGGATCCTAATAATAGATCTAGTAAAAAGATCTATATAGATCTATCAAAGTAACCATATTCTTTTAGGATCTCGAAAAAAACACGAAAGCGATTTTCACTACTCAAGAAAGAAGGTAGAATACGCGTCCTTTTTGTCCGTTCATTGTTCAATTTTTATTGAGGTCATCCATGCTTTATCACGAAAAATTTGACGTCATTGTTGTTGGTGGGGGTCATGCTGGAACGGAAGCAGCATTAGCATCAGCCCGTACTGGCCAGAAAACTCTTCTGCTCACACACAACATTGATACCTTGGGCCAAATGTCCTGCAACCCTGCGATTGGTGGGATTGGCAAGGGTCACTTAGTCAAAGAAGTGGATGCAATGGGCGGCATAATGGCCAATGCCATTGATCACGCAGGAATTCAGTTTCGAACTCTCAACGCATCGAAAGGGCCAGCGGTTCGTGCCACACGCGCACAAGCCGATCGTGCCTTGTACAAAACTTATATTCGAACTGCGTTGGAAAATACTGAAAACTTAACCTTGTTCCAGCAATCAGTGGACGATCTGATCGTGGAACAAGATCGCGTACTCGGTGTGATCACTCAAATGGGCCTCAAATTTTACGCTCAAGCGGTTGTACTCACCGTTGGAACCTTCCTTGGTGGAAAGATCCATATTGGTATGGAAAGCTTCTCAGGAGGCCGCGCAGGCGATCCTCCTGCTTTGGCTCTCGCCGCTCGATTGCGCGAGTTACCATTTCGAGTTGATCGACTTAAAACCGGTACCCCGCCTCGTATTGATGCGCGCAGTATCGATTTCTCAGTCATGGAAGTTCAGCATGGTGACAATCCAGCACCTGTATTTTCATTTATGGGCAATCGTCAGCAGCACCCACGTCAAATCCCTTGCTTCATAACTCACACCAATGAGCAAACGCACGATGTCATTCGTCGCAACCTAGATCGCAGCCCAATGTATGCTGGGGTTATTGAAGGTATTGGTCCACGTTATTGTCCGTCAATCGAAGACAAGGTTATGCGATTTGCTGATAAGAACAGTCATCAGATTTTTGTCGAGCCAGAAGGGTTGACGACTCATGAGCTGTATCCAAATGGTATTTCCACCAGCTTGCCATTTGATGTGCAGGTACAAATTGTTCAGTCGATGAAAGGGTTTGAGAATGCACATATTGTCCGACCAGGCTATGCGATCGAGTATGACTTTTTTGATCCTCGGGATCTGAAACAAACTTACGAAACCAAATTTATTAACGGCCTGTTCTTTGCTGGACAAATCAATGGCACAACGGGTTATGAAGAAGCGGCAGCGCAAGGCTTGATGGCAGGCCTCAATGCCAGTCTATACAGTCAAGAGAAAGAAGGCTGGAGCCCGCGTCGCGATCAAGCGTATATGGGTGTCTTGATTGATGATTTGTCGACAATGGGAACCAAAGAACCTTACCGCATGTTTACTTCGCGCGCGGAATATCGCTTGTTGCTACGTGAAGACAACGCAGATTTACGTTTAACTGAAAAAGCGCGTGAGTTGGGGCTCGTGGATGATAAGCGTTGGGTAAGATTCAACGAGAAAGTTGAGCATATGGCTCAAGAGCGTACTCGTTTACAGCAAACGTGGATTAATCCTAAGTCTGAAGGTGTTGAGCAATTAAATGCGGTGCTGAAAACGCCGATTGCTCGAGAAGCTAGCGGTGAAGATTTATTACGTAGGCCTGAGATGACTTACTCAGAATTAACGAAACTCAGCCATTTTGGTCCGGTATTAGACGATCTACAAGCGGCAGAACAAGTTGAAATTCAAGTGAAATATGATGGATATATTCAGCGCCAGCAAGATGAAATTGAAAAATCGCTACGCCACGAGAATACACAACTGCCTTACGATTTGAATTATTCAGATATAAAGGGCTTGTCGAATGAAGTGATTGCGAAGCTGAGCAACGCTAAACCAGAATCTATTGGTATTGCATCACGTATTTCAGGTATTACACCAGCTGCAATCTCTATCTTACTTGTTTATTTGAAAAAACACGGCATGCTTAAAAAAGGTGAAGTCGCATAATGGAATTATTAACCGCAAAGTTAGATGAGTTGCTGGTTCTCGCGGACCTAACTCTCCCTGTTGAGCAAAAAGAGAAGCTGGTAAAGTTTGTTCTTTTGCTGGATAAGTGGAATAAAGCGTATAATTTAACCTCAGTTCGTGATCCCATGGATATGCTAGTTAAGCATATTCTTGATAGCATCATCGTAGGCCAGCATTTGCAAGGTCAGCGATTTATCGATGTCGGCACGGGACCGGGGTTGCCAGGTATTCCATTAGCGATCACTAACCCAGATCAGCAGTTTTACTTGTTAGACAGTTTAGGAAAGCGAATTCGTTTTATTAAACAAGTGGTACACGAACTTGGTTTAACCAACGTTACCCCAGTGCAAGCCCGTGTTGAAGAATTTCAACCGGAAGAAAAGTTTGATGGTGTGCTCAGCCGCGCGTTTGCGTCAATGTCTGATATGCTTGAGTGGTGTCATCACTTACCTCATGCTGAGAACGGCCAGTTTTATGCCCTGAAGGGGCAGTTATTGCAAGATGAACTCGATCAATTGCCGAGCTGGAGCTCTGTGAATCGTATTGAAGCTTTGCAGGTACCTCAGTTGGAGGGAGAGCGACATCTTGTCATCTTATCGCGAAAGGGATAAAAGCGAGGAATGCTGTGGGAAGAATCGTAGCCATTGCCAACCAGAAAGGTGGCGTAGGAAAGACAACAACTTGCATTAATCTTGCCGCCTCGATGGCGGCAACCAAACGCAAAATCTTGGTAATAGATCTCGACCCTCAAGGCAATGCAACAATGGCAAGTGGGGTCGATAAATATCAGGTTGAGGCCACGGCCTACGATTTATTAGTCGAAGATACCCCTTTTGCCGATGTGGTTTGCCGTCAAACCTCTGGCCATTACGATTTAATCGCCGCCAATGGTGATGTCACTGCCGCTGAAATTAAGTTGATGGAAGTCTTTGCTCGTGAAGTCCGTCTAAAAAATGCGTTATCCCCAGTTAAAGATGAATATGACTTTATCTTTATCGATTGCCCCCCTTCCTTAAACCTTCTTACTATTAATGCCATGGCGGCAGCAGACTCAGTGCTGGTACCGATGCAATGCGAGTACTTTGCCCTTGAAGGCTTAACTGCTTTAATGGATACCATCAGTAAATTGGCCGCCGTTGTGAATGAGAACCTCAAAATAGAAGGTTTACTCAGAACCATGTTTGATCCACGTAATCGCCTGTCTAACGAAGTCTCTGACCAGTTGAAAAAGCATTTTGGCAGTAAGGTCTATCGTACGGTAATCCCGCGTAATGTTCGCTTAGCGGAAGCCCCGAGCCATGGGAAGCCAGCCATGTATTACGACAAATATTCCGCAGGCTCGAAGGCTTATTTAGCCTTGGCGGGAGAAATGCTGCGCCGAGAAGAAATACCCGTTTAACTTGTTGACCAAAAGGAATAATTGAATGTCGAAACGAGGTTTAGGCAAAGGGCTTGACGCCTTGTTGGCAACCAGTTCGTTAGCGCGAGAAAAGCAGCAGGTGGCGTCCCAGAGCCAAGCGTTATCATCAGATGGCGAATTAATCGAGCTTTCTATCGGCCAGTTGCGTCCAGGGGTATACCAACCACGCAAAGATATGTCGGCGGATGCGCTTCACGAACTCTCAGCATCAATCCAATCGCAAGGTATCATTCAGCCTATTGTTGTTCGCCAATTAGAAGACGGTCATTATGAGATCATCGCCGGAGAGCGGCGCTGGCGAGCCGCTCGACATGCTGGATTAAAGCAGGTGCCATGTTTAGTGAAAAACGTGACCGATCGCGCGGCCGTGGCAATCGCATTGATTGAAAATATCCAACGTGAAGACTTGAATGTGATAGAAGAATCTCAGGCCTTAGAACGATTGCAAAATGAATTTTCGCTCACTCACCAGCAAGTCGCCGATGCGATTGGTAAGTCGAGAACAACTGTCACTAATTTACTGAGACTGAATCAATTGCAAGAGCTCGTCAAAGATCTATTGGTCGAAAAAAAATTGGAAATGGGCCACGCACGAGCGCTGCTTATGCTCAACGACGAGCAGCAGCAAGAGGTTGCAGAGCAAGTGGCAAGTAAACATTTGACTGTGCGTCAAACCGAACGTTTGGTAAAAAAATGCTTGTCCCCGCAAACTGAAGAAAAAAAAGGGATTCAAGACCAAGAAACACATCAAATGTCGGAGAGTTTAGCCAAGTTATTGGGAGTTAAAGTGTCAATTGTCCGTACCAGTAAAGGTGGAACTAAAATGACGCTTAATGTTGATGAACCTCACAAGTTTGAAGAGATACTTGCTCGTTTACAAGGTTAATCCAGCAAATTGATTTGCGTTAATTATAGGTAAACACTGGGATTTACCGCGATTTTGTCAGACTGCGAACAAACTTGTCATTTTGTGCATTATTTTCGTTGCATTCAGCATATCTCGCCGTATAATTTCCGCGAACTTCTCAGCATTTTAAGAAAATTAGTTTTCATCGTTGAGAATTAGAAATTAGATGTAGAGGAAAGAATACATGGTAGCGGCATTAGCGAGACCAGGGCGAGAGCTTGCAAAGCAATTGTTGATGATCGAGTTCGGTGCGGTTATTTTTGTGGCAGCAGGAACAGCGATTGCGGTAAATGCTGAATGGGGACTTTCTGCGCTGGTCGGGGGTGGCATTTTTGTCATTGCTAACACAGTGTTTGCAATTTTTGCTTTTATGTTCAGTGGGGCCCGCGCAGCAAAGCGTGTCGCCGCGTCTTTCTATACTGGCGAAACGTTGAAAATCCTTATTACAGTCGTGCTTTTTTATGTTGCCTACATGTATATGAAGGTGGACTTGCTTCCCCTTAAATTAACCTATTTGCTGGCTCTTGGGATTAATCTCTGTGCGCCAGTATTATTCGTTAACAAAAAAAAATAGGATGAGTTATGGCTGCGCAAAGTGAAGCGCTAACGTCGTCCGGATACATTGAGCACCACCTTACTAACCTAACGTTTTCTTTGCAAAACTTCGCTTTGGTTAGTGGGAAGGATGCTAGTTTCTGGAACGTGCATGTTGATAGTCTGTTCTTTTCTGCGTTAACAGGAATAATATTCTTATGGATATTTCGTTCTGTAGCAAAGAAAGCGACAGCAGGTGTGCCGGGTAAGCTTCAGTGTGCTGTAGAAATGATTGTTGAATTTGTCGCAGAAAACGTCAAAGACACCTTTCATGGACGCAACCCACTAATTGCACCTCTAGCACTAACGATCTTTTGTTGGGTATTTATAATGAACTTGATGGATTTAGTTCCTGTCGATTTCATACCATACTCAGCACAGCATTGGCTTGGTATCCCTTACTTAAAGGTGGTTCCGTCTGCTGATGTGAATATCACTATGGCAATGGCTCTAGGTGTATTTGCTCTGATGATTTACTACAGCATCAAAGTTAAAGGCCTAGGTGGATTCGCCAAAGAATTGGCATTACATCCGTTTAATCACTGGTCTATGATTCCGTTTAACCTGCTTATTGAAGTGGTATCGCTACTCGCGAAGCCTCTATCTTTGGGTATGCGTCTATTCGGTAACATGTTCGCGGGTGAGGTTGTATTCATTCTTTGTGCGGCAATGCTGCCATGGTATTTACAATGGATGGGCTCGTTACCTTGGGCAATATTCCATATTTTGGTCATCACGATCCAATCGTTCGTGTTCATGATGTTGACAATAGTTTACTTGTCGATGGCTCATGAAGACCCTGATCATTGATCAAATCAAGTTTTTTAATTAATAAATTTAGCCAACAACTATAAAATTTGGAGATAGTAATGGAAACTTTACTGAGCTTTTCTGCAATCGCGGTAGGTATTATCGTCGGTCTTGCTTCTCTTGGTACTGCGATTGGTTTCGCACTTCTAGGTGGTAAATTCCTTGAAGCGGCTGCTCGTCAACCAGAAATGGCACCTATGCTGCAAGTTAAAATGTTCATCATTGCAGGTCTGCTTGATGCGGTTCCAATGATCGGTATCGTAATCGCTCTTCTATTCACATTCGCAAACCCTTTTGTTGCTCAACTAGGCGGCTAATCTTTCACTGGAGGCAGCCTTTGGTTGCCACTGATTAGCACTATGTCCATTTAAAGGGAAGGGTAGCATTGTGAATATGAACTTCACTCTGATAGGTCAAGCTATCGCATTTGCTATGTTTGTTGCGTTCTGCATGAAATATGTATGGCCACCAATCATGGATGCGATCGAAGAGCGTCAGAAAAAAATTGCTGACGGTCTAGTAGCGGCAGAACGCGCTGCAAAAGACCTTGATTTAGCGCAAGCTAACGCTTCTGATCAATTGAAGGAAGCGAAACGCACGGCAACAGAAGTTATCGATCAAGCGAATAAACGTAAAGCACAAATTTTAGATGAAGCTCGTACTGAAGCTCAGGAAGAACGTAAACATATCCTGACTCAAGCCGAAGCTGAAATTGAAGCTGAGCGTAACCGCGCACGCGATGACTTGCGTAAACAAGTTGCTGCTCTGGCAATCGCTGGTGCAGAGAAGATCCTAGAGCGTTCAGTCGATGCCGACACGCACAAAGATATTCTTGAAAACATTACTGCAAAACTTTAATTAAGGGGGCGAACATGTCTGATTTGACTACAATAGCGCGCCCTTATGCTAAAGCAGCGTTTGAATTTGCGGTGGACAAAAAACAGCTAGACCAATGGGGTCAAATGCTGGCTTTTGCTGCCGAAGTGGTAAACAACGAACAAGTTCATGAGCTATTAACTAGCTCGGCTTCTGCAGAGAAGCTTGCTGAAATTGTTATTGCTGTTTGCGGCGAACAGTTTGATGCTTATGGTCAGAACCTGATAAAGGTAATGGCTGCTAATGGACGTCTATTGGCGCTTCCAAAAGTGAATGAGGCGTTTCACGATCTTAAACGAGATTATGAGCGTCGAGTAGAAGTTGAAGTTATTTCAGCGACTGCTCTAACTCAGGAACAATTAGCAGAAATGAGCAGCAAGCTGGAACTGCGCCTTGAGCGCAAAGTTCAGCTGAATTGCAGTATAGATGAGGCCCTAATTGCAGGGGTTATAATTCGAGCCGGAGACATGGTCATCGACAACTCAGCTCGCGGTCGCTTAAACCGCTTGAGCGATGAATTAATGTCTTAATGGGGATTGGAAGCATGCAACTGAATTCCACGGAAATCAGCGAGCTAATTAAACAACGTATCGAGAAATTCGACGTTGTTAGTGAAGCTCGCAATGAAGGTACTATCGTTTCAGTAAGCGATGGTATTCTTAGTATTCATGGCCTTGCAGACGCAATGCAAGGTGAAATGATTGAATTACCAGGTGGCCGTTACGCGCTAGCACTGAACTTGAACAGAGATTCAGTGGGTGCGGTAGTAATGGGCCCTTACGCAGACCTTAGAGAAGGCATGAAAGTAACAGGAACTGGACGTATTCTAGAAGTTCCTGTTGGCCCTGAACTATTAGGTCGCGTAGTTAATACGCTTGGCGAACCAATTGATGGCAAAGGCCCAATTGAAGCTAAAGTTCACTCTCCAGTAGAAGTGATCGCACCTGGCGTTATTGACCGTAAATCAGTAGATCAACCAGTGCAAACTGGTTACAAATCTGTTGACTCAATGATCCCAATCGGCCGCGGTCAGCGTGAGCTGGTTATCGGTGACCGTCAGACTGGTAAAACAGCGTTGGCGATTGACTCGATCATTAACCAAAAAGATTCTGGTATCTACTCAATCTACGTAGCGATTGGCCAAAAAGCGTCAACTATCGCGAACGTAGTACGCAAACTAGAAGAGCACGGCGCGTTAGCAAACACTATCGTTGTTGTTGCTTCTGCTTCTGAGTCTGCTGCATTGCAATACCTAGCACCATATGCTGGCTGTGCAATGGGTGAGTACTTCCGTGATCGCGGTGAAGACGCACTGATTGTTTATGATGATCTCTCTAAGCAAGCTGTTGCTTACCGTCAGATTTCATTGCTTCTTAAGCGCCCACCGGGCCGTGAAGCCTTCCCTGGTGACGTATTCTACCTTCACTCTCGTCTACTAGAGCGTGCTGCTCGTGTAAGCGAAGAGTATGTAGAACGTTTCACTAATGGTGAAGTGAAAGGTAAAACAGGTTCACTGACGGCATTGCCAATCATTGAAACTCAAGCTGGTGACGTATCGGCGTTCGTACCGACTAACGTTATCTCCATTACCGATGGTCAGATCTTCCTACAAACAGAACTGTTCAACTCAGGCATCCGTCCTGCTGTTGACCCAGGTATCTCTGTTTCTCGTGTAGGTGGCGCTGCTCAAACGAAAATCATCAAGAAGCTTTCTGGTGGTATTCGTACGGCATTGGCTCAATACCGTGAATTGGCGGCTTTCGCACAGTTCTCTTCCGATCTTGATGAAGCGACGAAACGTCAGCTTGACCACGGTCAGAAAGTAACTGAGCTAATGAAGCAGCACCAATACGCGCCAATGTCTGTATTTGACCAAGCGATCGTTATTTTTGCTGCCGAGCGCGGTTACCTAACCGACATTGAGATCAACAAGCTGCTAGATTTTGAAGCTGCATTGTTGTCGTATGCTCATAGCCAATATGCCGAGCTAGTTGCAGACATTAACAAGACGGGTGCTTTCAATAAAGATGTTGAAGCTCAGTTGAAAAAACTGGTTGACGACTTCAAGGCAACCCAAACTTGGTAAAAAGTAGGTGGCAGCAATGCCACCAACTAATGGAGAGTAACAATGGCCGGCGCAAAAGAGATACGTAATAAAATCGGTAGTGTTAAAAGCACTCAGAAAATTACGAAAGCGATGGAAATGGTAGCCGCTTCAAAAATGCGTCGCTCGCAAGAAGCGATGCAGGCTACTCGTCCATATGCGGAAACAATGCGTAAAGTGATCGGTCATGTAGCGAATGCTAATCTAGAGTACCGTCATCCGTACTTAGAAGAGCGTGAAGCTAAACGTGTTGGTTACATCATTGTTTCAACTGACCGTGGTCTATGTGGTGGCTTGAACATTAACTTGTTCAAGAAAGCCATGCTCGATATGAAAGACTGGTCTGCGAAGGGAGTGGATGTGGAGTTGGCGATTGTCGGCTCTAAAGCAACTGCTTTCTTTAATAACAGCGGCGCGAAAGTGGCAGCTCAAGTTTCTGGTTTAGGGGATTCCCCATCGCTAGAAGACTTGATTGGTTCAGTCACTGTCATGTTGAAAAAGTATGATGAAGGTGAGTTGGATCGCCTGTACGTAGTGTATAACCATTTTGTTAACACTATGGTGCAACAACCAACGATCGATCAATTACTACCTTTGCCTAAATCAGATAGCGAAGAAATGCAGCGCAAGCATGCATGGGATTACATCTATGAGCCTGAGCCAGAACCTCTATTGGATAAGCTTTTAATGCGTTACATAGAGTCTCAGGTATATCAAGGTGTGGTCGAGAACCTGGCATGTGAACAAGCATCCAGAATGATTGCAATGAAATCGGCAACTGATAACGCTAGTGACTTGATAGATGAGTTAGAACTTGTGTACAACAAAGCGCGTCAATCTGCGATTACACAAGAGCTATCTGAAATCGTGTCAGGTGCAGCAGCGGTTTAGGTTTAGGTTCAAATAAATTTAGAGGATTAACGATGGCTACAGGTAAGATCGTACAGATCATTGGTGCGGTAGTCGACGTAGAGTTCCCACAGAGCGACGTACCAAGTGTTTACGATGCTCTGAATGTTGTTGAATCAAAAGAGCGTTTGGTTCTTGAAGTTCAGCAACAAATCGGCGGTGGCGTTGTACGCGCTATCGTTATGGGTAGCTCAGATGGTTTACGTCGTGGTTTGACAGTTGAAAATACTGGCGCTCCAATCTCAGTACCAGTAGGTACTAAAACACTTGGTCGTATCATGAACGTGTTAGGTGATGCGATTGATGAGTGTGGCGAAATCGGTGCGGAAGAAACGTACGCGATTCACCGATCAGCACCTAGCTACGAAGAGCAATCTAACGAGTCGTCTCTGCTAGAAACGGGTGTTAAAGTAATCGACTTGATTTGTCCATTCGCTAAGGGTGGTAAAATCGGTCTATTCGGTGGTGCTGGTGTAGGTAAGACCGTTAACATGATGGAACTTATCAACAACATAGCATTGCAACACTCTGGTTTGTCAGTGTTTGCTGGTGTTGGTGAGCGTACACGTGAAGGTAACGATTTCTACTACGAGATGCAGGAAGCTGGCGTTGTTAACGTTGAGAACCCTGAAGAATCTAAAGTAGCAATGGTTTACGGCCAAATGAACGAGCCACCAGGAAACCGTCTACGCGTTGCCCTAACTGGTTTGACAATGGCTGAGCGTTTCCGTGACGAAGGTCGTGACGTTCTATTGTTCATCGATAACATTTACCGTTATACCCTTGCGGGTACGGAGGTTTCGGCTCTACTAGGTCGTATGCCATCTGCGGTAGGTTACCAGCCAACACTTGCTGAAGAGATGGGTGTACTGCAAGAACGTATCGCATCAACTAAGCAAGGTTCTATCACGTCTGTACAGGCGGTATACGTACCTGCCGATGACTTGACTGACCCATCACCAGCAACAACGTTTGCTCACTTGGATGCAACGGTTGTACTTAACCGTAACATCGCATCTATGGGTCTATACCCAGCGATCGACCCACTAGACTCAACGTCTCGTCAGTTAGATCCATTGGTTGTAGGTCAAGAGCACTACGATATCGCACAAGGTGTACAGCGTACCCTTCAGCGTTATAAAGAGCTGAAAGATATCATTGCTATCTTAGGTATGGATGAGCTATCTGAGGAAGACAAACAAATCGTATCGCGTGCGCGTAAGATTGAACGTTTCCTAACTCAGCCTTACCACGTGGCAGAAGTCTTTACTGGTGACCCAGGTATCTACGTTTCTCTTAAAGAGACTCTACGTGGATTCCAAGGCCTACTAGCAGGCGACTACGATGACATTCCTGAGCAAGCGTTTATGTACTGTGGTGCAATTGACGATGCTATTGAGAATGCCAAGAAGCTTTAAGGCTAATTAGGAGGCTATATGGCAGCAATTACCTTTCACCTAGATGTCGTCAGCGCTGAGAAGAAGATTTTCTCTGGTCGCGTTGAAACCTTTCAGGTGACCGGTAGCGAGGGTGAGCTTGGTATTTTCCATGGTCACACACCGCTGCTTTCCGCGATTAAGCCTGGCATGGTGCGCATAGTGAAACAGCACGGCCACGAAGAAATTATTTATGTTTCTGGTGGTATGGTGGAAATTCAGCCTGGTACGGCGACCGTATTGGCTGACACCGCAATTCGTGGTGAAGAACTAGATGCAGCGAAGGCAGAAGAAGCCAAACGCAAAGCTGAAGAAAATATTAGTAATCAGCATGGCGATATGGACTTTGCACAAGCGGCAAGTGAGTTAGCGAAAGCAATTGCTCAACTAAGAGTAATTGAGCTAACCAAAAAGCATCGCTAATCGCGATTAGCAACTAATGAAAAAAGGCGGCCTATGGGTCGCCTTTTTGTTTTTGACGGCTAGAATTGTTTTTTTGATGACTCGAAAGCCACATCAAACCGTTAACTTACCCGCCCATCACAGCTACAATAGCTCCATATTCTTTAATAACCTCATTTATTGCTTACAGCAGGTCTAAACATGAAATTTAGCTCAGTCGTCCTTGCCGCCGGGAAAGGAACCCGAATGTACTCCAACTTACCTAAGGTGCTGCACACCCTAGCGGGCAAGCCGATGGTAAAACACGTGATCGACACTTGCCACGGAGTGGGAGTGGATAATATTCACTTGGTGTATGGTCACGGTGGTGAGCTTATGCAAGATAAATTGCGCCAAGAAAAGGTTAACTGGGTACTGCAGGCCGAACAGCTAGGGACTGGACATGCGGTTCACCAAGCAGCCGAGCATTTCGCAGATGATGAACAGGTATTGGTCTTATATGGTGATGTGCCATTAATTGGTGAGCATACTTTAAATCGGTTATTAGAATCACAGCCAGAAGGTGGTATTGGGCTATTAACGGTGAAGTTGGACAACCCTGCTGGTTATGGTCGTATCGTTCGACAAAATGATCAAGTTGTGGCAATTGTGGAACAGAAAGATGCGTCACCTGAACAGTTAGCGATTGCGGAAATTAACACGGGCGTTATGGTCGCAACCGGGAGTGACTTTAAACGTTGGTTAGCTGGGTTAACGAATAATAATGCTCAAGGCGAATATTATCTGACTGACGTTATTGCGGCGGCGCATCAGGAAGGGCGTCAGATTCACGCTGTTCATCCTGATAGCGAAGTGGAAGTGGAAGGCGTCAATGATCGCGTACAACTTTCTCGCCTAGAGAGAGCGTTTCAAGCGAATCAAGCGGAGCAACTGTTGGTGCAAGGCGTCATGCTACGTGATCCTGCTCGTTTTGACTTACGCGGGGAGCTGCAAACCGGTAAAGACGTTGAAATTGATGTCAACGTCGTGATTGAAGGTAAAGTCTCCTTGGGTGATAACGTGGTCATCGGAGCGGGCAGCATTTTAATTGATTGTGAAATTGATGATAATACTGTGATTCGACCTTACTCCGTGATTGAAGGGGCGACGGTAGGCGAAAGCTGCACTGTTGGGCCATTCAGCCGTTTGCGTCCAGGCGCACAGCTTTGTAATGATGCTCACG
Organism: Vibrio profundum; assembly: GCF_050337555.1. Lineage (NCBI taxonomy): Bacteria > Pseudomonadati > Pseudomonadota > Gammaproteobacteria > Vibrionales > Vibrionaceae > Vibrio > Vibrio profundum. The sequence continues at coordinate 65,278 of NZ_JAKJTA010000019.1, forward strand.
TGGGTAACTTTGTTGAAATGAAGAACGCGCGCTTAGGGGAAGGCTCTAAAGCCAACCATCTTACTTATGTTGGAGATGCTGAAGTTGGTCAACGCGTGAACATCGGCGCGGGCGTAATTACGTGTAATTATGACGGCGCTAACAAGCATAAAACCGTGATAGGTAACGACGTCTTTGTCGGCTCGGATAGCCAGTTGATTGCCCCTGTGGAAATCGCGGATGGTGCGACTATTGGTGCGGGGACGACATTGACCAGCAATGTCTCTGAGAATGAGTTGGCGATCACTCGAGCGAAAGAGCGTAAAGTGGCAAACTGGAAACGACCAGTGAAGCAGAAACGTTAATTTAGACAGTGCGAGTCAAAAGGGTCGGCTGAATATCAGCGCGACCCTTTCTTATTTTAAGGTTAGCTTTCGTTTGCAGCTACTTCGTTATTGAGTGTCGCTGAGCGGTTGGCGACAGCGTAGCCGCCCCATAAGCCCAGCATACAAACGGTTATCATCAATCCAGTGATTGGCAGCGCGTGGGTGGCCAGTGTTGCCACGACAGCGCTGGCGAGGCTACTAATGCTGATTTGCAGGCTGTTTTGTAGGCCAGCAGCGGTTGCCGGATTTTGCTTAGCGCTAGACAAGGCGCGATTGACCACGATTGGGTACATAGCGCCATTGGCGACTGCGAGTAAGCAAAACGGTGCTAACAGTGGCCAGATGCTACTGAGCGTCGTTTGCGACGCCACAAAAATCATTAGCGTTGATAGAGTAAATAAACCGAGCAGTAGCTTGAGTACACGTCCGTCGCCCCATTTATTGACCATGCCTTTACCAGCAAAACCACCCGCCATAAAAGCAATTGTTTGTGGGATAAAGCTAAGACCGATATCTTTTGCTGAATACCCAAGTTGAGTCATGATTTCCGGCATACCCGTCAAATAAGCAAAGAAGGCTGCAGAGGCGAACGCAAACATAATGATATTGCCTAGGTACGTAGGTGTACGTAGTAACTTTGCGACGTCTTGTTTAACTGAATCAGATGAACGCTTAGTCAGCGCTTCCTGTGGTTGCATCAGGGTTGCTAGTAGTAAAAGAAGGCCAAAACCGGTCAAGGCGATAAAGATACTTTGCCACCCGAAATGGTGACTAAGCACAACACCGAGTTGAGGTGCTAGCGCGGGAGATAGGGCGACCAATGGCATGATGGTCGCAAAAAGTTGTTGGCCAGTATGAGCGGGGAAGCGTTTGATAATCATCGCCTGCCAGATAACGGCTGGCGCACAGACACCGATTGCTTGCAGAAAACGCAGTGCTAGTAGTTCAGAGACGTTGCTAGTAAAAGCCAAACCAAAAGAAGCGATAGTAAAGACGATCAGTCCAACGGCGAGTGTTTTTTTGTTGCCATATCGATCGCTGGCTAAGCCCCACAAAAATTGCCCTACAGCCATACCAGCAAGAAAGACGCTAAGCGAAAGGGCTATCTGTGCTGGTCCCGTCGACAGTGCCAGTTCCATATCTTTAAAGGCAGGTAAATACATATCAGTGGCAATGAAGCCAATCATAGAGAGTGCAATCAGATAGATAAGTTGCGATTTAGATGCTTGCATGGTGTTTCCATTCCAAAGACGACCGTGGCGATTATTGACGCCACTATCATTGATTAGAGTAATTTGTGTTAATCAGATTGTATTTTCCCTGCTTAACAAAATAAAACGCTAAACTTTGTGGTTACCAATCAAATTTTTTGAAGGCAAATATGTTTGCTAAATCTTCTTTAGAGACCATAGATACGATAGCACGCCTTGGTAGCTTTACCGCGGCGGCGGAAGTGTTACATCGCGTGCCCTCGGCCATCAGTTACTCGGTCCGGCAAGTTGAGCAGGAACTGGACGTCGTGTTGTTCAAACGCCTTCCTCGTAAGGTTGAATTAACGGAAGCGGGTGAGGTGTTTTTGCAGCACGCAAGAACAATGCTTCGTCAGATGGAAGAGGTACAAGTACAGACTCAGCGCGCCGCACATGGATGGAAGCAAACGCTGCGTATTACACTTGATAATATCGTGCGGTTGGAAAAGTTAGAGACGCTCATTGCGGCTTTCTATCGGCAGTTTGATTTTGCTGAGCTGCAAATCAACATGGAAGTATTTAATGGCTCTTGGGAAGCGATCTCTCAAGGTCGAGCGGATGTTGTGATTGGTGCGACGGCGGCTGTCCCTGTTGCTGGCGAATATGAAGTGAAAGACATGGGCGGCTTGGAGTGGGTATTTGTGATGGCGCCAACGCACCCTTGTGCGAAAGCGAAGGAACTCAATGAAGAGTCAGTTAGCCATTATCCTGCCATTTGCTTAGACGATACCTCGCGTGAATTACCCAAGCGACACAATAACTATTACCCTAAGCAGCGACGCTTATTACTGCCCAATTGGCATACGGCGATAGAATGTTTAAAAAATGGCTTAGGGGTAGGCTATATGCCGGTGCACATGGCGACCAAGCATTTGGCCTCGGGCGCTTTGATTGAGCGCAGCTTGCCGGAAGAGATTCCGATCAGTCACTGCTGCTTGGTATGGAGAAAGGATCCATCAAATAAATTGATCCAATGGCTGGTGGATTATCTTGGTGATAAAGAAGCGCTACATGGTGATTGGTTGGAGGCGTAAAAAAGAGCCAGCGAGGACGCTGGCTCTTTGCTCGGCTCTAAAGCCAAAGTGACTAGGGCTAGTTACTCAGGCAAAGGACTATGGTCTCTCGAAGATAGTCGCAATGCCTTGACCCAGACCAATACACATAGTGGCAAGACCATATTTAGCGTCTTTGTCTTCCATGAGGTTGATCAGTGTGGTCGAGATTCGAGACCCTGAGCAGCCTAGTGGGTGACCCAGTGCAATGGCGCCACCGTTTAAGTTGACCTTCTCATCGACCATATCCAGTAGTCCAAGGTCTTTCGCGCAAGGAAGTGATTGAGCGGCAAAGGCTTCGTTTAGTTCAACCACACCCATATCTTCAATGGACAGACCGGCACGTTTCAACGCTTTTTTCGTTGCAGGAACCGGTCCATATCCCATAATAGAAGGATCGCAGCCTGCGACCGCCATTGACTTAACACGCGCTCTGATAGTAAGTCCTAGCTCGTTGGCTTTGTCTTCACTCATTATCAGCATCGCAGACGCGCCATCTGATAGGGCGGACGAGGTGCCAGCGGTCACGGTGCCGTTAGCGGGGTCAAAGACAGGACGTAGCTGAGACAAGCTATCGGTTGTGGTTTCAGGACGAATCACTTCGTCGTGATCCAGAGTAAAGAGGGAACCATCTTCAGCATGCGCCTCGGTTGGTAAAATTTCGTTTTTAAAACGTCCTTCTACGGTAGCCGCTTGTGCTCGTTGGTGAGATCGCGCAGCAAAAGCGTCTTGCTGTTCACGACTGATACCATGCATCTTACCGAGCATTTCTGCCGTCAATCCCATCATGCCAGCAGCTTTGGCAACCGTCTTAGACATACCAGGGTGGAAATCCACACCGTGAGTCATAGGTACGTGCCCCATGTGCTCGACACCGCCAATTAAACAGATATCGGCATCACCCACCATGATTGAGCGACTGGCGTCATGCAGAGCTTGCATTGAAGATCCACATAATCGATTGACTGTTACCGCGCCAATTTCAATCGGTAGTCCCGCTAGCAGTGCCGCATTGCGAGCAATATTAAAGCCTTGTTCTAAGGTTTGTTGTACACAACCCCAGTAAATATCTTCAATATCGCTTGGGTTTACTTTTGGGTTGCGTGCCAGAATGCCTTTCATCAGATGGGCAGATAAATCTTCTGCTCGAGTATGACGGAAGGCGCCACCCTTGGATCGTCCCATCGGGGTGCGAAGGCAATCAACAATAACAACGTTCTTCATTTTGATATTCCTTTTCCAATTGGTGGTTACAGTGAGCCTGCTTGTTGCTTAGAGTAAAAACATTCGTCTTTGCTCGCCATATCAAGAAGCAGCTGAGGAACCTGATACATAGCACCTAGTTCTTGGTAGCTTTGTGCCATGTCTACGTAGTTTTTCAGCCCGATACTGTCTAGGTAGCGGAACACGCCGCCTCTAAATGGAGGGAAGCCCAAGCCATACACCAATGCCATGTCTGCTTCTTGCGGAGAGGCAATAATATTTTCTTCAAGGCAGCGGGCCACTTCATTGATCATTGGAATCATCATACGTTGCATGATGGTTTCATCATCAAAGGTATTTGGCTGCGCACACACCGGAGTAAGCAGCGGTAGAATCTCATCGCTGAAGGTCTTCTTCGGTTTGCCTTTTTTATCTACGCTGTAGCTATAGAATCCGCTACCATTTTTCTGACCATATTTTTTCGCGTCATACAGAGCGTCTATCGCATCACGATCTTGCTTGGCCATTCGCTCTGGGAATCCTTCAGCCATTACGGCTTGAGCATGATGAGCGGTGTCGATACCCACCACATCCAACAGGTAAGCAGGTCCCATTGGCCAACCAAATTTGCGCTCCATCACTTTATCGACTTTGGTAAAGTCTCCGCCATCGCGCAGTAATAGGCTAAAGCCTGCAAAGTATGGGAACAATACACGGTTAACGAAGAATCCGGGACAGTCATTGACGACGATCGGAGATTTACCCATCTTGGCAGCATAGGCCACGACACGGTTGATGGTTTCGTCGGATGTGTTTTCGCCGCGGATAATTTCAACCAATGACATACGGTGCACTGGATTAAAGAAGTGCATACCACAGAAGTTCTCTGGGCGTTTTAGTGACTTGGCCAATAGGTTAATCGGGATGGTAGAAGTATTGGAGGTCACGACGGTGTTATCGCCCACAAGACCTTCAACTTCACTCAGAACAGCCGCTTTGATTTTAGGGTTCTCTACAACAGCTTCAACGATAATGTCTGTTTGTTCAACGCCAGCATAATGTAGGCTAGGTGTAATTGAAGACAAGATGCCCGCCATCTTAAAGCCATCAATACGACCTCGTGATAAGCGTTTGTTGAGTAGCTTGGATGCTTCCGTCATACCTAGTTCGAGTGAGTCTTGTGCAATATCTTTCATCAATACGGGTACGCCTTTCAGCGCCGATTGATAGGCGATACCGCCACCCATAATGCCCGCTCCAAGCACTGCGGCTCTTTCGGTTGCTTTATTGGCAGACTTCCCAGCTTTTTTAGCTAGAGATTTGATGTATTGATCGTTTAGGAATAAACCGACGAGTGATTTAGCTTCTTCCGATTTCGCAAGCTTGATGAAGTATTGACGTTCAATATCGAGCGCATCACTACGTTCACAGCGTGATGCTTCCTCAATGGTTTTTACTGAAGTAATTGGCGCTGGGTAGTGAGGGCCAGCTTTCTGAGTGACTAAGCCTTTTGCCATAGTAAAGCTCATCATGGCTTCGAGCTTGCTCAGAGATAACGGGCTTTTCTTTTGTTGGCGGCGCTGTTGCCAATTGAGTTGTTCGCGAGCGGCTGACAATACCGTGTCGATTGCTGATTGTTGCAATTTGTCTGCGTCGACGATCGCATCAAGTAGGCCAACTTTCAGCGCTTCTTCTGCGCGGCATGCTTTACCTTGTGTGATAATTTCCATTGCATTATCTGCGCCAATCAGGCGAGGTAAGCGAACGGTGCCACCAAATCCAGGCATAATACCGAGTTTAGTTTCCGGCAACCCGATACTCGTGGAGGAGTCACCAATTCTAAAGTCAGTCGCTAGCACACATTCACAACCACCACCTAACGTATGCCCTTTCACGGCAGATAGCGTTGGAAAAGGTAGGTCTTCTAGTTTATTGAAAATGCTATTGGCGAAGATGAGCCATTGATCAAGCTCATGCTCTGGTTTGTCGAATAAGCCCAAAAATTCGGTAATGTCTGCGCCGACGATAAAGCTATCGTGCTCGGAAGTCAGGACAAGGCCGCGAGCAGTATCGAGAGAAATAATCTTATCAAGGGCTTGATCTAGTGATTCTAGTGTCGCTAGGTCGAGCTTATTGACCGCTTGTGGTGCGCAGAAGCGTAGCTCTACGATCCCGTGTTCTAATTCCTTTGCCCATAAAGTATTGGCTTGATAAATCATCATTTATCTCCGTGATATACAATCTTTCATGTACGTAACAGTGCGTCATTAGTTTGTCTGGTTTGACCAGTTGGCTTAGTCTGCTCTCCTCAACATTAAATATCAATACATTTATTAAACATCTGTTTAACATTGTGAGGTGGTAAACACAGCAATGTATCCGCTGTATCACGTGGTACACTGCTATACCCTAATTAACGCGACAGTTTGTAATGAAAGATCAACCCTACTTAATCCCTTCAACTCCGCTTATCCTGGAAGAAGAGATCAAAAAGAGTGTATTTATTACCCATCTGATCCCTACTTCAAGTATAGAAGCCGCGAAGGTAAGTATCGAAGAGGTTAAGCGTGAACACGCGTCAGCGAGACACAATTGCTGGGGCTTTGTTGCCGGCCGGCCCGAAGACTCGATGAAATGGGGATTTAGTGATGATGGTGAGCCAGCAGGCACAGCAGGTAAACCAATACTCGCGCAATTATCAGGCTCAGGCGTGGGGGAGCTTACAGCGGTCGTAACACGTTACTATGGTGGCATAAGACTCGGTACAGGTGGGCTTGTTAAAGCGTATGGCGGCGGTGTTCAGCAAGCGCTCAAGCAGCTTCAAACTATTGAAAAAAAAATAACCAGTCTCTATCGCCTAGAGTTAGACTATGGATTACTACCCGTTGTGCAGTCGATCATCACTTTCTATGCAGCGGAGGCCATTGAATCCGATTATTCCGATCGCGTCCTACTGATTGTCGAAATAGACAGACGCAATGTAGGCGAATTTACCCAAGCCGTGATAAACAAGAGTGGTGCCAAAGTACTGGTTACCCGTATCAATCAGAACTAGGACGTCAGAAGCAAGTCTTCGACCGATACTGCAATGCAATTTCGATCCATTATTCGCATCGTTGGACTGTTGTTGGCGCTATTTAGTCTTTCTATGCTCGCGCCGGCTTTGGTAGCGCTCATCTATCGAGATGGTGCGGGTGTACCATTTATTACCACTTTTTGTTTGTTGTTAGCTTGTGGGGCTATTTGTTGGTTTCCTCATCGGCATGAAAAAGAAGAGCTGAAATCGCGCGATGGCTTTTTAATTGTCGTATTGTTTTGGGTGGTGCTAGGCAGTGCTGGTGCCTTGCCGTTTTTACTTTCAGATAATCCCAGCGTTTCTATTACTGATGCTTTTTTTGAATCGTTTTCAGCGTTAACAACCACGGGCGCGACAGTGCTGGTGGGTTTGGACCATTTACCTAAGGCTATTTTGTTTTATCGACAGATTCTGCAATGGTTCGGTGGTATGGGAATCATTGTGCTCGCGGTGGCCATTTTGCCCGTGCTTGGTATCGGGGGAATGCAATTATATCGTGCGGAAATTCCCGGGCCAGTTAAAGACCGTAAGATGACCCCTCGTATTGCCGAAACAGCAAAAGCACTTTGGTACATTTATTTGAGCTTAACCATCGCTTGCGCCGTAGCGTATTGGTTGGCGGGAATGACGCCTTTTGATGCCGTCTGCCATAGTTTTTCCACGATAGCGATTGGCGGGTTTTCTACCCATGATGCCAGTATTGGCTATTTTCATAGCCAGACGATTAATATGATCGCGGTGGTGTTTCTGCTTATTTCGGCTTGCAACTATTCATTGCACTTTGCAGCTCTTGCATCAGGCGGTGTTAACCCTCGCTATTATTGGCGCGATCCTGAGTTTCGTGCTTTTTTCCTGATTCAAGCGGTGCTGTTTCTGATTTGTTTTGTGGTGCTCTTGGCTAATCAGACCTATGGCTCGACATTAAAAACCTTTGATGAAGCCTTATTTCAAACAGTATCTATTTCGACCACGGCGGGTTTTACCACCACTAGCTTTTCCCAATGGCCACTGTTTTTGCCAGTATTATTGTTGTTTTCCTCCTTTATAGGAGGCTGTGCGGGATCAACGGGAGGTGGAATGAAAGTGATTCGCATCTTGTTGTTGACTCGACAAGGAGCGAGGGAGATGAAACGTCTTGTTCACCCCAAAGCGGTATACACAATTAAAGTTGGTGGCACCGCGCTTAGCCAAAAAGTTGTGGATGCCGTTTGGGGATTTTTCTCTGCTTACACTCTGGTTTTTGTTGTTTGCATGCTAGCACTGATTGCCACAGGGATGGGTGAGCTGAGCGCATTCTCAGCGGTGGCGGCGACATTAAATAACTTGGGACCAGGATTAGGCGACGTCGCATTACACTTTGGTAATGTGAACGATAGTGCCAAATGGGTACTGATTACCGCGATGGTATTCGGCCGCCTAGAAATATTTACTCTGCTTATTCTATTTACACCGACATTTTGGCGTAGCTAAAGAAAGAAGGATGTTATGAAAGTACTCTGCCTCTATTCCAGCCGTGAAGGACAAACTAAAAAAATCCTTCAATATATAGATGAAACCCTAAATGACTGTGAATGTGACATTCAAGATTTACACCTCTTGGGAAAAGTGGACCTGTCTAGTTACGATCGAGTGTTGATTGGTGCATCTATCCGCTACGGTCACCTCAATAAAAAGCTATATCAGTTTATAGACGAAAACGTTGAGCAGCTTAATCAGCATCACGTAGCATTTATGTGCGTTAATTTAACCGCACGTAAAGAAGACGAGGGAAAGGACACACCAGAAGGGAGTGCTTACATAAAAACGTTTTTAAGCAAATCTCCATGGCAGCCACTGTTGATTGGAGTGTTTGCAGGAGCGCTGTATTACCCTAGATACAACTGGATTGATCGAATGATGATTAAATTCATCATGTCTATGACTGGTGGGGAGACGGATACTAGTAAAGAAGTCGAATACACCAATTGGGAAAAAGTAACTCTGTTTGCCGAAAAACTGCGTGATATGAAAGGTATTAAGTCGAAAAATGAGCAGGTTGAGTAAATATCGAACGGAAAGCCTAAAAAGAACAGAAAACCATAAAAAACACTTGCCAAGTTCCGGCCAATCTCTATAATGCACCCTCGCTGACACGGGAAGGCTTCAACGCTTTTTAGTTGAGAATGAAGAACGAGTTAGCAAGGTCATCTAGCTAAGCCAAGTGCTTAATAAAGTTTTGAAAAAGTGGTTGACACTCAAACTTAACTCGCTAAAATGGCCGTCCGCTTGAGAGAGCTTCTGAAAGAAGCGCTTTAAAAGCAAAGCTCTTTAACAATTTAAACCTATCAATCTGTGTGGGCACTCGTTGATGATAATCCAAAGGCTTTTCTGTTCTTTTTATAAAGAGCGGTCAAGCAGCTTCTTAGAAGCACTTTAGGTATCAATGAACTGAGTGACCAATACGAATAATGACTTTCTTTAGAGAGAGAGGCGTTATTTGGCACAGTCAATTCATTACCATTCTGTTGGAATGGTAATAGCTTTAGAATTACATGTTTCTGTTCTTTTTCGAAAGAGCGGTAACTATTAGTTTTGAAGTCAGTATTCATTGAGCCGACAAAATCTTAAATTGAAGAGTTTGATCATGGCTCAGATTGAACGCTGGCGGCAGGCCTAACACATGCAAGTCGAGCGGTAACAGGAATTAGCTTGCTAATTCGCTGACGAGCGGCGGACGGGTGAGTAATGCCTAGGAAGTTGCCCAGTAGAGGGGGATAACCATTGGAAACGATGGCTAATACCGCATAATCTCTTTGGAGCAAAGCAGGGGACCTTCGGGCCTTGTGCTATT
>NZ_JAKJTA010000020.1:0-73633 GCF_050337555.1 Vibrio profundum
CACAAACAAACGGTATCTGTGAACGCTTCCACAAGACCATATTGAATGAGTTCTACCAAGTGACGTTCAGAAAGAAGCTGTACGGTTCGATGGAAGAGTTACAGAAAGATCTGGACGAATGGATGGACTACTACAACAATCATCGTACCCATCAAGGGAAAATGTGCTGTGGCAGAACGCCAGCTGCAACCTTAGAAGATGGGAAATCAATCTGGGCTGAAAAAAATCTAGACCAGATATAACCTGACAGGCACCAAGTCAAAAGTGGGTAACTGTCAGATCAAGTCTGAGTTAGTACATGTAATTTAAATTGTAATTCTGCTCTTGAAACCTCTCTTTCCTGATCTGGTAGTTCTTAGATACCTCTTCAGACAGAGGAGTTTGATCAGATAGCTCAGTAACCCTGTCTATTGGTGTTAGCCCTTTTAGCGAGCTGTGAGGTCGTTCCCAGTTGTAGGAGTGTTGCCACTCAGCTAGCAACAAATCCAGTTCTTCCAGGCCCACCGATACATCTATGGTTGGATAGAACTCACTTTTATCTGTTTTCTGTGAGCGTTCAACTTTGCCATTCAAGTGAGGTGAGCCAGGCTTGTTTGGGCGAAACTTGATTCCATAAGTCATAAGTTGTTTCTGGACTTTCTCAGCAAAAAATTCGCGCCCTCTGTCCGTCTGAATACGCTGGATAGGGAATGGCATCTCTTCCACTACGCATTCAATAAAGTCGACGGTATTTGCTGCTGTGCGCCGAGAGTAGCACCTCAGAACCCGATAGCGGGAGCAGTCATCGATAGGTGTATACTGATAAATTCTAGGTGCTATTTTACAGGTGTCCATCTGGACTCTATCGCCGGGGATTGGGCGCTCATACCTTTGGAAATCTTTTTTGCGTCGGTAAGTTACGATGGGTTTGACTGATGTTCCGGATAAAACTTTATGGAGTGTTGCAGTGCTTAGGTGCACTTGGTGAAGTCGGATTAATTCTGTTTGCAAACGCCGCGCCCCTATATTGCGCTTCTCCCGCATCGTAGGATCAATGCTCTTATCTCATCAGTGAGCTTAGCGTCTGGGGAAGAATGGGGACGTTTGCTCTGGCTCTCCAGACCAGCGATTCCCCGCTGCTTATATCGTTTCGCCCACTTACGCAATGTTGGCCTGGAAATACCACAGCGTCGGCATACGAGGCCTGCATCACCACATTCCTCATACATTTTTACCCACTGTAGTCTTTGTTGGATTTCTCTGTCCATAGACACCCATTATAGTTGAAAGGATGTCTATGAATCACACAACTAAACACTAAACTCTTAAGCTAGTTACTCACACATCTACCTTCCTAAGTTGATCGAACAAGTAGGTTAATTGTCTTGATGCCTACTGTCTGCATCGGCTGATTCCCAAGCACATTGAAGTTGCAGCGGATAGATTCGATTGTTCAAATTAATCGACTAAATCCAATGTTAATAGTAAGCGGCTTTCATTGTGCGCCAGTGCTGGCGAGCGATGCACTAATCCCGCCTCTGCATTATCTTGCCAAAGTTCTCCCTTTAATAAGGCTACATCTCCACAACTCAGTTGCTGAATATGACTCTGGTTAGCAAATACGCCAGATTCACTATCTGGAAGCCCATTACTTCGAGCGCCTAATTTTTCTCGATTTACTCGGTGATGAGGTAGCCATTCTGTTGCCGATCCATGATAAGTGGTCACGAGGCGACAAGGGACTCTATCGACATGAAACCTTGGGCACATCGCTGTGTTGAGCCCAGTCAGTCGCAAGCCCGCGTGTTTGAGATCGAATAAACAGCAAAACATATCAACAAGCTCTGCGATATTCTCAACCAACTCGCTATGCTCGGTGCCGACAGTGTTAGTCAGGTAGGGCAAGGCATCAGCAGGCGTCACCGTAGTCACTTTTCGCAAGTCTGGTTTTGATTGAAGTAGATGCTTCACTGAGTCAATGAGAGTCGTTGGTAAGGTGCGTTGCCAAATAGTCAGGTTAACTTCAGGTTTGTAAATATTGGCTAACGCGGTTGGCCTTTGATCTCGTGTTGAGTACCGATGTTTTTCCTGTGCTCTAGCAGAGGTGTTATCGAGGTATTCTTCTCTGTTGGTGATGATCATACGATGTGCTCCCACTCAGGAAACGGGTCGGGAAATGTCTTCCACAGTGCTTCCCCTTGTGATACTTCTTCTTTGCTTAGCAAGCAGTTATCTAAGGCTTCAATAAAACGTTTTTTGTCCAATGATTGGCCAATAAAGACAAGCTCTTGGCGTCTATCGCCAAAGGGCTCAATCCATTGATTTTGAATCGCTTCCAGACTTTCTTTGTCACTAGGCCATTCTTCTCTAGCGACGGCGTGCCAAAATAACCCCGCAGAACCATGTCGGGCGATTCCTCCTGCTTGATTCCATTGACCGGCAATCTCAGGGCGAGTCGCTAGCCAAAAATACCCTTTTGAACGAATGAGTTTGCCGTAGTCTTCAGCGTTATGGAGTAGTTGATAAAATTTTTCTGGATGGAAAGGGAGGTGGGCTAGGTAACTAAAACTGCTGATTCCGTATTCCTGTGTTTCTGGAATGTGTTGGCCGCGCATTTCTTGAAGCCAACCGGGCGATTGCTCTGCTAGTTCAAAATCGAAGCTGCCCGTGTTGATGATGGCGTCAATATCCACCTTACCTTGGACAATCGGAATAATTCGAGCATGAGTATTAAGCGTTGTTAAGATCGCGGTTAAGCGGGAGAGATCATCGTGTTCCACGAGGTCCGTTTTGCTAACAAGAATGACATCGGCAAACTCCACCTGATCGACCAGTAAATCCGTGACACTTCGGTCATCTTCTTTTCCTAAAGACTCTCCTTTTTCTTTCAGATCTAGGGCGAGTTGGTAATCATTTAAGAAATTAACGGCATCCACCACAGTGACCATCGTATCGAGTGTTGCAATATCGGACAACGACACCTCATTCTCATCGGTGAAAGTAAAGGTTTCTGCAACGGGAAGGGGTTCGGAAATTCCAGTGGACTCTATGATTAAGTAGTCGAAGCGATTTTGCTCGGCTAACTTGCTCACTTCTTCCAATAAATCTTCTCTTAACGTGCAGCAGATACAGCCATTACTCATTTCAACGAGTTTTTCTTGGCTGTGATTGAGCGTGATTTCATTACGAACTTTGGTGGAATCAATATTGATTTCACTCATGTCATTGACAATAACCGCGACTTTTAAATCTCGGCGATGATTAAGGATGTGGCTTAGGACGGTCGTTTTCCCCGCACCAAGAAAACCTGAAAGCACAGTAACAGGTAACTTTTTTTTCTGCAGCATGATGAACTCTGATAGACGGTGCGCTATAAATTGATATGTTATAACATAACAATTTATAGCGCAAAAAATAACAGAAATCTGGGTAGGCCGAAAGTAATGATGACGTTGAGTTCAATGATAAAGGAAGTAGTGACTTTATTTTCAAGAGCTTAGGGTAAGGTGAATCCCTTTGCCGTGTTGCTGCGTTTGATTACTCGATCCAGACTAGATGAATACATTAAATTAACGAAGTTGACCATATAAACGGTATGGCTTTGTACTATGGTTAGATTTATGATCCTGTTGAAAATAAGGTGATCGAGTGAAATTAAGATCTGGCATCCATTTTTATACTCACCGTCAAGAGTTTGAGCGCATTTTAAAGCAACCTGATCATAAAGATCTTCGGCCTTGTTACCAGTGCGACAAGCGATGTCCTTGCTGTCAATCCACTTCCTGTACCTGTCAATGCGGGCCTGTTTGAGTATTAGCTATACTGATCCATTGAGGTATTGTTATTTAGAGAGGCAACATGGTGGCCGGACGAAACATTCATGGGCTTTGGACCATGAGTTTGAGAATAGATCTCTAAGTTCAGAATGAGTAAAGTATTGTGCAGTACTTTTTTGACTATGATGAAGCTCATCAAACCTGCTTAGATAAACTGGCAGCCATTCAGCGTATTTAAAGTAAATAAGGGCTTTTGTACTATTACCTCGTATAAAAGGTCCGTTGATTAAGGCAGAGATCCTCCCTCGGCAATTTACCTGCCTTCAGACTAAACCACTGTAGATTTAACGCTGCGTAAGCGCGAGTGCTTTGCTAAATCACGCGGCGATCTTTATTATCCGTTTCCTAGTTGCTTTTGTGGGAGTTAGCGTAACCCCACAGACTTATCGCCAATGAAGAGCTAACGGATATTATATGGATCTCGTTGAATCAAAGAAATTTTATGTGGATGGACTGAAGAGTGCATTGGGAGAGGCCCAGGTCGTAGAGGATACGGAATACGCCGATGAGTTGGAACGATATAGCCAACTGATCACAGCGAACCCACTACCGCTGGAGTTTTATGACGACTTAGTGGAATTAATGCTGGCTCATTCCGACAATGGTAGCCAAGCAAGAGCTTGGGCGCACCGAGTGGCCGTGGCCTGCTGTGGCAAGACCCACCTCTACCAAGACATGGGTTTCCAAAGTCGACTTTCTGTGTCGGATATTTTTCATACTCACTTTCCAACATTGGCGCAAAAGAACGTAGGTAATGCGATGCGCTGGAAGAAATTTATCTATCGCCAATTTTGTCTCACGTCGGGCTTGCCGATTTGTCCATCTGCTTCCTGCAGCGAGTGTCCGAGCCGCACTGAATGCTATGCGAGTTGAGTCTTGCTGAGATCTAGGTTGCCCGCTAAGCACGGTGAAAATAGGTGACTTTTTTGCCTGACCATTGTCTCCCTTCTCTGCTTAATGAAAGCGAGAAGGGAGAGTCAGATTAAAATTAAAACTTGTAGCTGATACCTGCCATATAGCTGGTGATCTTGCCAGTCGAGTTGATGTTATTTTTGCCAAAGTAGTGGGTCACGGTGACGTCGGCCGTCCAGTTTTCTTCAAAGTTATACGCGATTCCAGTGCCTAACATTGGCACCCAATCGGTATTCTCACCATCTATACCACCAATCCCAGAGAGAGAACTAGAAGCGTCTGCTACCTGATAAGATAGACCCGCTTTACCAATCGCATCAAATTTTTCGCTCATATGCCAGATGCCTAGCCCTGCAAAATCGAGTGAACTATTTTCAATCGTCCATGTATTTGTACCAATGTTCACTTTGTCATTGCTGAAATAATTGTAAGCAAACTCTCCGCCGACGGCGAATCTTGGATCCTTGAGTTGGTGCACGTAACCCGTGGAAATATTGACTGCGGTATGATCTGTCTCTTTTACGCTAGTGGGATTTGATGGATCTAGGCTTTTCGAGAAACCATTTTGAGACCCACCTAACGCGCCGCGAATATAGCCATAGTCGGACAATGAATTGTCAGTCATCGTTTCTGCAAACGCATGGCTGGCTGTGAATGCGGAAAATACGATTGTGGCGATGGCTAATTTTTTCATGTTTTTCTCATTATGTTGATATTCGGAATTGGACACTGTTCGATTGAGAGTCGAAAAATACTCACTTACAATATTCATGCATGGTTAACAAATAAAACACCGTTCGATTGATGTGTAAAAAAAAGGCTTTGCTTGAATTTGGCGCTAGTGTATTTACTTTAATTTAAGATGTAAAGGGGAAGGTTTTATTTTGTGGATAGTCAAAATGAATCTTTCGGGAGCTTGATAGTCGATGGTAACGGCGACGAATAGTGCGGCTCTCTGGTGACGATTCGAGCGTCGAATTTGCAAAAAGGACGCGCAGTTAGAACGCTACGTAGACCAATCAAAGTGGTTGAGCGATGAGTGTGAAAACAGGATGCCGCATTGCGGAGTGATTGATTAAACGAATCTAGAAGCGAGTGAGACTTGGTTATTTGGGGGGAGAGCCTCCCCTTATCTTAAAAAGAATAAGGGGACGAATATGGCAGGAAATCTGTGGAAGTCAGTAGTGAAAGGCTCCCAGTTTAGATTTCTGTCTTACTTTTCTTTATTGTCTTCAATTTCATGCAGGCTTGCGATTCTATTGGTAATCAACTGAGCTGCAAAAGAAGGAGTGACAGCGCGGCGCTCACCACGGTTTACGAAGAAATCGCCATTCCAGAAATTGTCTCTAAAACGACCTGACTCTAAAAACTCTACAACAACTTTCATAATCATATCTCTCTATTGGTGTGTACAAATTCATCATAGGCCTGTCGCTCCGATCGTGACAGAGATAAATATGGAATGTTAATTTTACGTAACGCAGGTACGGTTTATGCAGGCACAAGCACCTAAACAGCGTTGTCTTCATCAAACTTTTTGGGTAATTGATTGAAAAATTTTTATTTTCGTTGCGGGTTTGTTTACCAAATGTCGGGATTTTCGATACTAAATTCTCCTACAATGTCATGAAATTGGCTTGATAGACCGACGAGCTCTTGGCCGGATTCGACAGTTTTCTCCGCGTTACTCACACTGGAGCGAGAAATTTGACTGACTTCAATGACGCTTTGGTTGATTTGTTCAGCCGTTGTTTTTTGTTCAGCGGAAGCTTCTGCTATTTGTGTACTCATCGAGTGTATCTGTTTTATTGAGTCTGAAATGGTGTTGAATGATCCGCCAGATTGTTGGGCTTTTTCCACGGTTGCTTTGACAATATTGCTGCTTTTTTCGATGTTCTCTACGACACCTTGTGTGCCTTTTTGCAAACGTTCGATTAAGGTTTGGATTTCTGTGGTTGAATTTTGAGTTCGTTTAGCGAGCTCACGCACTTCGTCGGCAACGACTGCGAATCCACGCCCTTGTTCACCTGCACGAGCAGCTTCTATCGCTGCGTTAAGTGCGAGTAGGTTGGTTTGATCTGCTATGCCAAGTATCACATCGAGTATGCCGCCGATATTGGTCGCCTCTTGCGAAAGATCGGTGAGGTGAGGCATGGTGGCATCGGTTTCACTCTCTAACGTGCTGATATTATTTATTGTTTGTTGAACAACATCGAGGCCCACCTCCGCATAGGCTTGCCAGCCGCGAGCTTCTTTTTCTATATCATCAAATCGTTTTTGCTGGGCTGGATTATCACTGGTTAGTTGCTTAACTGTTGATAAATAATCATTAAAATTTTCTTTTCCGGAGATATAAGGTTCTAGGTATTCTTCTTGTCCTCCAATGGCGAATCCTCTTAGACCAGTTTCTTGGTCGACCATAGCGTTGACCAGTCCGTTCGATTCTTTGATGACCTTATGGGTGTGTTCAACCATGCGTTCGGTTTGGGCTAAAGTTTGAATTGAAAACCAAGCGATCGCGCACAGGGTGATAAGAATGACGGCGGTGATGATATTGCCTGCAAAGAGTCGGCTGCGAATCGTTAAGTCTGATATTTTCATGCCCATGTCTCACCAGTAATGGAATCCTAGTTAAAAGCCTAGCTTAGAAGAGATAGATTGCTTATAGGGACACGTTTTTTTTCACCAGCTGTTATCGGCGCTTTTCTACGGCATTGTGGCTGTTTATACGGGAGTTTGACGCGCAATCTTGTTATTTATGCCCTAACAATCAGTGAGGATTTGAGCTGGAAAATCTGTCTGCTGGGTCAGCGTACGCATCATCAGGTAGGCGAGCCCCATCGTGACAGCGGCGACGAGAAATCCATACTTCACTAGATCGTAATGGCTGAGTAGGGCGATGATCGTATAGCCAATGGATTGAATCATGGTAGAAAACATAGCTAGCCCTCCATCCACTCTGCCACGTTGCGTTATTTCAATGCGGTGGTGCATCCAGTTGATTCGTGTAATGCGATTGAGCGCATTGAATAAGCCGAATACTGCACTAAAGCCAAGAATGGCGGCAGGGAAAGGAAACAGGCTCATGCCTAAAAGGGCAATCGCCAGCGCCAATATGGAATTCTGGATGATGAGTGAAAAGGGCAGTTTGGCGAGTATCTTGGTGATCAATAGCCCCGTCACTAACGATCCTACTCCAAAGCAGATATTGTAGCCGGCGAACCAACTGCCCGTTATGTTCTGCTCTGAAAACCAAATAGGCACGAGTTTGCTCAGGTAAGACAAAACGGGATACGACAGACAGGAAAGCGCTAAATAGGCAAAGAAGCGCGGTTGTTTTGCTAAGATCTGTTTGCTTTGTTTCAATTCAGTGAGGAATCTTGTGTGAGAGGGTGTTCTCATTTTGCGGCGATAGGGCGTTGCGATATAGCAGCTGCTGGCAATGGCCGAGGCGATGGCTGCGAATAAGGCAAACTCGAAAATGCCCCACAGTTGCAGTAAAACGACCCCCAAAGCACCTGCTCCCAGTGTGGTGCCTTGCATGATGATTTCTTGGTAGCTGGAGAGCTTGGCGTATTCATGCACATGGTAATTTTCTTGAGTAAAGGCGGTATCGGTCGCCCATGCAAAGTTAGCCGATAACCAAAAAATCACTTGTGTCGCCGCTAGCAGCCAAATTGAGCCAAAGCCAGCGGCATACAGCCCAGCGGTGACGCCAGCGACCATAGTTTGAAGGATTTGGTTTAGAACAATAAGAGATTTTCTGGAATGTCTATCAATCAAAGTGGCAAAAAATGGCGTGGCGAAAAACGACAGGGATGTGCTCGTTAATGCGGTGAAAGCGACAAAATAGCCGTTGCTGCCACCATCAAGCATGATCCAAGGTAACGCCATCATAAATAACCCAGACGAGATGCCATCAAAAAAGCGTGCGGTTAGGTAAGGTAGAGTTCTGTTTCTCATCGAATGTTGTTCCAAATTGATGAATGCCAGAACAGCATAAAACTTCAACATTACTTGAGGTAAAGTGTTTTAGGGGATGATATGGGTATCGGTGGTGTGAAATGTGAGATGTGAAATGTGAGATGGTGCGTAGAGACACTGAACTCGCACATGTTCAATAATACAAAACCTATTATAGTCATGATGATAATGACAAAAAGTGCCCAGAACAGGAATAAGTATTGTAATGATTACATTAGAAAAACTGACAAGCGCAAATCAGCCGGCGGTTAAAAATGTCGTGCTCGCTCAAGAGCAGATAAAGTATGCAGGAACCGCGGAGGAGTTTTTAGCTGAGGCAAGTGAGACAGTCCATCTGCATGTGATTAAATTTGACCATCAAGTGGTGGGCTTTTTTAAAATCGATGTGGGTTACTCTCAAAGCTATGCGTTTTGTCCGCCGACAGCGGTGGGACTCAGAGCATTTGTGATTGGCTTAAATTGGCAGGGTAAAGGTGTCGGCAGCGCAGCGGTTAAAGCGTTATTTCCATATTTACAGCAATATTATTCGAGTTATCAAACGGTTTACTTGACGGTAAATTGTAAAAATCCAAATGCGCAACGGTGTTACAAAAAGGCTGGCTTTAGTGAATCGACGGAGTTGTATTTAGGAGGCAGTGCAGGGCCTCAATATATAATGTATGCTGAGATTGAGCATTAGAGCATACCTTCAATTCTCTAGGCAGAATGTCGTTGCTGATCTTGCTCTTTGCACCAATCAATTGCCTGCGTTTCATTATCAAAAAAAGCGGTGCGCAGCTTGGGAGTGAGCTTAAAACGCTCGACCATCAAATGTTGTTCTAACATGTTATTGATAACGACGGCTTCAAAGCGGTGGTTATGCTCGGCGAGCCAGAGTGCTGTTTCTTTGATCTCGATCCAAATATCTGGTGTGGCAAGTTTCCATTGGGACATGTCGAGAACATTGCCCCACGGCTGGGAATCCAAATCACTGGCGACCGCGCGAAAGGTGCGATCAAAACGGATCGCACACTCGCGGTTCCAGCTACCCACGACCTTCACAACCAATATCTCTTCAACAAACAGAAAAGTAAATTCGCCGTGAACACTAAATTCCATATCTCATTGCCTGATGATTAATGCCACTCATTGAATTAATTTTAGCCTAGTTTTCCTTTTTGCCTTATTTGATATTGTGTCAGTAAAAATACGCATTGTCCTTGAGATTGTGAGACCCATCACGGGAAGATCCTTTTGGATCATTACTATACTCGCTCAATATTATGTAGTGGTGTCACCTTGCTGCATATCGATATTCCAGTGAGACCAAAATAATGACAAAAAAAATAATTCTAGATACTGATCCGGGCATCGATGATGCGATGGCGATTTTATTTGCCGAGTCTCACCCTGAGATAGACTTGCTGGCGATCAGTACGGTCTATGGCAATGCAACGATCGAGAACACCACTCGCAATGCGTTATATCTAAAAGATAAATTCAACTTGCAGGCCGATGTCACCCAAGGGGCTGGTCAGCCTTTACGCCGTGTGCCTGTTGGCCCAACGGTGGTGGTGCATGGTGAATCAGGCTTTGGTGATGTGAATGCCCCAGAGCAGCTTTGCTCGACACCGGACCCGCGTCCTGCGTATCAATATATTATTGATACGGTCAAAGCCAATCCGGGAGAGATCACTCTGGTGACTGTCGGACCCTTGACCAATATTGCGTTAGCGATACAAGCGGCACCGGAAATCGCTGGTTTAGTGAAAGAGGTGGTTGTGATGGGCGGCGCTTTTGGCGTGAATGAGCATCGCGGCAATGTCACCCCTTACGCCGAAGCCAATATCTATGACGATCCAGAAGCTGCAGACTGTGTTTTTTGCGCTCCGTGGCCAGTAGTCGTGGTTGGCTTAGATGTGACAGAGGAAAGCTTTTTTACTGCAGATTTTCTGGATAAGTTACGTGATGATGCTGGTGAAGTAGGGCAGTTCATTTGGGATGTCAGTCGCTTCTATTTACGATTTTATTCCGAGAAAGTAGGGATGGAAGGCTGTCATGTGCACGATCCTTCAGCGATTGCTTATGTCATAAACCCAGAGTTATTTACTTTGCGCACAGGAGCGATCCGCGTTGTATGCGAAGGTCCAGCACAAGGTATGACGCTGCAAAAGTTTGATGATGGAAAATACATGACGGATGAATGGGCAGAGATGCCTAGGCAGCGGATAGGTGTCGAGGTCGATGACGAAACACTGTTGACGCTATATCGCGATAGTATAGTGAATTACGCTCGGAGTTGATCCGATTGAATAAAAAGGCGGCCAACTGGCCGCCTTTTTATTATGAAACTATTTCTGCTTCTTTATTTTCGATGCCTTTCGGGTTCGGGCCATAGGCGTTTGTTCCGGGGTGGCTGTCCGAAACATTAAACACGAATAGCACGATAGGACCTGCGATAGGTATAAAGCTAAGTAAAAAATACCAACCCGAGCGGTTCGTATCATGCAGTCTACGCACCGTGACGGCAAATGATGGGATCACCAATGCGAGCATCACGAGTGCGGAAAAGATCGGTAGGCGGGTTACGGTATCCAAAAATACAGTGACCATGCAGGCCAACACTGTGAATAACACGAACATCCAATACTCTTTTCTTCGTGCTCGACCATTAAAGTCGGCGTAATTTTTTAGTGCTGCGAAAAGCCACTTCATAACATTTCCTCTCAACGACGTTGTACTTATTTATTATTTGAATGCTTTCTATATGAAAGTCATAAGCGATTTTACTAGAAAAGCATGACCTTAGCTATGCAGCTCCGTATGTAACTTTGATCCTAAGATCCTTAATTTTCCATTTAGGATCAGTTTGTTCGTGCAAAGCTAGAATGAATGACTTATATTCGCTTACGTGATTTTAAGTGGTTTAATTTTGATATGACGCAAGAAGAACGAATTATTAAAATGCAGGCTTGGCTAAAGGATCAAAGGAGGATCACTTTGGGCGAGATTTGCAGTCTATTCTCGATTTCACGAGATTCAGCACGACGTGACTTAGTGAAATTGACACAGTTTTCTGGTGTGCAGCGCATTCGCGGTGGAGCCATGTATCTGCCTGTTACGCCTGATGTGCAACCGGTGGTGAGTCGAGCGGTTAGCGATGAAAAACGAGAGATTGCGAAAAAGGCGGCCAGCTTGGTGGAAGAAAATGATTCCATCATATTAGATGCCGGAAGTACTTTATCGGTGATGGCGGGTTACCTTAATGTGCCAGTGACTGTCATTACTAACTCTCTCGACAGCCTCGTTGTGTTATCGGCAGCTAGCGATATCGTGGTGCATTGCTTAGGCGGGCAGTTTAATACTTTGCACCGTGCTATTTGGGGAGACTCTGCGGTTCAACAGCTGGCTCGCTATCGCACAAATAAAGCCTTTATTGGTGTGTGTGCATTGTCTACACGAGGGTTATCAACCAGCAGTGAAGCAGAAGCGGCGACCAAACGAAGCATGATTGAGCAAGCCGAGCGCGTGATCTTAGTCTGCCAAGCAAGCAAATTTGGCTTGCAGCATGTGTTTCACGTCGCTGGATTAGAGTCTGTTGATGTGATTATCACAGATCGCATGCCCAGTGAAGCGATGCAGCAAGCTCTCGATGCTCACAACGTCCAATTAATTATTACATCTTCTTAAATAAGGCTTTTTGACTATGAGTGTATCTCCCATCAAAACCGCCATCATAGGTTATGGCTTTTCAGCGAAAACATTTCATCTTCCCTTTGTGGATAGTTTGCCAGAATACGAGCTCACTGCGATAAGTAGCCGCCAAGTGGATACGGTGAAAGCGGATTGGCCAAGTGCTGTGCACTACCTTACCGCGGAACAACTGCTTGAAGACTCAGACGCTGAGCTGGTGATCATTACCTCTCCGAATGACACGCATTTTGAATTGGCTAAACGCGCTCTAGAGAACAATAAGCATGTGGTTATTGAAAAGCCATTTGTGACTAAAGTCTCGGATGGGGAAGCCTTGATTGAGCTGGCTGAACGAAAAGGACTGGTGCTGAGCGTGTACCACAACCGCCGTTGGGACGGTGATTTCTTGACGGTCAAAAAGATGATCGCTGATAAGCGCTTGGGGAACGTGAAGTGTTTTGAATCTCACTTTGATCGATTCCGACCTGAGGTTCGTCAGCGCTGGCGCGAAATGTCCCAAGATGGTGGCGGCCTGTTATTTGATTTAGGGCCGCATCTGATGGATCAAGCGTTGGATCTTTTTGGGCTGCCGGATGCCATCACAGCGCAATGCTTAGTGATGCGTGAAGGCTCGACCAATGTCGATTACTTCAATGTGGTGATGCAGTATCCCGATGCCGTGGTGACCATACACAGCGACTTATTTAGTGCAGGCCCTAACCGACGCTTTCATGTGAAAGGGGATCTTGGCAGTTATGAAAAATATGGCTTAGATCCTCAAGAAGAGCGCTTGATTGCTGGGGTGATGCCGAGTGAAGCTCACTGGGCGGCAGAAAAGAAAGATCAATACGGTAGCTTTTATAGCGCCGATAGTGTCGAGGTGGTGACAACGGAATTGGGTGGTTACCAGCACTACTTTGTTTCACTGGCTGAGTCGGTTCGGGGCACGAGTTTACCACCCGTGAGCGCTGAGCAAGCTTTATGGAATATTAAGTTGATTGAACTGGCGCTAGAAAGTAGCCGGTTAGGACAAACTTTACAAATAGCCAAATAGCTAAATAAATAGTGAATGCTAATTGGAGCCTTCGTAGCGTTGTAGCTCTTTATCTAACCATGCCAATGCTTCTTCTTGATTGGAAAAGTACTCACTAATGAAATTGGATGGCTGAACCTCGTTATGCATGGTTTCAGCCACCATTTTATTCAGTATCCCACTTGGTAAGACCGCTTGCATTTTTAGCCCAATCGTAATGAAGTTAAACATGTGAGTGCGCATGTAATTAATGGTTTCTGGTGTGCATAATCCCCATTGCTGTAAATCAGCCATGACGCCCCAAGAGCGCCCCTTGAAATGCTCCAGTGCTCTCCGGTGACATTCCTCAATACAAGAGACGGCAGTCTGAGTATTCCACTCGTCGTAAAAACGAAGGATCATGATGTTGGGGAAGTCGCTAGGGAACTCAAGCACGTAGCGGCCGTGCATCAACTTGTCATCACTGACGTTTACATCTGTAGGACCGTTTGAGCTTTTCGCTGGCTTATCCACGTTATCTCACTTGCTTGTCGTTTCGTTAATTTACTCTGTTGTGATTTTAGCCCATATCACGCCGAAACTGCCGATATAGCGCTGAATTGTTCTAAAGACCTAGATCTCAGTAAGAAGCGACACACGTTTACAGCCCCACAGTGTCCACGCACGACGAGGCGATGCTTATCGCTTGATATGCAATTCATTACGCGATTTAAATGTCGGCGAGATTATCGCCAAAACAGATAAGTTCACTCGCACATGTGGTTATTTTCTGTTCTCTGACATAGATGCACATTTCCTTACAATTCTATTGATATTTGACATAGTCATTTCATTTTCATGGTCGAATTTTTATAAATCTTCCTTATAGTCGTCGCCTGCAAAACAACATATTTTTCGATACAAAAAATGTCATAAGGAAAAATTCTATGCGTTCGTTAATCTATTCGGCCATGGTGGCGGCTGGATGCGTTGCGGCTTCTTCCGCTGCGTATGCAGATACAAGTGGTACCAGTGAGGTACTCCAATTTACCAAGCAGGCAGGTTGTGACTCTTCACAGTACTACTGTACCTACCAAGCCAAAGTGTCGGATCTGACTCAACTATGGAACTACAGTGAAGAGTTGGATGATTCCGCACAGAAAGTGTTAGCGGACGCAGGGCTAAAAGAAAGCATTGCTTCTACCGGCGTGAATATGTGGTCTTCGGGCGATATGGTCGTGGTGGGTGCCGAGCCCACATCAGGTGCTGTGAGTAGTTGGCCAGAACAGCTGACGATGAAAGTTAATTTCTCGGGCGCAACGCCTCCCGATCCAGGCCCAACACCTGATCCAACCCCTTCTTCGGGAGACATGTATTTTACCGTTGATCTTTCAAATCTAGACCTAGGCGATAACTTAGGTAATGCAAAAGTAATTGTTGTCCCGAAAGACAGCACTGGCGCGCCAGTGAAAGATCAAGCAGGTAATCCAATCATCTTTAATACCACGGCCGATCATATTTCAGGAAAAACCTTTTTGTGTGCCAATTGGAACGATGAGACGAACCACACCATCACCATGCAATCGTCATTGAAAGGTTGTTCACAGGTACAATGGCTGGATGGCATCAGTGCTCAGCCCGCATCGGTGAGCGTGAGCTTGATGGATGTGAAATCTGAGCAAGATCAAAGCACGATATCTCTTTATAGCCAGAGCAAAGGTGCGTTAAATACAAGCTTTGAGCTGCAGCCACAAGGCAATCCAACTAGCGTGAACTTGACTGCGGATGATGAGTCTTCTACTCCTTCTGATAGCAACATCGCTTTTTACGACCTTCAATACACCGACAAGTCGACGAATGTTGCGCTGGATTTCCCATTAAGCTTTACGCTTGCGCCTCAGCATATGTTAAACATTGCGGTGCCAGCCACTTCCGCTGGAGGTTATAAGCTGACAGAGGGTGTGTCAGTAACAGGCTTTAAAGATGCCTCGATTAACGATCCTGTGATCGATGCTGAACATACTGAATCGCGTACGATCATTTTTAAAGATCACGAGGTGCCTGAGCAAGTTAATATCAAGCATGGTTGGCCAGAGAATCGTATTGCGATGGGGTCAGTAACAGACTTTACCAATGAAGCATTGCTAGATCAGCGTCATAACGTCGATTCTGTATTTAAATATGCAGACAACGACGGCGCGGGTGATCGCGGCGTTGATCCGAAAACAATCTGGACGCCAGAAGGCGAAGGCCAGACTGCTACGGCGAGAACGGTCGACTTGGCTCAGCGCTTATCTGCGACCTATGACCATCCAGTCGTCCCAGTACTCGTTGAGTATACGGCGCAGTCTTCAGGTGGTTCGGACACAGGTACCGCTGATTTGCTCAATGACCAAGATCTTAAGTTTCACTATGAGAACTTATTATTGATGGCTCGTTACTTAGAGAATCACCCAGATCCAAGTTTTAAGCAAACTTACGGAACGTTAGTTCTGAACCCAGATTTCTTAGGGGAAGTGTTTAAAGATAAAGGCTATGTTGGCATTCAGCCACACGTGGTTTCTCAGCTAAAAGCGGCGATTGACGATCTGCATAAATCAAAAATGATCACCGATGCTGAATATGCACAATACAGCCAGATCCCACAGAGCTTAACTCAGTCTGAAGCCAACACGCTAACTGGTTTTGTGCAATCGACAAACTGGTTGGTGAAGGCCGTAGCACCGAAAGTACCATTTGGCTGGAGCTTAAATATCTGGGCGGGCGATTCATCAGGTCACAACTGGGTGCATAATGCCTACAATGATCCGTCTTCAGTGATGCGCCATGTTGATGATTCTCAGAATGGTCAATGTGATATGAAACAAACTGGGGTTAACTACGATTGTGGTGAAGTACCATTCCTACGTTCGGTGGGTGCTTACGGTAACGCCAATGAGCAATTTAACCCAACGTTTGTAGCCTTTGATAAGTATGAGCGTGATACGCTGCTGACTAATGGTCAGGTGTATGCACCTTACTTATACAACGCTAACGATTGGAGCGTGTACGTTCAGTATGTGGGCGACGTTAGTCATGAACTTAAAGATGTGCCTGTAATGATGTTCCAGATCCCTGGCGGTCATATGATTGGCAAGAAGAACCAAGACAAGGTGCCACTTGATGGAGCGACAGCAGTAGACTACGTGTTCGGTAATACAGCGATGGCAGGGCAATCGGCTAAAGATAGTCTTGATATTGCCGCACCATACCAGACAGGGCTGACGGCGACAGTATCGAACGATTACCATTTCCCAGAGGCAAATGCCAACTATCTTGATTACCTTGGTGCTATACCGAAAGTGATCACCTCTGATAACTATCAAGCGACTAAAGATGGTTACTATGACTGGGGACACAATCACATGAATGATCTACGTCGTGCGAATGTATTCTCTATCCTTTGGGGTGGCGGTAGTACGTTGAGCATGGCAGGCCCTGGTCAAAATGATGATGGTGGTTACTTGGATAGACTGGCTGGAGAGTCTAAAACACAGTAAATGTCCTACGATGATCCCATTGAAACCGCTGCCTTTTAGGTAGCGGTTTTTTTTTATGTCCAACATTGATCGTGATTAGATCAAGAGAACGATATGGATGCTTAATGAGGTTTTTCCCATCTATCGTATTCTATGACTCTTTACTTTTACTCTTTACTTTCGATATATATGAATTATCATATATATGTTTTTCCGTATTTGTTAGTGAGGGGCTATGCAGCCTTTAATCTTTTTTAAATGTTTATCTGATGACACGCGTTTGAAGATGCTGTTGCTGCTTTCCAAAAATGGGGAGTTGTGCGTGTGCGATCTGCAAGCTGCGCTGCAAGTGAGTCAGCCAAAGGTTTCTCGGCACCTAGCAGAATTGCGTCGCTGCGAGCTTTTAGAAGATGAGCGGAGAGGGAAGTGGGTGTATTACCGATTGAGCCCTCAATTACCAGAATGGATGAGCAACACATTACAAGACGCCAGCGAAAACAGCGCTAACTACCTCGATGAGTGCGTGGCTCGATTAGAGCAGTGCGCGTGTTAGAACAGTGCATGTGTTAGAGCAGTGTGCGTGTTAGAACAATGCTCGTGTTAGATCAATGCGCGTGTTAGGTGATGCTCACCACCATCAAGCCAGCTCAATGACAACCGATATAGATAGGGTCAAAAGATGAAGATTACCGATTTTTCGACACCAAATTTAAACGAAAGCCAACTGAACGAGCCACAGAATGAGCAGTTGGTTGCGCCTGTTTCGACACACAAACCGCGAATTTTATTGTTATACGGATCGCTCCGTAAGCGCTCCTTTAGCCGCTTAGTGATTGAAGAATCGGCGCGTTTGTTGGTGCGAATGGGCGCAGAGGTGAAGATCTTTGATCCTGAAGATTTACCGCAGCCTGATAGTGAAGACGGCAGCCATCCGAAAGTGGTGGAACTGCGAGAGATGGTGATGTGGTCGGAAGGGCAGGTGTGGTGTTCACCGGAACGACACGGTGCGATGACTGGCATCATGAAAACGCAGATTGATTGGATACCTTTATCGCTAGGCGCAGTTCGTCCGACTCAAGGAAAAACGTTAGCGGTGATGCAAGTGTCGGGTGGCGGCCAATCATTTAATGTGGTTAACCAACTACGTGTGCTTGGTCGTTGGATGCGAATGATCACCATTCCAAATCAGTCTTCTGTGGCTAAGGCATTTCTTGAATTTGACGAAAATGATCGCATGAAGCCTTCTTCTTACTACCAGCGTATCGTTGATGTGATGGAAGAATTAGTTAAGTTTACTTTGCTAACACGGGACAATAGTGACTATTTAGTTGATCGTTACTCAGAGCGGCTAGAAAGCGCCGAGCAGCTCAGTCAGCGAGTGAATCAGCGCAGCATTTAATGACGATATTTCCCCAAGTATTAGGATAGAAAAATGATAGTGATTCATCACAACCCAGACTGCGGCACTTCTAGAAATGTGCTTAAAATGATTCAAGATGCGGGCTACTCGCCAAAGGTCATTGACTACCTAAACGAAGGTTGGACGCAATCTCAACTATTGGCGCTGTTTGCTGCCGCTGGATTAACGCCGCGCACTGCACTGAGAACGACGAAATCTCCCGCGAAAGAACTCGGTTTATTGGATGAATCTGTATCTGACGAGCAAATTCTAGCAGCCATGTTGCAGCATCCAGTGTTAGTCAATCGCCCAATCGTATGTAGTGAAAAAGGGGTTAAGTTGTGCCGGCCAAGTGACGCGATATTAGATTTGTTAGGAGTCTGGCCACAAGGACCGTATCACAAAGAAGATGGCGAAATGATCATTGATGCAATGGGCCAGCGGGTATTGTAACTGTTGGTACTAAAAGCCCGCTCATCAATGATGAACGGGTTTTTTCTTTGTTCGAGATACGAATACAGCCAGTGTTCGTTAGCTGTAATGCTTTGCTCACTACCTAGATTGTTTTAGTTCTCTAGAGGTATTGAACTAAGGTATCGCTCATGCTTTTCACCGTGCGACCACTGAGGGGGACGCCTTTAGAGGTAAACATCCACTCGCTCCCTTCGCGGGTGAATAAGCCGATAAATAAACCCGTGTGATCGCCTTGCTCTGTGAGCGTGAAGCGGCACATTTCCCCCGTGTTTTCATCGATTACGCGGCAGTAGGCGTTTGCAACCGATTTGAAAGACTGGCCGCTAAAGCTATTGACGGTAATCGCGAGGTACTTAACTGCTTGCGGTATTTTATTTAGGGCTATTTTGATTTGCTCGTCGTCACCATCGCCAGCGCCAGTTAAGTTGTCTCCTTGGTGTACGACCGCATCAAACATCGAACGTAGCTTTTGGAACCAAACGGTATCAACAATTTGCTTTGATTCATCAATCAATACGCATGACGCGTCAAGATCGATGGATTTAGCTCCTAAAAGAGCGCCAAATAGACCTTTGCTTTTGGCAACATCCCAGCCAAGCCCGACCGTAATATTGGATAATGCTGGCGCTTTCTTGGTTAAGCAAATCGTAGAGTTTTTCTCTAAATTGATCGACATTGATCCTTGTCCTTATTGGTAGCCAGCAACGATATCGCCTAGGCCAAGTTGGTAGCCTGCGCCAACTGCATGGAAAATCCACTCATTGTTGTCTTTGACGAGTGAACCAACTTGTACAGCGGTCTCCGAGCTAAACTCTTGGCCTAAGTTGTATTCCGCAATAACCGCGCCAGTGAGTTCGTTATATAGCTTGATGTAGCTATTGTTCACGTGTGAAAACGCGCGGCCGTTGGCGTTATGGATCGTCACAAAGATGGATATCTCTTGTGCGCTTGGATCTAATTTTTGTAATTCGATTAGAATCGTTTCATCGTCGCCGTCACCCGCACCCGTGCGATTGTCACCTTCATGTATGACTGCTTGTTGTGGGCAACGTAAGTTGTTGTAGAAGATGAAATGTTGGTCTGATAATAGCTTTGGTTGGTTTTGCGAATCATATTTACAGATGAATGCGCAACAATCGATGTCTAATGGTGGCTCATTGTTGATGAGATCCCAGCCTAAGCCAAGTCGTAGCTTGCTCAAGCTTGGTTCGCTTTTATTGAGGTTAATTGAGGAGCCTTTTTCTAAATTAATCGCCATGCGTTGTTCTCTTTCTATCTGTGGATGAGGTTAGTGAATGATGTTGGATAATTCGGTTCTCATTGAAACCATTTTTTGATCAGCGGCTTGTCGGTTTCTTGCACCTTCTTGTTCAATCGCAACCACATCTTGAAGGGTGGAAATCAGGGTGGATTGGACATGCTCTAGGGTTTCAATGTCGACAATGCTACGTTGACTCGCTCGCGCCGCTTGAATGGTATTTTGTCTTAGCATATCGGCATTTTTTCGAATCAAGTCGTTAGTGGTATCGTCAATTTTGTTGGCAAGAGCGATTGATTTCTTCTGTTCCAACATGGAAATCGCGAGTGTGAACTGTTTTTTCCAAGACGGGATCGTTAGCATCTTGATGTTATCGAACTTCTCGATAAGGGAGATGTTGTTCGATTGCACCATACGGATCATTGGCGCGGTTTGTAGCGCAAGAATTTGTAACGATTTCAAATCGTGAACACGTTTTTCGACGCGATTGAAGGTATCTTGTAAGTCGTTAATTTCTTGAACGCGAAACGGCGATAGTGGCTCTTCATCGGTTTGGCTCAATTCATTGATTCTTTCTTGAATCAGCTGCTTTTTCGATTCCCCGTAGATGATGGTTAGTGATAGTTCTTTGTATTCGTTGATATTATATTCAAATACGGAGTCTAGCTGAGTAGAGCGGTTACGTAAGGTGCTCTGCTGTTTATCGACTTCTTTGACGAGTCGGTCTAATTGCTTGCTGACGGTGTTGAAGTGGGCAAGGATCTTTTCTTTGGTGTGTCTAAACTTGGCCACCACACGAGAAAACATGCCGCCTTCTCCGATCAAGCCTTGAATATCGACCCCTTTAGCAAGTCCCACGACTTCCGTCAGGCTGCTGCCCATTTCTTCAAGATCTTTACATCGAACGTGCTTGAGCATTTCGTCTGAATAGCTGCTAATTTTTTGCGACGCATTTTTCCCTAAGGTTTCGATGCCGTGAGGCGAGTACACGTCAACAGATGACAGCTGGCTAACGGTTTGGCTTATTGCGTTTTCAGGAGAAAGTCCGCACTCAATGAGCTCTTTTTTATGGGTTTCGACTACGGTGACAACCGTGTTCTGTAGCGAATTACCATTGATTGCAACGATTGAACTCTCTGGCGTATGTTGGTCTATAGTGACTGTACTTGGGCTTAATGGCTCCGCCACTACATTTTCCGGCTGAGAATTGAATCGAACAGGTTTGAAGGCCATTACTGGAGTTCCTTGATGTTGGTGATGAGTGTGTCTTGAACTTCTTTCAAGTCGTAATACAGAGAAGTACTATTGGATTCGTCGATGGCAATAACAGTGAGAAATTGCTGTTTCCATACTTGGATAATATTGATTTTGATCGTTTCCAATCGCTCAAAACTTGTGGTTAGATTGGTGCGGTATAAATCAATTTGAGGAAACGTCAATAAGATTGACTGGTTGAGTGAGTTCAGCGTATGTACTTTCTTTTTCCAGCGTTCGATAACATATTGCCAGTTGCCGTTGCGCTCGAAAATGGAACCTTGTTCCTCACTTTGATGATGTTCTTGATCGGCGATTTTCAATTTTAAAGCAATGATAGTCAGTAGCGTGTCTTTCTGTAGGCCAACTAATTCTTTGTGCCAGCAATCAAATTCTGTCAGAAACGTTTTAATGGTACTGATGTTGTCATAAACTTTATTGATCTTTAGATCGACTTGATCACTCGCATAATCGAACTCATATTTTATCCGCTGTGCTTTTTGTTGCTTGGTGCCTAAAAAGCGCGAAAGCTTAGTCGAGATCTTATTCGGATTAAAAATATCAATGTCTATACCTTGTGCGATCTGAATGATCACTTGGCCAAGATCTAAAATGTGATCGACTTTTCCAATTTTTGCATAGTCAGACAGATCAGCCTGTACCCGTTGAAAACGTTTTGAGAGTTCATTACCCAGCTCGATTTGTTGGATGCTGTCTTCAAGTTTAATGTCTAGGTATTTATTCTTGATAAAGAGCCTTTCTGACTTGCTGACAGCGAGGTTTTCAAACTCGTTGGCGACAATATTCTGAATTTTTTCTCGCCATTCGGGGCTCATGACCACGATATCGCTTTTGATCGCATGAACTCTATTTTTGAATAATACTGAAGGCTGGCGTGGCTTAGATGCAAGGGTTGAGCTCGTCTTTTTCTGCTGTGGCGCTGGTTGTTTTTGAGCGATATGCTCAAATTGTTTTATGTGCTTTTCGCTCGTGTCGCTAGTCTTAGAAGGTGGTTTCGAATGGAAAGTTTTAATCATATTTGAATTTTAATCACTCGGTCCGATCAAGGGCAAAATGATCGTATGATATGGGGATAAAAAGCAATGGTCATACTGACGGTATTGGTAGGCATTTTGCCTAAACTGCATTATCTGTGAATCTTATTTACCCACGTGGTGTATAAAACAGCCTGAATGATGCATCTTCAGGCTGTTAATCTAAATCGGCTAATCAGATTTTAGGTTTCACCTAGTTGATTAAGCGCTGACCGTGTCATGAACCAGAATGTGTGCAGACAGTTGGCTGGTGATATTTTTGACGGTCACTCCGCTCATTGGCACGCCTTTCGAAGTAAACGACCACTCGTTGTTTTCTTTACTGAGGAGGCCAATCAAAACGCCAGTGTGTGTCCCTTGTTCGGTTAAGGTATAGCGACAGATTTCATTGTCAGTTTGATCCATCACGCGACAAAAAGCATTTTCAATTTCATTGAACGATTGCCCGCTATAACTATTGACAGTGATGGCAAGGTGTTTCACTGATTTTGGCAACTTTTTCAGTGCGATGGTGATTTGCTCATCATCGCCTTCACCTGCCCCAGTGAGGTTGTCACCATGATGTTTCACCGCGCCACATTGTGATCGCAACTGATGAAACCAAGCGATGTCGATCACGTTGGCTCGTTCGTCTAGCAAGACGCATGAAGCATCAAGATCGATATCTTCCTTTCCAGCGCCAAATAACGATGCCCAAAAACCTTTGGGAGCGTCGGCTTGAGCAACATCCCAGCCTAGACCGATAGTAATACTCGAGAGCTGAGGGGCGGCTTTTTCTAGGGATATGGTGGAGTTCTTTTTTAGATT
The DNA here is from genome assembly GCF_050337555.1 of Vibrio profundum. NCBI lineage: Bacteria > Pseudomonadati > Pseudomonadota > Gammaproteobacteria > Vibrionales > Vibrionaceae > Vibrio > Vibrio profundum. The sequence goes on from NZ_JAKJTA010000020.1 coordinate 23,161, forward strand.
AATCGCCACAGATATTACCTTACTGATAGCCAGCGACGATGTCGCCTAAACCGAGTTGGTATCCAGCACCGACTGCGTGGAAAATCCATTCGCCATTATCTTTCACCAATGAACCGACTTGAACAGAGGTTTCATCGCTAAATGATTGGCCTAAGTTGTACTCGGCGATGAGATCGCCAGTCTGTTCGTTGTAAAGATTGATATAGCTATTTGAAACCGACGAGAAGGTGCGGCCATTCGCGTTGTGGATAGTGACAAAAACTGACAGCTCTTGAGCCGCAGGGTTGATGTCAGCCAAGTTGATATGAATGACTTCGTCGTCTCCGTCACCATCGCCAGTACGATTGTCGCCATCGTGGATGACAGCATTGTATGGGCATTGAAGGTTGTTGTAGAACACAAAGTGTTCGTCAGAGATCAATTTTGGTTGCTGTTTGTTGTCGTATTTACAAATAAAAACGCTGGCATCGAGATCGAGTGGCGCCCCATTCGTAAGAAGATCCCAACCTAAGCCAAGACGCAGCTTTTTAAGGCTAGGTGCGCTTTTATTGAGATTGATCGATGAACCTTTGTCCAAATTGATGGCCATGAGATTTTCTCCGTTTGATTAGATGTCGAACACGGGAAGATTTACTTCCAGATATCTTTACCCTATTTTTCACACGTAACTGTACGCGGTAGCGTGTGAGGCTAATGAATTCGTATAGAATGAACTAGATTGGCAAGTCGAAATTGACGCTACTGATAACATGAAAATTCATTCACATAATGATTGATTTTTGTTGCGTCCATTCTCTTTTATGATGCGTTTTTAGTCCGAATAGATTCGTCAATGATCTTATAAACAGACTATTAAAATCAATAGGTAAGATGACGGTAATACTAGGCAAAATGACTATTTTACTATGGTAAGTCTGTTTGTTTGAGAATGGGATGCATTGCTTAGATCTAGGTTGCGTCGTTGGGGGGGATAAATGCGCAACGATTAGTGCATGGAAGCCTTGATGAAGCAGCCCCACTTAGAAGGCGGGTTCGTTGTCAACGTTAGCGAATATGCCTGTTTAAAATGACAAGCGGTTATAGAATTGAGGGGCATCTGATGTTGCCATAGAACAGATAACTTATCCCCCCAATTTCTGACTCTCTAATTTCGACTTCCTGTTATAGAGGCTGAGAAAGGTGCTTTCAGAGACGGGTCTTGAGAAGAGATACCCTTGGAAGGTGTTGCAGCCAGAGTGGGTCAAATATTCTTGTTGTTGCTCGGTCTCGACGCCTTCTGCGATTACCGATTTTCCCATGCTATTTGCCAACGCGATGATGGAGTTAACCATTCGGCGGCATTGCGCATCGGCTGGTAGCCCTTGCACAAACGTTCGGTCTATTTTTATTTGTTCAATGGGCGGTTGAGAAATATATTGTAGCGAAGAATAACTGGTGCCGAAGTGATCGATAGTGATGGAAATGTTCAATTGCTTCAGTTGCTCTAGTGTTATTTTGCAGCGCTCATTTGATTCAAATAATGTTGATTCGGAAACGTCAAACATGAGTCGATCTACTGGGAACTGTGTGTGCTCTAGCGTGTACTCGACTGTTGATATAAAGTCTGCATCTAACAGTTGTTTGATCGAAATGTTCACACATAGGTAAAAATCCGTATCAACTACATGTTGATCGTACCAGTTTTTTATTGTTCGACATGACTCGAATAATACCCAGTTTCCACATTGAACTATTCGGCCTGAGTCTTCTAAGAAAGGCAAAAACATCTCTGGATAGATGATGCCTTGCGAGGGGATATCCCAACGTAAAAGGGCTTCCACCCCAAGTATTTTTTCGGCTGTATTGACGATGGGTTGGAATTCTATCAGCATCTTGCTGTTTAGGTTTGTGTTGAGTTTGTTTTGGAAAATATTTTTAACTTCTAAGGTTTGCTCCAACTCATTGTCGTAATAGTGGACGCTGTTCCATTGACGTTTTTTTGCTTTGTACATGGCGGTATCTGCTTGATTGATAGATTCTTCCGTGGACGTTTCGCCTCCAGAGACAACCGTAATCCCGACACTGATGGATACTTCAACATTCTTGCCATTAAGTAGGAAGGGCTTTTGCATCAAAGCAAATAATTTATTCGTGACCACTTCAGTACTTTCAAGGGAGTTCATTGATTCCAATAGCATGGCAAATTCATCGCCTGCCAGTCGAGCTACGTAATCTTCTTTACGAACACTTCTCTGGAAGCGTTTGGTTACTTGTTGTAAAAGCTCATCTCCCGCAGCATGGCCTAAGGTGTCATTGATTTGTTTAAACTTATCCATGTCGATAAAGAACACCGCGATATTACTGTTATTTCGTTTGCTGCGTTCTAAAGCTTCACTGACTCTGGATAGAAATGAACCCCGATTCAGTAACCCAGTAAGGGAGTCGTATTGAGCTAGGTAGCTAAGGCGATCTTTAATGATCTTCCGCTCTAACGCGTAGCGGATGCTCTTGTGCAGCACGTAACTATCAAAGCGACCTTTGACGATATAGTCTTGAGCGCCACTTTTGAGGGCTTTTAATGCCGTGACTTCATCATCTAATGAACTGACGACCACGATGGCGATCTGTGGAGCGCATTTTAGAATTGCATGCACAGCTTCAAGCTCACAGGCGTCGGGTAGAGATAAATCAAGTAAGGCAACATCAAAACTGTGCTTATTGATGATTTGGCATGCTTCCGATAATGTCGAGACTTGAAAAAGATCGACGTCGGTGGCCTGTTCCTGATGCAGATACTCGGATAAAAGACGACAATCACCCGGGTTGTCCTCTACTTGCAGTGTTCTGATTCGATGTTGTTCAATAGCCATGTTGCTCTCCAATATCGGAGTAAATGGGTAATTGGGCAGCCGAAAACCAAAATCCGTCGATGGCTTGTACGAACTCAGCGAATTTAGAATAATCAACAGGTTTGGTGATATAACAATTGGCGTAATGACTGTAAGCTTTGTTGATGTCTTGCGGTCTATCGGATGAGGACAGAATCGCGACAGGGATGTTTTTTAATCTGTCGTTGGCTTTTATAAAGTCCAGTAATTGCCAGCCACTGATTTTGGGAAGGTTTAAATCGAGTAAGACAAAGTCAGGGTACGTGCCATCATCAAACTGTCCGTATTCATTGGTGTGAGTTAGGTAATGTAGTGCGGTTTCACCATCTTCTAGGTGGATCACTTCAAGGTTATGAAGCGTTTTATGGTTGTTCATCGCTTCTAAGGTTAAGCGAGCGTCACCAGGATTATCTTCAACCAGCAATATCTTGATATATCTGCACATTTGCATTTTCCCGTTCATCCCCTAGCCATTGTTTTTTCTCTATCGTGAAGTGGAAGGTACTGCCTTCTCCATAACAAGACTCCACCCAAATTCGTCCACCAAATTTCTCGGCAATGTTGTTACATATCGACAAGCCCATACCATTACCTTCGTAATCACTTCGGCTATGTAAGCGTTGAAATACTTTGAATATTCGAGGCTGGAACTCTTCTTTTATGCCTATGCCATTGTCACTGACGGAAATATGCCAATGAGTTTTGTCGGAGTCGATTTCTATACGGATGATTGGGCTGCTATCTTTTTGAAACTTAATGCCGTTGGTGATCAAGTTTTGTAGAAGAAGCAGTAATAAAGACTCATCGGTGACGATATCGATATCGGTTAAATGTTCAGAATATTCTATTTTACCTTCTGAACTTTTGAGCAAATAGCTAAGGTTTCGTTCTATCTCGGAAAGAGTCTGAGCTAGGTTAACAATACCTAGGTTCAGTTCTTTTCGGTTGATTCTTGAATACTCAAGTAAGTCTTTAATGAGTTTTTGCATTCTCACCGCGCCTTCGACTGCAAAGCCGACAAATTCTTTGCCATCTTGGTCTAGCTTATCGCTATATCTTTGTTCAATTAATTGAGTGTAACTGGCCACCATTCTTAATGGCTCTTGCAGATCGTGTGACGCGACGTAAGCGAATTGAGCAAGATCTTGATTGCTTCGTTCTAGCTCGATCATTTTATTTCTTAGCTCGGCTTCTGCATTTTTACGCTGCGATATCTCCAAGTTGAGCTCTTCGGTCCTTTTCTCGACTATACATTCGAGCTCAACATTAAACTTTTTCACATTTTTAGACATCGAGGCAAAAGACTTTGATAAAGAACTAAGCTCGTCATTAGCTTTATGATCAACATCAATATCGTAGTTACCTTTAGCGACGCTTCTAGCCGCATGCTTTAGCTTGTGTAGTGGTCTGACAATGATCTTCCGTGTAATAAAGAACGTGGAGATAATCAAAATGATATTAATCAAAATAAACACAAAAAAAAGTGTGGTTTGATTGTCTAAATACGATTTCAGATCACGAAGGGAGGCATGATTTAAGTTGTAAATGCTTCCCATGAAATCCATGTGTAATGCCGACATTTGCTCTTCTTTGATTTTCCATTGCTGGAAAGTGTTACTTGTTGCTGCGATATTTCCATTGGCCACATTTTGAATAAAGCGATCAGCTAAGGAGGTGAGATTGGCACGGTGGGTTAAATATTGGTTAGCATCATGGGCGATGAGATTGAATTCATCGAGTGTTGTTAGTTCAGCCAACACTTTGATAATACCAAGTCTTTCTTTCTCTATCGCGTGGAGGAACTCTGGTTTTTTTGAAACATAGAAATCAAATAATAGGGTTCTTAGATTATTTTCTTTCTGATTCAGGCTGAAGGTGAGTAACTCTAATTCACTGATTGCGTCTGCTTTTCTTTCAATGTTTTGTTGAACATTAGACAGCTCATTAAGCAAATAAGAAAATTGTAATGCCGATACTAAGCCCATGATAAGAAGTGGAATAGTAAGCTTTAAGTTGATGCTGTAAGGTCTCATCTTGTTCATTTTTAGGATTCCTCAACTTATAGAAGGGTGACGGCGTTAGGGGACGTTGATTTGATAAAGCGAGGCTCAATTACTGATCGGAAATCAGGTTGTTCTTGTGTTAGTTTCCTTTGTTTTATTATCCATTCCGCTTCTTGTTCTAGGATAGTCACGAGCACATTATTTAACTTGATGGTCTTTTGGTAATCTTCCCATGTGCCTTCAACACTTGAGCGCGAGTGGTCACCTAAATAGTTCACCACTAATTCTTTTGCTTGTTGTGGAGATGAACCCAAGTAGTGCTCAGCCTTGATGAGCGCTTTGGCAATCGCGGCCATTTGCACGGACTTTTCTTCGATGACTTTGCTTTGTCCGACTAATACAGAAAACTCCGTATACGCATTCGAGTAAAAGTAACTGGTGCTTTCTGCTCCTAGTGTTTGATTTAGAATGTATAAGTGTGGATTCCAAATGGCTACCGCATCTGCTTTTTTCTGCTCTAAAACACTCAGCATATGCTCTGGTTTAACATCTAATGTATTTACCGCGTCGAAGGGAATGCCTTCGCTCGCTAAATACATGTTGAGGAAAAAATCCGCATTGGTATTTTTCGGGACGGCGACGGTTTTACCGATTAAATCTTGTGGGTTTAGAATTCCCGCTGACTTTAATGCCAGCATTGCGGTGTTCTTATTAGAAAAGTGCAATGAAGAAATTACTTTTAGATCCGCGCCAGCCAAAGTTTGCAGAACAACTGGGGTTTCATATGAGGTCGCTAAATCAGAGTTTCCGTCAACGGTGTCTTGCAGGGCATCTCGTCCGGAAGTGAATGAACGAAACGTCACATTGAGGCCTTGCTGCTTAAAAAAGCCTTTTTCTTTCGCGATATAGAGCAGAGAGAATACCGGCTGAGAAGCTTCAGCGATAACAATGTTTCCTATTGGAGTGGGCGCTTTGGTTCTAATTACGTTATAACCGACCACTAACACGCTTAAGAGCGCAGCAAGCCCTAACCATTTACCTACCGACATCTTGTCACCATTTATAATTTCTGCGCACCATTATTCCACCTAGTGCATACTGGTGAAGTATTGTACAAAACGATAGGAATTCAAGTGATGCTAGGAAAGGGGGGCGATGTGCGAGGAAGGACGAAGTGATGCCTCAACGGGTGTGAGGCATCAGTAGTCATAGATTAAGCTGCGCTCACCGAGTCCGGCTTTTGCTGAAGTGTAGAGTGTTGTTCCGCTGAACGCTGGCCATCTTTATTAAACAGCATGATTTTATTCCAAGGTAAATACAGCGTTTGCTCCGAACTTAAGGCCAACTGGGTTGGCGCTTTAATCGTGATACTCAAACCTGAGAAATCATAGTGATACAAGGAGTCTGTTCCTAAGATTTCTTGTTCCTCTAGTTCGCCATGATTAAGTTGGATGAAATCAGATTTACATGGTTTGGAATACATGACGTCTTCTGAACGAATGGTGAGGGTTTGCACGTCGGAGCTCAACGAACATGGCTGAAGAATCGGATTGTCGCTAGTCAACAGATTCAATGGCGATGTGCCAATAAATTTAGCGACAAACAAAGAGTTCGGGTTTTCAAAGATCTCTTGAGGGCTGCCGATTTGTTCAATCGATCCTTGATTTAGGACGACCAGCTTGTCCGCTAATGTCATGGCTTCGGTTTGATCGTGGGTCACGTAAATCGAAATCGCATTTAGACGCTTGTGCAGCTTACGAATTTCCATTCGCATGTGGTTACGCAGCTGAGCGTCTAAATTGGATAACGGCTCATCGAATAAGAAGATATTCGGTTTTTTCACAATCGCTCGTCCAATCGCGATGCGTTGGCGTTGGCCGCCGGAAAGCATAGCGGGTTTTCTTTCCAGCAAATGTGCGATATCAAGCATCTGAGCGGTTTGTGTGATTCTTTCGTGTGCTTCCTCTTTCGGCACTTTGAGGTTTTTCAGACCAAACATCATGTTGTTATACGCGCTCATGTGCGGATATAGGGCGTAGTTTTGAAAGACCATCGCGATTTTACGTTGAGCAGGATCTTTGTCATCAATGCGTGTGCCCTGATAATCAATGGTGCCACCGCTGGTACTTTCCAATCCTGAAATCATTCTCAGTAAGGTGGATTTACCGCAGCCGCTAGGGCCAACGAGAACCACGAACTCGTTGGGCTGGATGGAAAAGCTAAGGCCGGGCGCTTTAATTGCCTCATAGCCGTTAGGGTAACACTTGGTTAAATTTTTAATATTTAGCATGGGGAAATCGTCTTATTTTTCTGTTTGAATCAGGCCTTTGACAAAGAACTTTTGCATCACAATCATCAAGGTGATAACTGGAATGGTGGACACGAGTGTTCCAGCCATCGCTTGCCACCATTCCGGTTGGCTATTGACCGAGGCACTTAACTGACTCAAGCTCATAATTATGGTGTAAAAATCGGGCTTTGAAGTGATCATCAGTGGCCATAAATATTGGTTCCAGCCATAGACGAACATGATCAAAAATATTGCTGCGATATTGGTTTTCGATAAGGGCAGCACGATTTTGAATAAAAATCGTAAGTAGCCTGCATTATCTAGGCGAGCTGCCTCTAACAGTTCAACCGGGATCGTTTCGAAAAATTGCTTAAAAAATAAGGTGGCAGTCGCAGAGGCGATTACTGGCAAGATCAATCCGGTGTAGCTGTTGAGTAGGTGTAGGTTTACGATGATCTGATAACTCGGCAGCATACGTACTTCGATAGGCAACATTAGCGTTAAGAAGATCACAACAAAGAACACGCGTTTAAATGGGAGCCTGAAATACACAATCGCGTAGGCAGAGCAGATAGACAAAACGATTTTTCCTATCGCAATCCCGCTCGCCATCAAAAAGCTGCGCCATAGCAATCCCACGTAGGGTGGTAAGCCCGAAACCCCAACAAATAAGACTTGGTACATGTGATGAAACAGCAAGGGTATATTAGGCCAAAGCGGCGCCGTTGAGCCCATGATGTCGCTATTGTGGCTGCCAGCAACCGAAATTACCATCCAGAAGGGCAACAAAATAAGTCCGGCCGCTAAAATGAGAAAAAGGTGTTTGAAACAATGACTCAGGGTTTTCATGCTTATGCGGCCTTACGGTTTATAAATTTAAATTGGATGAAAATAAGTCCGGCAACGATGAAGAGTAATAGTACGGATAGCACCGCCCCCATACCCATATTGTTGTTGATAAAGCCTTTTTGATAAGTCTCATACACTAAAATATTGGTCGAGTTGTTGGGGCCACCTTTTGTCGTCACATCGACGAGCCCTACGATATAGCAGAAGCTGTAGATGAAATTGACAATGATCAGATACAGTGACATCGGGTGCAACATTGGAATCGTGATGCTGGTGAATTTGCGCACTGGGCTTGCATTATCTAACGTGGCCGCCTCATACAAAGTCCCTGGAATGCCTTTTAGTGCCGCGAGATAGAACAGGAAGTTATAGCCAATTTGGTTCCATATCGCGGCAATCGTCACCAGAATAAAGGCGTCGGTACCGTTGAGAACGGGATCCCAATTAATCCCAAGTGTTGCCAGAATATGTGGTATGACACCGACGGACGGCGATAGCACAAATAGCCAAATCATGCCCGTTACAGGCGGGGCGATGGCGTAGGGCAACATGAAGAAAGTGCGATACAACAGAGACACGGGTTTGGATTGGACAGAGTTGACCAAGGTTGATAGCACTAAAGTAAGTGCCATAACTCCAATGGTGATCAAGGCCGCCATTAGAATACTTGTCCATAGGTTGTGCCAAAATTCCACGTTGCCCATCAATTGTTCAAAGTTCTTCAGGCCGACAAAACGCTCTGAAAAACCAAATGGGTCACTTTGATATAGAGATTGGCGAAACTCGCTTGCCATGGGTAAATAGAAGAAAGCGAATGATATGGCCAGCTGGGGAAGCAAAAGGATACCCGCGACCCAAGGTCGCTTGTATCCTACTTGCTCAATAGTTTGTTGGTGATTCACCCTAACTCCTGATTAACTATTGATCGATTTGAATTGCTGCAAGATGGCGGTGCCTTTACTTTGCAGTTTTTCAACGGCTTGTTTTGGAGTTAAGTTGCCTTGGAACATACTCTCAATGGCGTTGTAGCCAGTTGCACGGATCTCTGGGTTAAACCCTAGGTGCATGCCGCGAGTATTGTTGTTGTCGGCTGGCGCGCTTGCTCTATCATCGGACAGCTGCTTATACGCTACTTTGGCACCTGGGTGCGTTTTGAAGTAACCGGTTTTCTCTAAGTACTGCTCAGCGGATTTAGTAACAGTGATATAGCCAGTTTCTTTGGCCCACTGGGCTTGAATCTTGTCGGAAACAAGGAACTTCAAGAATGCCGCAGCGCCTTTATATTGCGCTTGAGAGTGACCTTTTAGAGCCCAGATGGATGCGCCACCGATAATGCTGCGGTAAGGTTTATTGCCTACCGCTGATGGCCAGTATGGGAGTGTAGTGACGCCAAGATTGAATTTGCTGGTGTCTTTAATGTCGGTATAAGAGCCTGAAGACGTCATTAACATGCCGCACTTACCATTTTGGAAATAACGAGTGGGTGCCTCGTCTCGGCCTTTATATTGGAAGGCGTGACTCTTACTCATATTATTCAGCATGGTGATCTGTTTAATGAAGTAATTTGGTTTTGGCAGTAGCTGAGTACTTAGACCAGAGAAACCATTTTCATGGTTACCGTATGGGATATTTTGAATCGCAGAAAAGCTTTCAAACATGGTCCACATAAACCAAGATGATGTTGCGCCACATTGTGGTGCGTTAGGCACTTTGACCAGTTTTTCTGCATCTTGTTGGTATTCTTGCCACGTGCTTGGTGCGTGTTTAATCCCAGCTTTTTTAAACCAGTCTTTATTGTAATATAAAACGGGGGTGGAGGAGTTAAATGGCATCGACATGAGTTGCCCTTCACCATTGCTGTAATAAGACAGTGTTGCAGGAATGAAATCTTTTTTATCTAACTGTTGGCCTGCGTTTTTAAATAGCTCGTTGACAGGGTAGACAACATTTTTTCCTGCGATCATCATAGTGACAGTTCCAGCATCGTATACTTGCGCAAGAACTGGCGAAGTGTGGCTACGTACTGAGGCGATAGTTGCCGTTAACGTGTCAGAGTAGCTGCCTTTGGGCACGGATGTGACTTGGTATTTGTCTTGTGATTGGTTGAATTCTTTGACAATGTCTTGTAGGGACGTTTGCAGGGGGCCAGTCATCGAATTCCAAAATGGGATTTGTACCTTGTCTTGTGCCATTGCATTGGTCGATAGTAAAGTGGCGACAATGACCATTGCTTTCGTCAGGCGAAACTTTCTCATGTGCTTATATCTCTATGATGAATGTAATATCGCGTCAGCCTATCAGTCAAATATGACAAATATTTGACTGATATAAATATGCCACTTACAGATTCGTCAAAATTATCTAATCTCATTCGTCATTCAGATGTAATTATGTTTTTACGAACGTGCGAGTGGCAATGTTCATTTTTTGGCTGCCATTATTGATTATTAAGTCACTAGTGGGTTTATTTGGATGGATATATAAATTCAGCTAATAACCTCGTTGTGGTTGCCATATATACACGTGATTAGCATCTGAGAGGGAATGCCACGTTCTAAATATAATTAACCGCACAAATTCTATATCCTTGTCTTACTTTTTTTGATTGATAGTGATATAAATCCCCGGACGGGAAAATGTGATATGCATTCCAGTGTTTTATAATCACAGGATGTAATACATATTTTCTATAAATGGATTGACGTTAAATATCGATGAGGAGTGTTGGGCTTAACCGATCATATACTCAGGCACCTTAAGACCGTTGAGGTATGGGTTAGGTCGATAGATCAGGATGATTGCAGACAATATAACTAAAATAAATAGAGTGCACTCTCAATACACGTCGAACGCCTATGAGGGCAATGTTCGTTGGCAGCCGGCTAAATCTTTATGGTTTAACTTCCACCTTATTATCTCTTTGACACTAGCACCGTTCTTCTTCTCTTGGTCATCAGTTGGAATATTTATCCTGCTGTTTGTTGTGACTATCTGTTTGGGACACTCGCTGGGTATCCATCGTTTGCTTATCCATCGTTCTTTCTGTTGCCCGAAGTGGTTGGAATACACTTTAGTGTATATTGGCACTTGGGTGGGTATGGCAGGTCCAATTGGTATGTTGGTGCAGCACGATGTAAGAGATTGGGCGCAGAGACAACCACGTTGTCATGACTACTTTATGCACGGCGCTGATCTAATTAAAGATGCGTGGTGGCAGCTCAATTGCGATTTTCGTCTGGCCCATGCCCCGCGCGTGGTTCTGGAAGGAAGAGTGGGCAAAGACGGTTTTTATACTTGGCTCGAAAAGACATGGATATGGCATCAACTCATGCTTGCCGCCATCTTGTTTGCTATTGGCGGGTTGGAGTGGGCAGTGTGGGGCGTTTCAGTTCGGGTGACATTGTCCGTCGGTGGACATTGGCTGATTAGCTATTTTGCTCATACTTGCGGTGAAAGTCATTGGCAGATAAAAGGCGCGGCGGCACAAGGCTATAACCTACGTATTGCAGCGTTACTGTCGATGGGGGAGTCATGGCACAACAACCATCATGCTTACCCAAATTCCGCTTTGCTTGGCTTGCTGCCAGGTGAACATGATCCCGGTTGGTGGGTGTTACTAACGTTAGAAAAACTAGGGTTAGTGACTCATCTCAATCGGCCAAATCTTGATACGGTGCGCGAGGATCTGATTTATCAATCCACCACGCGCCAGAATGGGCTGAGGGAAGCACGATATAAAAGCTTTACCCCTTAATCGTATTTGCTGAAATTCAACAGACACCTAGCGCCCAGTTTCAGTGGAAACTTACGCTCTATCGCACTTTGTGCGCTAGTATTGATTGGCGCTAGGCATGGCGAAGGTATCTATTTGATCTATATGGAGGCAGATATACATGCGAACAATCGTATTTAACCAAAAAGGCGGGGTTGGCAAATCCAGTATTACAGTAAATCTCGCGGCGGTTAGCGCTCAATTAGGGCTCAAAACGTTGGTGATTGACTTAGATGTACAAGGCAATAGCAGCCACTACTTGGGCTATGACATCCAGCAAAAAAGCGATAAGACCATTGCCGATCTCTTTGATCAAACTGCTTCTTGGTTCTCTTTCTCTACGCCTATCAAAGATTTTCCGCACAAAACCGCTCACGATAACTTAGACCTGATTCCTTCAAGCCCCCGTCTGGCGACGATGGAAAATGATTTAGAGCGTCGCTATAAAATCTATAAACTCAGAGATGCTCTGAATGAGCTGCAACCAAATTATGATTGTATCTTCATCGATTCTCCGCCAAACCTTAATTTCTACAGTAAAGCAGGGCTAATTGCCGCTCAGAAGCTGTTGATTCCTTTTGACTGTGATAGCTTCTCCCAACAGGCTCTGATGACCTTATTAGATAACTTAGCGGAATTGCGCGACGATCATAACCGTGATTTAGAATTACAAGGTGTGGTGGTGAATATGTTTAATGCTCAGGCCCGCTTTCCGCAACAGATCATCGAGTCGGTTAAAAGTTTGGGCCTACCTGTGCTCGAGCCATATTTACCGCAATCTGTGAAAATGAAAGAGTCTCACTTTGAGCAAAAACCGATGATCTTTAGCCACCCTAAGCACAAATTGACTCAGCGTTTTTCAGAGTTGTTTGATACGCTAGGGGTGTCAAAGAAAGTGGAAAAAATTGAAGAGAGTAGTGATAGCCTCGATTAGGCGAGTCATTCATGAGGCTAGCTTAGCTTGCGCTATGTTCAACATTTTTATTTTCGGACTCTACTTCTAACTGGCTGGGGAAGATTAATTTGAATTCAATTCCTTCCCCTAACGTACTAGAACAGGTAATACTGCCTTTGAGCGTTTTGGTCGCTAGAGTATAGATAATATGTGTGCCAAGCCCACTACCGCCACGATCTAGTTTGGTCGTGAAGAAACGTTCGAAGATATTCGAACGATTGTCTTCCGACACCCCACAGCCGTTGTCTCGATAAACCAATTCGATATTGTCATCCGATTGATTGATAACAATATCAATCGTACCTTGGTCCAATTCTTCAAAACCATGTACAAACGAATTTATGATGAGGTTGGTTAAAATCTGTGATAACGCACCTGGGATGGTATTGACGAGTATTTCCTTCGGACAGTGCAGGTTGATCTTGTGTTTGGTTTTTTTGGTTTGCGGACCTAGGCTGGTCAAGATGTCTCCCACATATCGCCTTAGCTCAAATTCCCGTTGTTTCTCACTGGTCTGATCGACCGCCACCCCTTTAAAGCTTTGAATCAGCTCCGCCGCCCGCTTAATATTGGAAACAATGATTTGTGAAACCTCTAAGGCGTCTTCGGTGTAGTAGGTAAATTCTTTAGCACTGAGCTGCTCAGAATTACTCTGTTCAATAATCCGCTCTGTTTGTTCTATAAGATGCGAAGCTGCTGTCATCGATATTCCGATAGGCGTATTGATTTCGTGGGAGATACCCGAGACAAGCGCGCCAAGGGAAGCCAGTTTTTGTGTTTCGACAAGATTGCTTTCGGCCTCTTTAATTTTCTCGTAAGAGCGTTTTACTTCTTCTGTACGCTGCTGAATTATTTGCTCTAAGTTAGCTTTATGTTCAATGAGCTCACCGTTGATTTTGGTGAGCTGAGCTTCTTGAGAGTGCTGTTCGATAAGCGTTTGTTGGAACTTTTTCACCGCTTCTGAGAGTTCATTGAGGTATGGGTCATGTAGTGCTGGCACGGTTACATCTTCGTGTCCATGAGACAGTTTGACGAGTGCGCTGTTGATTTTGACGATGTCTTGGGTCATTCGCTTGGAAAAATAGAGCGCTGAAATAATCATAAGGGCGATGAAAAAGATGGCGATGATAGAGATCAGGTTATGATCACCCCTGGAGTCAGTAATTGTTTGATATTGATCCATCAACTCGTGCCAGCTGTGCCGCATTAATGCTTGAGATGCGGCAATAATATTGTGCATTGCGATATCGGCGTTCAACAATTCCTGTTTGGCCAGTTGTGGGTTGGTACCTGTCAGTTCTAATGCGGCAAGCGCCGCTATTTTATAGTTGATGAAGTTGTCATTAATGGTTTTGTAGATAATTTTATTGTCGGCTAATTCGTGTTTATTCTCGGTGAGAAAGCGATTGATTTTGATTTCAGTGGCCAAAATACTCTGGACAATCTCTCTGCCTAAAACATGAACTGTTTCTTGATCTTGCGCTTCAAGTTGCGCGCGTAATAATGACGATAAATCATTGTGCACTTGGGTGAGGGTCATCACCATTTCAGAGAAATTGACGATTTCTGGGATCTGTTTTTTTTCTAGCTTGGAAAAAATTTCGGAGTGCTGGTAAATCACATTGCTGGTGGCAATGTAATAAATAATGGTCAGCATAATACCGAGAATAGGGGCGAGTAAAAATCGGCCGCGAATAGACATGGACCCTATTTCAGATTTTGATTTCCTTCTCCTTTCTGATGCCACGGGTGAGTCGTCCTTGTCGTTTACCAAGGAAAAGTTAGGCGCGTCGTTGAAGGTTGGCTATCAATAGCATACTTGCCATGGTATTGAGCAATCCTGTTGCTGTGCTTCTGTATTTTCTCCCATTACACCTTCCTTGCGCTGTTTGGTTCGAACCCGTTTTGGTAATTATAGACGGATTGTGTGAAAGGCAAGGGAAGGAAGGAAGATTCAGCTATTCAAACGCCTTATATTCTTTGTGGTTGGCGTTTGAATACCATGAGATTAGCAAGCCATTGATAGACTATGGTAACGGCGATAATTCTCAGCTTTCTCTGATCCCATATAGCGCTCCAGTGTGCGTGACGGCACCGCATTAAGATCAACGACGATCAACCCATCTAACGCGTTATTAAAATTCGGGTCAACATTGAAGCAGACCAACTTTCCTTTTAAAGCTAAATACTGACGCAGTAAAACGGGCACGTGTTTACCGTGATCAATTCGTGCGATAACCCGTGACAAAAGCTGTAAATCCCCTAAGGCACTGAGCTGTTGGTTATCCCAGCGCTGCGGACGTTCTGGTAAAGGGTGGGAGGCACTGACGTAGCGCGCTCGATCGTGATCGTAGTGATGCAAAGTCATTGCATCGGTGAGCAGTTGGCGCGCTTGTGAGCTGTATTCGTTGCTAATGCTCACAGGGCCAAATAAATGCGTGTAGTCTGGGTGGCGGCTGACGAAGGTTGCAATGCCTTTCCATAGTAGTAACAGGGCGTTGAGGCTCTTTTGATATGCGCCAGAGATCACTGAACGGCCTAGTTCGATGGATTTCCCCATTTTGCTGATAAATTGCTCATTGTAGTTAAATAGCGTATTGGAATATAACCCGACAAGGCCTTCACGTTGCACTATTTGATCGACTAGCCCCAGACGATACGCCCCGACTAAGCACTGGTTGTTGCTGTCCCAGACAAATAAGTGCTGATAGTATGCATCGAATTGGTCGAGGTCAATTGCGCGGCCTGTTCCTTCACCGACGGCTCGAAAATTGATTTCCCTTTGCCGGCCAATCTCTTGAATAAGCGCAGGGATACGTTGGGCGCTGGTGCAGTATACTTCGAAGCCATTAGAGCTCAGTAGGTGGTCGTCTTCAGGGATATGTTCAATATCTTTGAGGAGCGCTTGCTGAGGTAGAGGTGCCGCGATGGTTTGGCTAGAGTTCGAAAGTAGAGCTGGGTAACGAGTTGTGGTATCGACAGACGAATGCAGCAAATAGGTGTTGAGTCGTAGATAGCTGACCATGTCATCATCCGTTAAGTTGTGAATTTCTTTATATCGAATGCTGTCACCGATGGCGATATTGATTGAGCAATTTTGTTTGTTGAGTAGCTCTCGCCCTAACATTAGCGTGCGTAGCATAGGATGAATTTTGCCAGCCATGTAAAAACGGTTGGAGTTACTGCCTTCAATGTACATCGGCAGCACTGTCGCTTTGCTTTTTTTGATTAGGGCGCTCAATGAACGGCTCCAAGGCTTATCTTCTACTCGTCGAGATTTTATATCGACCAAATCGGACACTTCTCCAGCCGGAAACATCAGCAACAAACCTTGCTGGTGCAAGTGCTGGTAAGCCGCGCGAAAAGCTTTAATGTTAGCGTGGTGAGCTTGCTGCCCTTGAAATACATCGACGCCAATGAACAGTTCATTTAATTCAGGCACAGATTTTAGATGGTGGTTTGCTAGGACTTTTACGTCAGGACGAATCATTAACAGCAGCTCAGCCAAGATGACCCCTTCGACACACCCCAACGGGTGATTGGCCACAATAATGGTGGCGCCATGGGTCGGTACCTGCTTGAGCTCTCCGCTAGTGATTTGGTAATCAATGCCCAACACTTGCAGGGTATAACGTAAAAAAGCGGCCGTATCGCAACCGACGGGACGCTGCGCATAGAACTTGCTCAATTGATGTAGGCCAGTGGCGCGCTCTGCAAATTTTTCGCCGATGCCAAACGGCGTTTTTCTAGGTAAACGAAACGGGCTAACCATGTCCATACAAACCTCCAAACTGTCTCTGCTTATTCTGTTGTCGGATTACATCGTAGGAAATCGATGTGACAGCAGGAATTCACTGGAGTGATAGAACCATGACGACTTGATGACGCTCAGATTACAGGCGCCTTCTTGTTATGAAGTCGGAAAAGAGGAGAGTAATTGTTCGGTGAGAGTGGCGTAGCGCGCGGGTAATTCTCGGCCACGCTTGTGAATCAAAAAAAGCGTTTCCATGACCGCTTGATGCTCTTCAACCACGTGGAGTTTGCTCCGCAACGCAAAGTTTTGTATCGCGCTTTCTGGTAACACCGTAAAGCCCAGCCCCTGTGCGACTGGCAGCAGTATTTGACTCAGCTGATTGATATATCCGGTGCGAGGAAGTTGCTCAAAGCGAAGCTGAGCAAGTTTCGCGTCGCCACATAAATCGAGATAAAGCGAGAAATAATGTTGTGCGTCGGGGTGATCAATTAGGCCGCACTGTTCGAGCAATTCTGGAGTGACGGTTTGGTGTTGCAAGTATTTTGGTAACACTAAACGCAGCGGCTCTTGGCCGAGCTCTCGTCCTCGGTATAAACCTAGACTAGAAATATGCGTCACAATACCAAGGTCTATTTGCTCAGCTTGCACTGCATTGAGTATGGTCTGGTTGGGGGCTACTTCTAGGTGAATGCGTAACTCTGAATGCTGTTGTTGTAGCGGTAACAGTTTGGGGTATAAGCGCATGGCGAGGGAGCCCGAGCACGCGAGTCGGCACTCACCTGAATAAGGGGAATCGAAGTTGAGCCTTTCCATTAGGCGTGCTTCTTCTTGGCTACGTTGCAAGGCGAAGTGATACATCAGCCGTCCCTGTTCCGTTAGCTCGACAGTCTTTTTATCCCGTTGCACCAGAGTATGTCCGCACGCTTGCTCCAGTTTTTTTAGGTGTTGGCTGACTCCCGGTTGGGTCATATGCAGTCGTTCCGCAGTTTGCGTAAAGTGCCCGATCTTTACCAAGGTTTTAAAGGTATTTAGCCAAATAGGGTTCAGCATGCTCATTCCTTATCTGATAATAAAATATTATTACTATGGTTTTTAATCATAACAGATCGGTCCTATCCGGAGGGTTGGTGGCAAGATGGAATGATTGACCCTCTTTAGAAATATAAGATTTTCTACCGATGATGATCTTGTTGTTCAATCGGATGAACATATCGTTAACTGGTCCGAAATCTCATCGATCGTGTCTAGTATTTGGTCGTTGCTTCAGGTAGGATCTCGGCCCTTTTTCGAGTAGTGATAGAGAGGTGAAGGATGTTTATTGGCTTTGATTATGGGACGGCGAATTGCTCGGTTGCAAGAATGATTGATGGCAACCCTGAGCTTTTGCCAATTGATGGTGATAGCCACTACATGCTTTCAGCTTTATCGGCTCCTACACGCGAGTCAGTCTCTGAGCATTTGTTTAAGCATCATGGTATTAAGCCAAGCGACAAGGTTGGTGAGCAAGTGCTGCGCCGAGCAATTAACCTCAATCGTGAAGAGGATCTCTCTATATATCCAGAAGACATTGCTTTTGGTCAAACGGCGCTCGATCGCTACCTAGAGGATCCCAGTGAGCTCTACTACGTAAAATCCCCCAAGTCATTTCTGGGAGCTTCTGGCTTACATGACGTTCAGATCAGTTTCTTTGAAGATTTGGTGTGTGCCATGATGTCCAACATCAAACACAATGCTGAATCTTATACCCAGCAGTCCATAGTTGATGCTGTGATCGGTCGGCCTGTCAATTTCCACGGCATAGGTGGCGAAAGAGCGAACGCGCAAGCTGAGTCTATTCTAAGAAGAGCCGCTAGCCGAGCGGGCTTTCGTCATATTGAATTCCAATTCGAGCCTGTTGCGGCGGGGCTGGAGTTTGAAGCTACTTTGGAACAAGATCAGTTGGTATTGGTGGTCGATATTGGTGGGGGTACGACCGATTGCTCATTGATTGAAATGGGGCCAAGTTGGCACGGTAAACATGATCGCACGCAAAACTTGCTGGCACATAGTGGCCAGCGCATCGGCGGTAACGATTTAGATATCCATCTAGCGTTTAACCAATTTATGCATGAGTTAGGTCGTGGTAGCAAAACGTTATCTGGAATAGATATCCCAAGAACCCAATTTTGGAATCCAATCGCCATTAATAACGTGGTCGCGCAGAACGATTTCTATGGTCGAGCCAACCTGCCAGTATTAAAGCAGTTATTAAAAGAAGCGCAACAGCCAGAGAAATTAGCTCGCCTAATGAAAGTGTATAGCGAGACGCTGGGTTATAACTTGGTTCGTAAAGCGGAAGAAGCCAAAATCGCTTTGTCTGAGCATTCCAGCTGCGAGGTGGCATTAAAGATACTGTCTGAGAATGATGTATTACTAGGCGTGACACGCGATCAAATGGTCGATGCCATTGAGTCACCGCGGGCTAAAATCGTGGAATTAGTGGATGAGGCTGTCCGGCAAGGCGGGCGTACGCCAGATAGGATTTTTATGACGGGCGGCTCAGCACGTTCTCCTATTTTACGCCAAGCGGTGGAATCCCAGTTGCCATCGATTCCAATTGTCAGCGGTAACTATTTTGGCTCAGTGACCGCGGGGTTAGCTCGTTGGGCTGACGTGTGTTTCTCGTAACTCTGTTAAGCAGAAGGTAATGCCGTAAGTACCAAGAGAGCGGATCGCTTCTCTTGGTACTTTTTCCTTTCGCCTCGTTATTGAGGAGTCAGAGAAGGCTCGAACCGCAAGGCGCTCTTTTCCATCATTCGAAACGCGAGCGTTAGCACGCTGTTGATAGCAAAATACAATCCGCCTGCAATGCTAAAGACCACTAGAGTATCGTAAGTCATTGTGTTGATGCGTTCGGCATACCCCATTAGGTCCATAATAGTGATAGTGCTGGCCAGTGATGTTCCCTTAAAAACCAGAATTACTTCGTTGGAATAAGCAGGAAGCGCTCGGCGCAAGGCGTACGACAGCAAGATTTTTAGCCGGTATAGCGTGGGTAATCCCAAAGCTCGGCAAACTTGGTGCATTTCTTTGGGAATTACATCATAGGCCCCTTTAAATAGCTGGGTGGTGTATGCCGCTGTATTGAGCGAAAAGGCGGCGATGGCACAAAACCATGGTTGCTGCAATAAGCCCCACATTGGCGAGTGACGAATCCACGTAAATTGGCCCGGCCCATAGTAGACCAAATAGATTTGTACCAAGAGTGGCGTGCCAGTGATGACGACAACGATAGCTTTACTGACATGCAGTAAGACAGGGATACGCAGAACAAGGGTAATCGTCATCATTAACGCGAGAACAATGCCCACCACCACGGAAGTGGCGGTCAATTCTAGGCTGGTGAGTAGCCCATGTAACATTTGATAAAAATAGGTTTCGTTCATCCTGCCGCCCCAGAGTGACCATGAATATGGAATTTCCGCTCAATCATTGTTATTCCGCGTTTACTCAACAGAGTAATGGCAAGGTAAATAGCGCCAGCACTTAGATACCAGTTGAAGTAATCACTGGTGCCTGTCGCGGTGACATACGCCTGACGCATCAGCTCCGAGGCACCAATCAAGGATACCAGTGCCGTGTCTTTGAGGAGTACCAGCCACTGGTTGGATAATCCTGGAATTGCATGCATGACCATTTGTGGAAACACAATGCGTGTGAGGGTCGTGAACTTAGATAAGCCCATCGCTCGCGCTGCGTGGAATTGCCCTAAAGGCACAGCTTTGAATGCTCCGCGTAGTGTTTGCGTGGCGTAGGAGGCGAAGATCAGCGCCAGAGCAACAGAACCAAGCCAGAACGGACTGAGCTGAACATAGTGACCTGTGAGGGCAAATAACGCGGGCGTAGAGCCAAAATAGATAAAGAAGATCACCAGCATTTCTGGTAACCCTCTAAATATCGACGTAAAGCCCGCGACAAACCAACGCATAGGTGCGAACGGAGACATTTCCATCGCCGAGAGCAGTACCGCCATCACCATGCCCATCACTAGACTCAGCGCCGCGATTTTCATAGTGATGACCGCTGCGATCAGCAACTTTGAGGTGTAAGCGGATAGCATCATTATTTATCCAAAGTAGTGTTGGTAAATTTTATCGTAGCTGCCGTTGGCTTTAATGGCTTGAAGCGCTTGATTGAGTTCCTTGACTAACTCAGGCTTACCTTTATTCACCGCGATGCCAAAGCCTTTACCAAAGAACTTTTCATTGGTAAGTGGTGTTCCCACTAGGTGGAGATCTTTGTTTTGTTTCATCCAAGTGGATACCACCGCCATGTCGGCGAAGATGGCTTGTACACGACCAACTTTTAAATCGTTCATGGCATTTTGGGCATTTGGATAAGCCACGGTGTTTATCTGAGGCATTTCGGTTTGTAGGTATTGCTGCTGAGTTGTGCCATTTTGCACGCCGACACGGATACCTTTCAGTGACGCTACTTTGGTTAATCCAGGATCTTTGCTCACGAAACCGACTTCATCAGGAAGGTAGGGCTGAGTGAAATCAACTTGCTGACTACGCGCTGCGGTAATGTTCATTGCAGACGCTGCAGCATCGTATTTACCATATTTTAAAGAAGGAATAATGCTGTTGAAAGGGACGTTATGAAAATGGCATTCTGCATTCATTTCTTTGCAGAGAGCGTTGGTAATATCAATATCGAAACCCGTGAACTCGCCTTGAGAGTTGAGTGATTCAAATGGGGGGTAGGTGGCATCAGTTTCGAAGTTTAAAACGGTTTTTGCAAAAGTTGGGACCGAAACCGTTAGTGCCAAGCACCCTAAAACAACTTTGTTCATGTTTACTCCTAAGAAATAGAAATCAGCAGGATCGCCGACTAATGAGATAGATAGTGTTCAAATTCTGGCGTTTGGGGGTTATCAAATGCCCTATAGCATCCATGTTCGACGACTTGGCCTTGCTCCATATACAGTACGTGGGTGGCGACTTTCTTCGCAAAGTCGACGTCGTGAGTCACGATCACTTGTGTAATACCGGATTGAGCAAAATCGAGGATCAGCTTTGCAACTTCATGAGTTACGGTTGGGTCGAGGGCCGCTGTTGGTTCGTCAAAGAGCAGTACATCAGGTTGCATCATTAAAGCTCTAGCTATGGCGACCCGCTGCTGTTGTCCGCCTGATAAAGCCAGCGGCCAACTATCGGATTTGTCGGCAAGTTTGAGCTTTTCGAGTAGCTGGATGGCTCGAGGGTATGCCTGTTTTTTAGTCTCTTTACTGACACGTTTTGGCGCTTCAAGTAGGTTTTCCATGACCGTCATATGTGGCCACAAGTGATATTGCTGGAACACCATGCCGACTTTACGGCGTAACTCGAGCCCTTTTTTTTCTGTGATGATGTTTGCGAAGTCAAATTCTTGGTTGGAAACTGATATCTGCCCTGATTGGCCAAGCTCAAGTAAGTTTAGCATTCTCAATAATGAGCTTTTCCCTGCGCCACTAGGGCCTAAAATGACAAGGATTTCTCCCGTTTCACATTTAAAGCTAACGTCGCTTAATACCTTAAAGTCGCCATAGAACTTGTTTACCTTGTTTGCATAAATACTCATTTGGTGACATCCATCACAATCAACGTTGATTCATCCTATCGTCGATTTTTCTTTTTGTAAATAACTGTTAATGGCATTTATTGTACTTATCGCACACTTTTAGTTAGATTTGTCGTGCCTTGTTAACTTATTTTCGTGACTTGTTATTCATTTCGTTGCGACTTTTTAGGGCGGTGTAACTAGTTTGGTGCAACGAAGGTATGTAGTTTAGAGGTGCGTCACTATCGGCAAAGCTTGCGTGACAAAGATTCCTAGGCTACCGGTGAGAGAGCTACAATTACAAGATTAAGGCGACCAAATACCAGTGAGTGTCAGCATACCAATTTGTGTTGTAAGGAAGGGAAATGAGCCTAGAAATAGCTTACCGAGATTATTTCATGAGTACGCAGCAGGAGATTTTATTAAGGGCTGAATTTAATCAAGAAGATACAATGTCCACTATTGGTGCGTTGCGTGCAATGATGATTGCGTTCCAAGCCGCGAGAAAGTATGAGGTGGTTGATTACTTAAAGGCTCAATCTCATTTACTGACAAAAGATTGGCATCAATTGGAAGGGGTTATCAGCAACGTGTACAAGTATTTATCGCCGAAAGAGTGAGTATTTATTTCGGTGACTGTTCGCTATGACTATTTGTATTAGCCTAGTCTCTTGGATGTGTTTCTCCCAGTTATTTGGAAAGCAGCGGCTATACAGCCGCTGCTTTCAGGGTTGACAGACTACAAAGCGTTGTTTGACCCATTGATCACTTTTTCAAGTGACTTAGCATATATTTCGGCTTGCTTTAACTGAGTGCCAGAAAGGATGGGTTTCATTCTTTGCTCTTCACTTAAAGCATCTTTACTGCCTCCACTTTTTGCCAATTTTAGCCAAGCATAAGCTTTGACGTAATCTTGGTCGACGCCGCTTCCATTTTCATACAAGCTAGAAAGGTTTTCTTGAGCGGTTGTGTTGCCTTCAATTGCGGCGAGTTTATATAAAGCCCCGGCACCTTGATGACTTTTTTTCACTCCGTGGCCATAATCGAACATAACGCCAAGATTGTTGATAGCATAGGTATCATCCATAAATGTTTTTTCGTAAAGCTTTTTAGCCTTCGAGTAATCTGTTACCCCTTTTCCGCCATCATACAAGTAAGCTAGATTGAACTGGGCGTTGGTATTGCCTTGCGATGCTGACTTTTTAAACCAAGTGATCGCCACTTTGTTATTCTGTTGGACTCCCCAGCCATTTTGGTAGAGTCGACCGAGATCGTTCTGACCATGTTCGTCGCCTAAGCTTGCGGATTTGAGGTACCAAGCTGCCGCCGTTTTATAATTTTTTTTGACTCCAAACCCTTTCTCATACATCCAACCAATCATATCTTGCGCGTAGCTATCGTCACCTTTTGCCGCTGCTGTAAACATGGTCAATGCTTTTTGGTAGTCTTTCTTATAACCGTGTCCATATAAGTACATGGTTGCAATGTTATCTGTTGCCGATTTGCTACCATTCGCAATGGCTTTGTTATACCAATAGCGTGCTTTATTGTAGTCATGAGGAACTGTGATGCCATATTGATAGAATCTACCTAGGCTATTTTGAGCATCGGCATTGCCATTTAGCGCCGCCAACTTGTACCAAGTGTAAGCCCACTTTTTTTGTTTTCTAAATAGTTTCCCATCTTCAAAGAATCGGCCCAATTCATATTCAGCTTGGGCACTGCCATAAAATGAGGCTATTTCGTATTCACCAAACGCATTTTTAAGGTTTTTAGAGGTGCCGTGACCGAACTCAGCCATGTAACCTAACTCCAGCGCAGCATCAGCATCGTGGTTTAACATTGCTTTAGAGTACCATTGAATAGCGAGGTGATAGTTTTTGTCTATACCTGTACCAGACCGATACATATTACCTAGGTTATATTCAGCATCGACGTTCCCTTGCTTCGCTGCTTTTTGGTACCAGTCAAAGGCGGTTTTTTTATTTTTTTGAACGCCTAAACCGTAATCATAAAGGTACCCCAGAGATACTTGGGCTTCCGCGTACCCTTGCTCCGCTGATTCACGATACAGCGATTTAGCTTGTTTGTAGTTTTTAGATACGCCTTGTCCATTTTGATATAAATGACCTAATGCTTCTTGCGCTGCTGAATAGCCTTGACTGGCTGATTTTTGATACCATACAGCAGCGGCTTTGTAATCTATTGATACAGCATAGCCCTGTTCATAGGCATACCCTATGTTGTATTCGCCGTATTTATTGCCTTGCTGGGCCGACTTTAGATACCAAGCCGTTGCTTTTTGGTTGTCGATGTCCATACCACGACCAAAATAGTAAAGGTTACCTAACCCATTTTGCGCAGTGGCGTTGCCCTTCTTTACTGCTTCCTTATACCACTTGGCGGCGATCTTATAATCTTGTTTAACGCCGTCACCGTAGTAATACATATCACCTAAGCCACTTTCAGCCTTCGAGTTTCCTTGTTGTGCTGATTTCTCGTACCATATTTTAGCTTCAAGACTGTCTTTCTGAACATCGATGCCTTTGTAGTACATCTCCCCTAGTTTTTCTTGGCTTATCGCGTCGCCAGATTTTGCTTTAGCGATGAGGCTTAATGTTTTGGGAGAAGGAGCAGAGATCGTTGAGCATGCTCCTAATGCTAGTAGGGATAATGCCGCGACTGTGACTTTGGTTTTGGGATTCATCTTGAACCTTATTATTAGATATGAGGATATTAATCTTTCTGGGGCACTGAGCGGACTTGATGGTTTGATTGCGAATTATCAGGTCGCACAGTGAATGTAACCCTGCGGTTGGCAGACGGAAAAATAATGCTTACGGATTATATATCACTACAAGATGTAAGAAAATGTAAGCGGTCATAGGAGGAGTGTGCATATAGCTAAATTTAAATGAAGTTTCAGTGCTGTAGATAATAAATACAAGTTCTAGTATTTAGATGGGGAAATAGCCAAGAGGACTTTGACCTAGGTAATTATCAACCAGTGCGATGTGTTTGGGTGTCAGAGGATTGGTTTAAATATTTCTTAAAAAGGTAGGTTTTTTGAGCTTGTTTTGATGTGAGCGAATAAGCCGCTTGTTTAGCAACAATTAGATAGCTTAAATAGGGCAGTGGTAATAACCGCGGGGAGTAAGTAAAAATGGTGGGCCTTCCCAGACTTGAACTGGGGACCTACCGATTATGAGTCGGGTGCTCTAACCAACTGAGCTAAAGGCCCATTTTTACTTTAGCGACTTCGCTTGTGTTAAGGGTTAACTTAGCGGAGCGCTTGGTAGGTGGATGATTATAGGGGAAGCGTGCGGTAGTGTCTAGACGTGAGCTGGTGGATATTCACTTGTTTTCTAATAACTTGGTTTAAGTGGTCAAAAAAAAAGCGAGCATCAGCTCGCTTTTCTAAATATGACTAAAACTTATCCAGTTCAGTTACTCATCTAGGAAACTACGTAGAGTTTCAGAGCGACTTGGGTGGCGAAGTTTTCTAAGAGCTTTTGCTTCGATCTGACGAATACGCTCACGTGTTACATCGAATTGCTTGCCCACTTCTTCTAGAGTGTGGTCGGTATTCATATCGATACCAAAACGCATACGCAATACTTTCGCTTCACGTGGCGTTAGACCAGCCAATACATCTTTAGTCGCCACTTTAAGGCTTCCTGACGTAGCTGAGTCTAGTGGAAGCTCAAGCGTAGTATCTTCGATGAAATCACCTAGATGCGAATCTTCGTCGTCACCAATTGGTGTCTCCATCGAAATCGGCTCTTTAGCAATTTTTAGCACTTTACGGATTTTGTCTTCTGGCATTTGCATGCGTTCAGCCAATTCTTCCGGTAACGGCTCGCGCCCCATCTCTTGCAGCATTTGGCGAGAGATACGGTTCAGTTTGTTGATCGTTTCGATCATGTGAACCGGGATACGAATGGTACGTGCTTGGTCGGCGATAGAACGAGTGATAGCCTGACGGATCCACCATGTAGCATAAGTAGAGAACTTATAACCACGGCGGTATTCAAACTTATCAACGGCTTTCATCAGACCGATGTTACCTTCTTGGATTAGATCCAAGAATTGCAGACCACGGTTGGTGTATTTCTTCGCGATAGAAATAACCAGACGTAAGTTCGCTTCAACCATCTCTTTCTTCGCGCGGCGAGCTTTTGCTTCACCAATCGACATACGACGGCTGATGTCTTTAATGCTTTGTACAGTAAGAGACGTCTCACCTTCGATAATCTTAAGCTTAAGAATCGAGCGGCGAATATCTTCTTCGAACGATTTGATCTTCGTTGCGTATGGTTTATCTGAAGCCAATACTTCGTCGAGCCACGCTTCGTTCGATTCATTGCCTGTAAATAGGGCAATGAATGACTTCTTCGGCATCTTTCCGTACTCAACGGTTTGGCGCATGATAAGGCGCTCTTGAGTACGAACACGATCCATAGAAGTACGCAATTCATTGACTAAGTGATCGAACTTTTTCGGTGTTAGGCGGAATTCGCGGAACACTTCTTGAACGAGTACTTGAGCTTGAGAAGCGACTTTGCTATCACGGCCATGTTCTTTCTCTACCAGCTGGTAGTTTTGGAACGTGTCGCGAAGCGCAGTGAATTTCTCTAGCGCTAACTCCGGATCTATACCGGTGTCTTCTTCCTCGTCATCGTCATCGTCGCTGCTATCATCATTGGTTTTATCTTCATCTTCCAGATCGCTTTCAGCAAGCTCTGAACCAATGTGTGTCGCTGTTGGAGCCGCGGTTTCGTCTTGGTTTGGATCAACAAAACCAGAAATGATGTCGGTCAGACGAAGCTCTTCAGCTTGAACTTTGTCAAACTGCTCTAGAATATAAGGAATAGTACCTGGGTATTCAGCAACGGAGCTTTGTACTTGGTTGATGCCATCTTCAATGCGTTTAGCAATGTCGATTTCGCCTTCACGAGTTAGCAGCTCTACCGTGCCCATTTCACGCATGTACATGCGAACGGGATCAGTAGTGCGGCCGATTTCGCTTTCTACACTTGATAGTGCAGCAGCAGCGGCTTCAGCAGCGTCTTCATCAGTAATTGCGTTGTCATCATTCAGTGCAAGATCATCAGCATCAGGAGCCGTTTCCACGACTTTAATGCCCATATCATTGATCATCTGAATAATGTCTTCTACCTGTTCAGAATCTACGATCTCTGCAGGTAGGTGGTCGTTAACTTCGGCGTAGGTCAGATAGCCCTGTTCCTTGCCTTTAATAACAAGTAGTTTGAGCTGTGACTGCGGATTTTGATCCATAGACGGTATCCAACTTCGTATCTGGTGAAGGAATTAGTATGCGAAATGCAAACCACGAATACTAACAAATTTTTTCATTGCTGACTAATCAAACAGGGTTACGCTTTTAAATCAAGCATTAAAGCTTGCAGCTCCCTTTTTTCCTCGGTTGATAAACCGATACTTCTTGCTTTGGCCTGCAGGTTCTCAATTTGTTTCTCAACGCACTGGGCCAGTATATTGTCCAGTGAGTCTAAAAATATATCTTCTTGATTGTCTTCATTGAGTGGGATGTCCCAACTTGCAAGACGAGACAGAAGAGTCTCATTTTCAGTGCTGCGCCAGCGCTCTAGCAGCTGACCAGTTTTTATATGGGGGTGAGTATGGCAATAATCAAGCACCTCAATCAACAAACTCAGCCCAGGCAGTGCTAATTCTTTCACGCTAGAGAGATCTGGCACCATTTCAGCATAGCTCGGATTTTGAATTAGCAAAGCAATAACCGCCCTCATCGGGGTACGTTTAAGCGGCTTTTGATTGCTGTTCATTGAGGCGCTGCTTGATTTTCGCTTACGTCTGAACTGATTATCGAATCCGGTACGTTCATCCAGTAGTTTTTCAAGCATCTCTTGAAAATACGGATCAGGGATTTTATTGATCAGTTGGCTCGCTTGCGCTCTCAGTGCGGATTTACCTTCCTGACTGCCCAAGTTTATCTGATGCAACTCGATCAGGTTATCGAATAAGTAGCTCGACAACGGGATAGCGTTCTTAATTTGTAGCTCAAAGGCTTCGCGGCCATTCTGGCGAATGTAACTGTCAGGGTCTTCACCGTCTGGTAAAAACAGAAACTTGAGTGTATTGCCACTTTTTAAGTAGCTGAGTGCATTTTCTAGCGCTCGCCATGCGGCTTCTTTACCGGCTCGGTCACCATCGTAACAGCAAACGACGGTGGGTGTTTGCCGAAACAGTAACTGTAAGTGATCACCTGTGGTCGAAGTGCCCAGTGAAGCAACCGAATAATCTACATCGTACTGTGCGAGTGCGACCACATCCATATAGCCTTCAACCACGAGAATTTGTTTCGGTTCACGATAGGCTTGTAGCACCTCATAAAGGCCATATAGCTCTTTGCCTTTATGGAAAACCGGTGTTTCGGGTGAGTTGAGGTATTTGGGGGTGCCATCGCCAAGAGTGCGCCCCCCGAATCCGATCACTCGACCTCGTCTATCGCGGATCGGAAACATGATTCGGCCGCGAAAACGATCGTAGCGGTGTCCTTTATCATTTTCGATCAGCATACCGCCCGACATCAACATATCTTGGGTATCTTGCGCTTGTCCAAAGTTTTTACGAACTAGGTCCCATTCATCGGCCACATAGCCAATGCCAAACTTTTGTACGATCTCACCAGAGAGGCCACGACCTTTTAGGTAATCAATCGCGGGGCGGTTGCCAGATAATTTGAGTTGCTTACGATAAAATTGGCTGATGCCATTCATTAGATCGTATAAGTTTCTTTTCTGTTCGCTGTTAGCTCGAGGCTGAGATTGTGTCGACGGCTGGTTAGGGTTACGTTGCTCTCTAGGTACATCAAGGCCAAGCTGGCCTGCGAGTTCCTCAATCGCTTCTACAAACTCTAAGCGATCGTACTCCATCAAGAAGTCGATGGCGTTGCCGTGCACGCCGCAACCAAAGCAATGGTAAAACTGCTTTTCTTGGCTAACGCTAAAAGAGGGGGTTTTCTCGTTGTGGAACGGGCAGCACGCACCGTAGTTTTTCCCTTGTTTCTTAAGTTTCACTCGGGCGTCAATCACATCAATGATGTCTAAGCGAGCAAGAAGGTCATCAATGAAATGTCGTGGGATATGTCCAGCCATAAAACCTAACAAATAAGAAAACGAGGAGAGATAAATGTGTGTACGTTAAATACAAACAAACCGCGCGTCCCAGAGGGTAGCACGGTTTGTTGCAATTTTATGGGAGATTAAGCGAGTTTAGCGCGAACTAATCCACTTACTTTACCCATATCTGCGCGCCCTTGAATCTGAGGCTTAAGCACGCCCATCACTTTACCCATGTCTTGCATGCCCGCAGCATTAGATGAAGCGATTGCATTGCTAATCAAGGCAGACACTTCTTCGTCAGTTAGGGGTTGAGGCATAAAATCCCCAAGGACAGCGATTTCGGCCTGCTCGACATCGGCAAGATCTTGACGACCTGCTGATTCAAATTGAGCGACAGAGTCGCGACGTTGTTTAACCATTTTAGTCAGCACGGCAATGATGTCGTCGTCACCAAGGGTGATACGTTCGTCGACTTCACGCTGTTTAATGGCTGATAAGGCTAAACGAATAGTGCCAAGGCGCAATTTGTCCTTGGCTTTCATCGCTAGTTTTTGCTCTTCTTTGATTTTTTCAATTAGAGCCATAACTGGTATCCTTATAGAAACCTAGTTATTAGTACAGGCGAACGCGACGAGCGTTTTCGCGAGCAAGCTTCTTAGCGTGACGCTTTTGAGCTGCTGCTTTAGCGCGTTTGCGAACTGTAGTTGGTTTTTCATAGTGCTCACGACGACGCACTTCAGAAAGAATACCTGCTTTTTCGCAAGAGCGCTTAAAACGACGTAGAGCAACGTCGAACGGTTCGTTTTCACGTACTTTAACTACTGGCATATGCCTTTCACCTCAGGGGTTATTCGTTAATGCTGGCATCTGTGGACTAAAATCAAACACCATAGTGTGCTTTGATTGGTCGCTCACCAGCTAGATCAAAAATGGTGCGGAATTTTAATCCGATCCTAGTTACTTTGTAAAGCACTTTGTCGATTATAGTCTGTACAAAATTTGTTTGCTGGAACGATGCGAGGTAAGATTGCGGCAATTTCAAATATTAGGCACAGCCGACTAGGAAATATATGCGCATTATTGGCATTGAAACCTCTTGCGATGAGACAGGCATTGCAATTTATGATGATGAGCAAGGACTTCTTTCTCATCAACTATATAGCCAGATCAAATTGCACGCTGATTATGGTGGTGTGGTGCCAGAGCTAGCCTCTCGTGATCATGTAAAGAAAACCATTCCGCTGATCAAAGCGGCGCTTGCTGAGGCGAACTTAACCTCAAAAGACATTGATGGTATTGCCTATACTGCAGGACCGGGATTAGTTGGTGCACTGATGGTTGGCGCATCGATTGGCCGCAGTATTGCTTACGCTTGGGGTGTACCTGCGATCCCAGTCCATCATATGGAAGGGCATTTGCTCGCCCCTATGCTGGAAGACAACCCTCCACCGTTCCCATTTGTTGCTCTTTTGGTATCGGGTGGGCATACCATGTTAGTTGAAGTCAAAGGGATTGGTGAATACGCCATTCTGGGTGAATCGATTGATGATGCAGCAGGGGAAGCCTTCGATAAAACAGCCAAATTGATGGGCTTGGATTATCCAGGCGGCCCTATTTTGTCTCGACTCGCAGAGAAGGGGACTCCGGGCCGTTTCAAATTCCCGAGACCAATGACAGATCGCCCAGGCCTTGATATGAGCTTTTCAGGACTCAAGACTTTTACTGCCAACACCATTGCAGCACAAGACGACGATGAGCAAACGCGCGCTGATATTGCTTATGCGTTTCAAGAAGCCGTGTGCGATACCTTGGTTATCAAGTGTAAACGAGCCCTGCAACAAACGGGGATGAAGCGCATTGTTATTGCTGGCGGCGTTAGTGCTAATAAACAGCTAAGACAATCCTTGGAAAAGTTAGCCAACAGTGTTGGAGGGGAAATCTATTACCCGCGCACTGAATTTTGTACTGATAACGGCGCTATGATTGCTTATGCGGGTATGCAGCGTTTGAAAGGCGGTGAAACGGCTGATTTAGCCATTCACGTTCGCCCGCGTTGGCCGATTGATGAGCTTCCACCGATTGCGAAGTAGTCGTTAATGTTAAATGCTAAAACGGTCGCTTATGCGACCGTTTTTTGTTTTGAACTCTATTTGTTTACGCTATTGCTAATTGCTAATTGCTAATTGCTAATTGGTTATTGGTCTGGGGTTTTTTCGCCAATTTTAGGCTCTGTGCCTTGTAGTAAGCGGCGAATGTTTTGGTGGTGTCTTAACACTATTAGGCAGCACAACATAGCGACGGGTAACGTGTAATGTGGCTTTATCATCCAAGTATATAAAGGAGTGAGTAGTACCGTCACAATGGCCGCTAAAGAGGAATAACGGAAAATCACTACGATCGCCACCCATGTGGCCACGATGAGGCTCGTTAAGCCCAAACCAATTGGCGCAACAGAGCCAAGCGCAGTCGCGACGCCTTTTCCGCCTTTAAAGTGGAAAAATATTGGGTACATATGCCCTAAGCAGGCGGCGATGGAGACGACACCGAGCATAATCGAGTCAATGCCAAGATAATAACTGCCCCAGACCGGAATCGTTCCTTTGAGCATGTCAAAGAGCAGCACGTATGTGGCCGCTTTTTTACCGCCAATTCGAAGTACATTGGTCGCGCCTGGATTATGTGAGCCCGTCTGACGAGGGTCTGGCAACGACATTAATCGGCAAACCAATACCGCACTCGAGATTGAGCCTAGTAGGTAGGCAAAAATGATCATCACAAGTGTTAAGGAAGTCATGGAGTTCGTACCGATTGAAGTTAATGCTCTAGGGTCATCTAATGGTATGATATCGCGATTAGTACCATTAGTACGAATTTTTTCTCACCCTAAGTGTCACCTTTTATAAGAGTAGTATTGGCAATGGACAAAGTATTTATCGAACAACTGGAAGTCTTCACTACCATCGGCGTTTACGATTGGGAAAAACAAATTAAGCAAAAGCTTGTCTTAGATATCGAAATGGCGCATGACAATCGCGCTGCAGGGAGTAGCGATGACGTAGCTGATGCGCTTGATTATTCAAAAGTGAGCCAAATGGTGCTTTCTCATATTGAAACTGGTCGTTTTGAGTTGGTAGAACGCGTGGCAGAAGAAGTTGCTCAGCAAATCATGACTCAATTCTCAGTGCCTTGGGTGCGTATTCGATTAACTAAGCCGAGAGCCGTTGCACAGGCGAAAGGAGTGGGTGTCGTCATTGAACGAGGCCACTTATGATCACAGCCTATATTGGAGTGGGATCGAACATTGATCGTTGTAAGCATTCTGAAGTAGCAGTCAAAGAGTTATCAAAACTTGGCTCAAACGTACGAGCGTCTACCATTTATGAATCCGATCCGATAGGATTTTTCGGTGACTCGTTTTACAACTTTGTCGTGGAAATACAGACAGACTTACCCTTACAGACATTTGCCGAGCAGTTAAAGCACATCGAATGTGATTGGGGAAGGCCCCAGAACAGCGCTAAGTTTCAAGATAGAACGCTGGATCTCGATTTGATTTTATTTGGCGAACAAGTTTCACAACACAGCCCACAACTTCCCCGAGACGATATTTATAAATATCCTTTTGTGATTCAGCCTTTGTATGAGCTGTGTCCTGAGCGAGTTATTCCAGCCGATGGCCGCAACATTCGCCAGATTTGGCAGCAAGCGAATAATTTGAGTGTATTGAAGCCCATCGAAACATGGTTTGAATTATAAGGACCAGAGCGATATCGGCAGAGAGCCCCGAGGTACAGAAAGTCATCTAGGTACCGAAAGCTATCTAGGTAGCGCTGCTGAGTGATAGCTACGCTGAAAGTGGCTATGTAGACATTGTGAGGCAGAAATAGTTACGAAAATAACCACTGCCGCAGAAAATAAAGAGGGATAACATGGGCTATATGGAAGCATTTTACCTAGCTTTGATCCAAGGTCTTACCGAATTTTTGCCTATTTCAAGCTCCGCTCATTTGATCTTACCGTCGGCCATTCTGGGCTGGCAAGATCAAGGTCTAGCGTTTGATGTCGCCGTTCATGTTGGTACATTGGTAGCGGTGGTCCTCTATTTTCGGCAAGAGGTGCTCTCACTTCTTGTGGCGTTCTTTAAAGCGCTTGCGGGCGGGGAAAGGACCAAGGAAGCTAAGCTGGCAACCATGATTATTCTCGCGACTATACCTGCTTGTTTGTTTGGCTATTTCGCGAAGGACATAGTTGAACTCTATTTGCGCAGTGTGTGGGTCATTGCCGTTACGACCATAGTGTTTGGCTTGTTACTATGGTACGTGGACAAGCACTCATCGCTTGAGGATGATGAATATCAAGCAGATTGGAGAAAATCACTGTTTATCGGTGTGGCTCAAGCGATTGCGATGATTCCAGGGACATCTCGCTCAGGGATAACAATGACGGCAGCGTTGCATCTTGGATTCACGAGAGAGGCCGCGGCGCGATTCTCGTTTTTAATGTCGATCCCTATCATCTTGTTAGCGGGTGGGTATCTAGGTCTTAAACTAGTAACCAGTGGTGAACCTGTACATGTTGGCTTTCTACTCATTGGAATCGCGACGTCTTTTGTGAGCGCTTACTTGTGTATTCATGCTTTTCTAAAGTTGATTCAGCGTACTGGTATGACGCCGTTTGTCATTTATCGTTTGTTGTTGGGTTTTGGCTTGCTCGCCTACTTGACGCTCCGCTAGCTATTTCACGCTTTACTGACAGGAAGATATCCGATATCGCGAGATTTATGCGATTATGATATATATGTTGCCCAATTTCCCAGAGTAGACACAGTGCGATGCGAATTTTTACCTTAACCTTAGTTTTGCTGCTTGGTTGGCTGCAATACACCTTGTGGTGGGGGAAGAATGGAATTTCTGAATATCGGCTGGTGAGCAGTGAGATAACTGCCCAGCAGAAGGTTAATCTGACGTTGCGTACTCGTAACGAAGAAATGTTTGCTGAAATAAATGACCTGCGCCAAGGCTTGGATGCGATAGAAGAAAGAGCTCGTCATGAGCTCGGCATGATCAAGGAAGGGGAAACATTTTATAGACTTAAAGATGGAGCCAAATCTTATGATAACTGAGCCATCGATAGTGGCGATTGTTCCAGCAGCAGGAGTCGGAAGTCGGATGCAAGCGGATCGGCCGAAACAGTACTTATCCATTGCAGGTAGCACGGTTCTCGAACATACCATCGCGAAACTTTTATCTCATCCAGCCATCAAGCGTGTCGTTGTCGCCATTTCTGAGGATGACCCATATTACGACAATCTACCTTTGGCAAAGCAGCCGGAAGTGGTGAGAGTGGCAGGTGGAAAAGAGCGCGCAGACTCAGTACTTTCCGCATTGCAATACCTAATAAGCGAGGACGCTCCCACTTGGGTGATGGTCCATGATGCCGCGCGTCCTTGCGTGCAGCTAGATGATATTGAACGCTTAATTGAGAGCGCTGTGAATCATCCTGTCGGCGCAATATTGGCTAGCCGAGTGAAAGATACGATGAAGCGCTCCGATGTGACTCTGCATATAGACCATACGGTTGAGCGAGCCAATCTGTGGCACGCACTGACACCGCAAATGTTTCAAACCAGTCAACTGTTGGCGGCCTTGTCGGATGCGTTAAAAGCGTCGACTACCATTACTGATGAAGCGTCCGCACTTGAATGGGCTGGGTACTCGCCCGCCTTAGTGTCTGGGCGGTCCAGTAATATTAAAATTACTCAGCCGGAAGATTTAGATCTCGCGGCATACTATTTACGTAAAGAAAACAGTTCGCCCAGTGCAGACAGTTTGAATACAGACAATCAGTTAAATCGAAAGGATATAGCATGATGCGGATTGGCCACGGCTTTGATGTCCATAAATTTGGTGGCGAAGGTCCAGTGATTATTGGCGGGGTTGATGTCCCTTATGAGCAAGGCTTGTTGGCGCACTCTGACGGTGATGTGGCGCTACACGCTCTATGTGATGCACTACTGGGAGCGATAGCCGCAGGAGATATTGGTCGTCATTTTCCAGATACCGACGACACTTGGAAGGGTGTGGATAGCCGTAAGTTGCTTCGAGAAGTGTACCGCCAAGTTCAGGAAAAGGGCTACGTATTAGGTAACGCAGATATCACCATCGTTGCTCAGGCGCCAAAAATGGCACCTTATATTCAAGAGATGCAAAAGGTCATTGCTGAAGATTTGGCCACAGATATCGGTAATGTCAACGTAAAAGCGACAACCACAGAAAAGCTCGGTTTCACTGGTAGAAAAGAAGGCATCGCGACAGAAGCTGTCGTTCTGCTTATTCAGCGCTAACCCTATTAAGGTACATGGAAAAATTAATGTCAGATATATTATCTTCAATGGCTTACCTACATGGTAAGCCGAGCGCAACAGCAAAAATTAAATTGCAGCCACAGCATTTTCAAGTTCGAGAGAAACTGGGTTTTGAGTTTGACGGCCACGGCGAACATTTGATGGTGCACATTCGTAAAACAGGCGAAAACACCACATTTGTTGCCAATGAACTGGCGAAGGCTTGCGGCGTCAAATCAAAAGATGTCAGCTGGGCGGGGTTGAAGGATCGCCACGCGATTACAGAACAGTGGTTTAGCGTCCGTTTACCAAGTGGAGAAGAGCCGGACTTTTCGGCGTTTTTGGCTCAATATTCTAGCATTGAGATTATCGGTACCAATTGGCATGGAAAGAAACTCCGCCCAGGAGACTTAGTCGGCAATGACTTTGTGGTCACCTTAGCGGAAGTGAGCGATATGGAATCCGTGATTGAGCGTTTGAGCAAAATAGAACAAATGGGCGTCCCGAATTATTTTGGTAGTCAGCGTTTTGGCAATGATGGCAATAATATTGAAGAGGCACGCCGCTGGGGACGTGACAACGTGCGTACCCGCAATGCAAACAAGCGCAGTATGTATTTATCCGCTGCTCGCTCTTGGATATTTAATTGCATAGTGTCGGATCGGATTGAAAAAGCATGCTTTAATCAGGCCATTGTTGGCGATATGCTTCAGTTGGACGCTACACTTTCAGATGTGGATGTGGAGAATGTTGTTGCCCAAAACGAGCTGCTTTCAAAGGGCAAAGTTCAGCTCACCGCCGCATTAGCGGGTGATAATGCGCTACCGACACAAGCACAGGCACAACAATTGGAGCAAATCCACCTCGACGCTGAACCCGATCTTATGGCTCTTATCCGTGGTAATCGCATGCGTCATGACAGACGTACCATTGCTTTGCACCCTAACGGGTTACAATGGCAAGCTGAGCAAAGTGAAATCACACTGACTTTCTCTCTTGATGCGGGTAACTTTGCAACATCTATTATTCGAGAGCTTGTTCAAGAACAAAAAGTGGAACGCGTATACTAAATGGCGGATAGAAAATTAAAAATCTTACTCAGTAATGATGATGGGGTGCATGCCGAAGGGATTCGCACTTTAGCTGCCGAGCTTGAAGATATCGCGGATATCACCATTGTCGCACCAGATCGCAATCGTAGCGGTGCATCGAATTCATTGACCTTAGAGCATCCACTGCGTGTCAATGAAATCGAGCCGAAGGTTTATTCTGTTCAGGGCACGCCGACAGATTGCGTGCATTTTGCGCTAAATGAATTGATGAGAAATGAGTTGCCAGACATATTACTGACTGGGATCAACCACGGTGCGAATTTAGGGGATGATGTCCTCTATTCTGGGACCGTGGCTGCCGCGATGGAAGGTCACTTTCTTGGCGTTCAGTCGATTGCGTTTTCGTTAGTGGGTAAACAGAATTTTTCTTCTGCAGCAAAGTTGGCGAAAAGACTGGTCTACCAACATCGTGACCGTCCTGTTCCCACCAATCGACTACTCAATGTCAATGTTCCTGATTTACCTTTCGAACAACTAGGGCCGATTGAAGTGACTCGGCTTGGCGCTCGTCATCATGCGGAAAGTATGATTCGGCAAGTTGACCCGAGAGGTCATGATATATATTGGTTAGGCCCCCCTGGGAAAGAGCAAGATGCCGGAGAGGGCACCGATTTCTTTGCCATTGAACATGGCCGGGTTTCACTGACGCCTTTGCAGGTGGATCTCACTGCCCATGAATCAATTCGAACGATGGAACACTGGCTAAAGGAATCATAATCATGACGAACCCACATGCTGACAAATTGAAACAATTTCTTGTCACCAGTGGTATTCAAGATCCCCAAGTACTTGAAGCGATTTACAGTCTACCTAGAGAATGTTTTGTGTCACAGGCTATGGTTCATCAGGCCTATGATAATAATGCGTTACCGATTGGACAGGGGCAAACAATTTCCCAGCCCTATATCGTGGCAAAAATGACGGAGATCCTTGATTTATATCCACAGAGTAAAGTGTTGGAAATCGGAACCGGTTCCGGCTTTCAAACTGCTGTGCTGGCTCAATTAGTCGAGCATGTTTACTCTATCGAGAGAATTAAGTCGTTGCAGTGGGAAGCGAAGCGTCGATTAAAACAATTGGATATTTACAATGTATCGACTAAACACGGCGATGGGTGGCTAGGCTGGGCTGCGAAAGCCCCTTTTGACGCCATTCTAGTTACTGCCGCGGCAGAATCTGTACCACAAGCTTTGTTAGAGCAGCTGAGTATTGGCGGGAAACTGGTGATACCAGTTGGAGAAACAGAGCAGCGCTTACTCAAAATTACGCGTAAAGAAAGCGAGTTCATAACGGAAGTTGTTGAAACGGTTCGCTTTGTACCTTTGGTTGCGGGAGACTTAGCTTGAGGGATAATGAATTACTGGTCGCGTAGTACCTGTCTAATTCTGATGTGTGGGGCGCTGGCTGCATGTACAGCTAGCTCGCCTGCACCAGTTTCCGGCATAGGGAAAGATTACAACTCTATTTCTCGCAGTAGTTATAGGGGGAGTTATTACCAAGTTCAGCAAGGGGATACTCTCTACTTTATCTCGTATATCACAGGCAAAGATGTCAAAGATATCATCAGTTACAATCATCTAAAAAAACCCTACACCATTTTTCCAGGTCAAAAATTAGAACTATGGCGCCCAGCCTACGTTGCACCGTCGTATGGTCAAAAGGGTACCGCCCGTGCGTATAGCCCTACAAAAAGCACGGTACTACCTCAGTCGAGTCAGGCACTTAAACAGAAAGCTCTGAATCAAAACTTATCAAAAAAACAAAATCAGGCTAAAAAATACTCAGATGACGGGGTTGATCTATCCAAATCAAAGGAGTATGTTAAAACTAAAAGTAAACAAAATGTTAAAAAATATATAAATGCGAGCCCAGTAGCAGATCAAAAGATATCTCGCTGGCTGTGGCCAACCAAAGGGAGAATCATTAAAAACTACTCGATTGGGGATCATGGCAATAAGGGGATTGATATCGCAGGAAGGCGTGGTCAATCAATAAACTCTACTGCCGGAGGAACGGTCGTCTACTCGGGAAATGCATTAAGAGGTTATGGCAATCTAGTGATAGTGAAGCATAACGATAATTACCTTAGCGCATATGCCCACAACGATCGGTTACTCGTACACGAAGGACAAAGTGTAAAAGCAGGCCAAAAAATTGCAACGATGGGCAGCTCAGGAGCGAGCAGCGTTCGTTTGCACTTTGAAATTCGCTACCAGGGTAAGTCGGTGAATCCGAATCGCTACTTGCCGTAAATTTACTTGTTTAGAGTAATACAGCGACATTAAAAGGTAGTAATGTCTTGCTAGCTCGCCAGGGGGAGGCGCTATGAGTATAAGCAACACAGCAGCTAAAGTTGACGAATTCAACATGGATCACGAGCCAATGGAAGCGGCCGTGAATGAAGATGAAGTCAGTACTACTTCGAATAATTCAGCCACTGAGGAAACGAAAGAAGACTTTGATGCATCAGCAAAAAGTCTTGACGCGACCCAGCTGTACTTAGGCGAAATCGGTTTTTCACCACTCTTGACCGCGGAGGAAGAAGTACTTTATGCCCGCCGTGCTCTACGAGGAGATGAAGCAGCCCGTAAGCGTATGATTGAAAGTAACCTCAGGTTAGTGGTTAAGATATCACGTCGTTATAGTAACCGCGGTCTTGCACTACTGGATCTCGTTGAAGAGGGCAACCTAGGTTTGATCAGAGCGGTAGAGAAGTTTGATCCTGAACGTGGTTTCCGCTTTTCGACTTATGCGACTTGGTGGATCCGTCAAACCATCGAACGCGCACTCATGAATCAAACTCGAACTATTCGTTTGCCGATTCATGTTGTCAAAGAACTCAATATTTATTTACGTACCGCCCGAGAGCTATCACAAAAACTGGATCATGAACCTACTGCTGAAGAAATTGCTCAGAAGTTGGATAAGCCAGTAGACGATGTTAGCAAAATGCTGCGCTTAAACGAACGAGTCAGCTCCGTCGATACACCAATCGGTGGTGATGGCGAAAAAGCGTTGCTTGATATCATTCCTGATATTAACAATTCCGATCCAGAAGTTTCCACTCAAGATGATGATATTAAATCGTCGCTTATCCATTGGCTCGATGAACTCAATCCTAAGCAAAAAGAAGTTTTAGCACGCCGTTTTGGTTTGCTGGGGTATGAGCCGTCAACACTGGAAGAAGTGGGCCGAGAAATCAACCTGACTCGCGAAAGAGTTCGTCAGATTCAGGTGGAAGGTTTGCGCCGTTTACGCGAGATCTTGATTAAACAAGGCTTGAATATGGAAAGTCTGTTCAGTGTAGAAGATGAATAACAGATACCTTATAGCAACACTTTATTGTTATTAAAGAGAGCTTAACTGTTCAATAGGTTATAGCTTAATACACTGTTTAAAAGGCCACTCGTATGAGTGGCCTTTTTGATTGTTGGCTAGTTATTTTTTTGATTATCGATTATCTATTGTCCGATAGTAGCTTTTTAAGGCGATAAAGTTCATCGAGTGCTTGTCTTGGACTGAGATCGTTAGGATCAATATTCGCAAGCGCAGTTTCAACTTCACTGGGTTCAGGGATTAGGCTTAGCTGATTTTCCTCAACGGCGACTTTGTTGCTCGTATTGATGCCATTTTGACTGAGTTGTTCCAATTGGTGCAGCTTAGTACGTGCATTTTTGATGACGTTTTTAGGCACGCCCGCAAGGCCAGCAACCGCAAGCCCATAAGACTTGCTCGCCGCGCCTTCCTGCACAGCATGCATAAAGACGACGGTGTCTCCGTGCTCGACGGCATCCAAATGTACGTTGGCCAAAGACGGCAATTGTTTCGGCAGTTCGGTAAGCTCAAAATAGTGAGTGGCGAACAATGTCATTGCCCCAATTTGCTTGGCGAGCCATTCCGCACTGGCCCAAGCGAGGGACAGTCCATCATAGGTGCTGGTACCACGACCTATTTCATCCATTAGCACTAAGCTTCTTTTAGTGGCGTTATGTAAAATATTTGCGGTTTCCGTCATTTCCACCATAAACGTTGAACGGCCGGAGGCGAGATCATCGGAGGCACCAATTCGGGTGAAAATTCGATCAATGCAGCCGACTGAAGCGGATTCAGCTGGAACATAGCAGCCAATATGAGCCAGTAATGCAATCAGCGCAGTTTGGCGCATATAGGTTGATTTACCACCCATATTGGGCCCAGTGATAATCAGCATTTTCCGGTTTTGATTGAGCTCTATTGGGTTGGCAATAAACGGGTCACTCATTACCTGCTCGACTACAGGGTGGCGACCCCCTTGAATGTGAACGCCGATTTCAGTTGTTAGAGTCGGGCGGCAATAATCTAGGGTGTCGGCTCGCTCGGCGATATTTTGTAATACGTCGAGTTGTGATAGCGCTGAGGCTAGATTTTGCAGCTGTTCGATATGCGGTAACAGTAGATCGAACAGCTGTTCCCATAATTTTTTTTCTATCGCTAAGGCATTAGATTTTGAGCTCAGCACCTTATCTTCATGTTCTTTGAGCTCAGGGATGATGTAGCGCTCAGCATTTTTTAGCGTCTGGCGTCTTACATAATGAGGAGGGGCCAAGTGGCTCTGACCCTTGCTGACTTGAATGTAAAAACCATGAACCGCGTTGTAGCCCACCTTTAAGCTATCGATACCGTGGCGCTCACGTTCATCGGCTTCCAATTTTGTTAGGTATTCGGTCGCCCCGTCAGCAAGATCTCGCCATTCATCAAGCTCTTGGCTATAACCGGGAGCAATCACCCCTCCCTCACGAATCACAACAGGAGGATTGTCTTTAATCGCCTTTTCCAGCAGTTCGCAGACTTGATCCATTGGCGATGCGTACTGAGCCAGCTTTTGCAAATAAGAGTGGCCAAAGTCGCTGACAAGTCCTTGCAGTTCAGGCAGTTGTTGCAGCGCCTGTCTTAAGCGAGCCATATCTCGAGGGCGTGCGCTACGCAGGGCTAAACGGGCGATGATTCTCTCGATGTCACCAATCTGTTTGAGGCTCTGGCTAAGCTCGACAAAGTGGCCTTGTTCTTTTAATTCTCCAATCGCGTCAAGGCGGTGGTTAAGTGTATCGATGTCACGCATTGGTTGATGTAACCACCGCTTGAGCATTCGGCTACCCATTGGCGTCGCGGTATGATCTAATATTTCCGCGACAGTGTTATCGATTCCACCTGAAAGATTTTGAGTGATTTCTAAATTGCGCCGAGTGGCTGCGTCTAAGATCACTGAGCGATCTTGGCGATCGAAGGTGAGTGAGCGGATGTGAGGCAGTGCGGTTCTTTGTGTATCTTTGACATACTGAATCAGGCAGCCCGCAGCACATAAGCCAAGTTTTGCTTGCTCTACGCCAAAACCAATGAGGTCTCGGGTGGCAAATTGTTGATTCAATTGCTGCTTGGCGGTATCTAATTCAAACTCCCAAATAGGGCGGCGGCGGTTACCTTGCCTCTGCGCCATTAGGTGCACAGGCTCAAAATCTTCAGGAAACAACAGCTCAGTTGGAGACGTGCGTTGCAGCTCCGCCGACATGGCTTCTTCATCTTGTGGCTCACTCAGTTGAAAGCGGCCTGAAGTGACGTCTAAAGTCGCGTAGCCAAACTGCCCATTGTGATGGTAGATAGCTGCAATAAGGTTATCTACGCGCTCACTGAGTAAGGCTTCATCAGTCACTGTGCCAGGAGTGACGATGCGCACAACTTTGCGCTCAACTGGGCCCTTACTGGTCGCTGGGTCGCCTATTTGTTCACAAATTGCAACCGACTCGCCAAGTTGCACTAGCTTAGCTAAATAGCCTTCGACGGCATGATAAGGGACACCCGCCATAGGAATGGGTTCACCCGCAGAGGAACCTCGTTTAGTTAGCGAAATATCTAATAGTTGCGAAGCGCGCTTGGCATCATCGTGGAAAAGCTCGTAGAAATCCCCCATGCGGTAGAAAAGCAAAATTTCAGG
Source organism: Vibrio profundum (assembly GCF_050337555.1). Lineage (NCBI taxonomy): Bacteria > Pseudomonadati > Pseudomonadota > Gammaproteobacteria > Vibrionales > Vibrionaceae > Vibrio > Vibrio profundum. Next base: position 65,778 of record NZ_JAKJTA010000020.1, read on the forward strand.
GTTTTCTGCTTTCAATTTCATGTATTGCTGCATCATGGGGGTGTGTTTTTGCTCGGCTTTCACGGTTGCGCTCTTTCGTTTATTTCTATAGCGGCTTAGGATACGTGAAACCCTTTCACGCGAAAAGGCACAAAGAGGTTTTTCAGCTATGGAATGTTTAGACAGGCTCAGCGCAGAGCTAGGGCAATTATTGTTAGAGCATCAGCTCGTGTTGGCAACCGCAGAGTCGTGTACTGGTGGCGGTGTTGCGATGGCGATTACCGAGACGGCAGGGAGCTCTGCTTGGTTTGACCGCGCGTTTGTTACGTACAGCAATGAGGCTAAAATGGAAATGTTGGCAGTGAATGCTGACGTGTTAGCCACACACGGTGCGGTGAGTGAGGCTGTTGTTGTTGAGATGGCTCATGGAGCTTTACGTTGTTCGAAAGCGACTACAACCGTAGCGATTAGTGGCGTGGCCGGTCCGGGGGGAGGCAGTCAAGATAAACCCGTTGGCATGGTGTGTTTCGCATGGGCGGATAGTTTAGGTTGGTCGTATACCATGACCCAACATTTTGCTGGCGATCGGTCTCAGGTGCGCCAGAAAGCAGTGTACTGCGCGCTTGAAGTTTTGCGCGATCATTACTTGAACCAAGAATAAACGACTAAACAAAGAGATAGTTTGCATTTTATAAATAAGTGCAAAAAGTTTTGTTTTATACAGTGGACACTGTATGGATTAACAGTATAATAAGTTTCAGAAGCTGGAATAAATAGCCAGCAGAATTGATTACCGTATCTGACGGGCGGATTATTGGAGAAAGTGATGGACGAAAATAAACAAAAAGCGCTAGCTGCCGCTTTAGGCCAAATCGAAAAGCAATTTGGTAAAGGTTCGATCATGCGTTTGGGTGACAATCGCACTATGGATGTGGAAACCATTTCGACTGGCTCACTTTCTCTGGATATTGCGCTGGGCGCTGGCGGCCTGCCAATGGGACGTATTGTTGAAGTGTACGGTCCAGAATCTTCAGGTAAAACAACGTTAACTCTTGAGCTGATTGCGGCGGCGCAACGTGAAGGTAAAACTTGTGCCTTTATCGATGCAGAGCACGCGTTAGACCCAGTTTACGCAGGTAAACTTGGGGTGGATATTGACGCTCTACTTGTCTCGCAGCCAGATACAGGCGAACAAGCATTGGAAATCTGTGATGCTTTGGCTCGTTCAGGTGCTATTGACGTCATGGTTATCGATTCCGTTGCCGCGTTAACACCAAAAGCGGAAATTGAAGGTGAGATGGGCGATAGTCATATGGGGCTTCAAGCTCGTATGCTCAGCCAAGCAATGCGTAAGCTTACGGGTAACCTGAAGCAGTCGAACTGTATGTGTATCTTCATTAACCAAATTCGTATGAAAATTGGTGTGATGTTCGGCAACCCAGAAACGACAACGGGTGGTAACGCTCTGAAGTTCTACGCGTCAGTCCGCTTGGATATTCGCCGTACAGGCTCTATCAAGGAAGGCGATGAAGTTGTTGGTAACGAGACTCGCATCAAAGTAGTGAAAAACAAAATTGCAGCACCATTTAAGCAAGCTGAAACACAAATCCTTTACGGCCAAGGTTTTAACCGCAATGGTGAATTGATTGATTTGGGTGTGAAGAATAAGTTGGTTGAAAAGGCAGGCGCTTGGTATAGCTACAATGGCGATAAGATCGGCCAAGGTAAAGCGAACGCATGCAAGTTCTTGCGTGAAAATCCAACCGCTGCACAAGCTATTGATAGTAAGTTGCGCGAACTGTTATTAACGCCAACCCAGCCGGAAGAAGCGAGCGCTGAACCAAAAGCAGAGAAAGTAGATAAAGCGGCGAAGGCCTCTAAGTCTGCACAAAAAGAACAGCTTTAATCTCTAAATCCAATTTATTGTTAGCCCTGCTTCGCGGGGCTTTTTTCTACCTGAAATTACCATCAGCTGGTGGTTGTTATGGAAACATCGATGAAACCCCTTGGTTCTAAGCCTACCTTTTCTTGTCGAGAGTCAGCATTGCATAGCTTGAGTCACCGTGATCATGGTGAATATGAATTGCGCCAGAAATTGCGCCAGAAAGGTTACCCTGATGATGAAATCGATGATGCGTTAAACTTTTGCTCTGAACATCATTACCTTGACGATCTTCGTTTTGCCAAAAGCCAAGTTCGCCAGCATGTTTATAAAGGACATGGGCTGCGGCGTATTAAGCAAGAGCTGTCGATGAAGAAAGTAGCAGATTCGGTGATAGCGGAGGCTTTAGAGGAAGAACCACAGGATTGGTTCGAATTAGCGAAGCTAGCGGCAGAGAAAAAATACAAAGGTATTCGCGCCGCTGATCCTAAAGAGTACGCCAAGCGTGTTCGATATCTCCAGTATCGTGGTTTTGATTTCGAACAAATCAAATACGCTTTGGCTGGCTAACGAGCATCGAAATCGATGAGTTCTCACATTTATACGATGTATCGGAGACTGTCCTAAACTCTGTATTATTGTGTTTTGTATGTATACGCACTTGTAACCACTAAGAGTTACGTATTTTCCTTCCGCCCCCTCGTTAAATTCGCCTAGCGTAGGCATTTACTTAACCTTGTTTTTCGTTACCCACAATGCGCCCTTCCGGATGACTTTATAGCTTTTGGCTAAGAAAACTAGTCGAAGTCGTAACCATGATCTACAATACGACAAATTTTATTCGACTATTTGACAAATTTCAGGAAGAGCTGCATGTACATGAGCACCGACGAGGTTCGTAACGCGTTCCTTAAGTTCTTTGAAAGCAAAGGACACCAAATTGTAGACAGTTCATCATTAGTGCCAGCGAATGATCCAACCTTGCTGTTTACTAATGCGGGTATGAACCAATTTAAAGATTGCTTTCTTGGTTTAGAAAAGCGTGCTTATACCCGAGCGACGACGGCTCAGCGCTGTGTACGTGCTGGTGGTAAGCACAACGATTTAGAGAACGTTGGTTTTACTGCTCGTCACCATACTTTTTTTGAAATGATGGGTAACTTCAGTTTTGGCGATTACTTTAAGCAAGACGCGATCGCGTTTGCTTGGGAGTTTTTGACTCAAGTATTGAAACTGCCAACTGATCGCCTATTGGTGACGGTTTATCACACTGATGATGAAGCGTTTGATCTTTGGAACAAAACGATGGGTGTTCCCGCTGATCGCATCGTACGTATTGGTGACAAAAAAGGCGGTAAGCCATACGAGTCGGATAACTTCTGGCAAATGGGTGACACTGGTCCTTGCGGTCCTTGTACTGAAATTTTCTATGATCACGGCGAGCACATTTGGGGCGGCCGCCCTGGCACGCCAGAAGAAGATGGCGATCGCTTTATCGAAATCTGGAACAATGTATTCATGCAGTTCAACCGTCATGCCGATGGCACGATGGAGCCGTTGCCAAAACCGTCTGTAGATACGGGAATGGGCATCGAGCGTATTTCTGCGATTATGCAGGGCGTGCATTCTAACTATGAAATCGATGTGTTCCAAACCTTAATCAAGGCAGTTTCTGAGATTACGGGTCACCAAGATTTATCGAATCAGTCACTTCGTGTGGTCGCCGACCATATTCGCTCATGTGCTTTCCTTATCGTTGATGGCGTGATGCCGTCAAATGAAGGTCGTGGTTATGTGTTGCGTCGTATCATTCGCCGCGCGGTTCGTCATGGCAACAAACTAGGCGCTCAAGGTGCTTTCTTCTATAAGTTGGTTGGTGTTCTGATTGAAGTGATGGGTACGGCTGGCGAAGAGCTGAAAAATCAGCAGCAACTGGTTGAAAAGATTCTGCGTATTGAAGAAGAGAACTTCGGACGTACTCTTGAGCGTGGCATGACAATTCTAAGCGAGGCGCTCGATAATCTAGACGGTAAAGTGTTGGATGGTGAAACAGTCTTCAAGCTTTATGATACGTACGGCTTCCCTGCGGATTTAACCAATGATGTTGCGCGCGAGCGTGAGTTCAGCATTGATGAGCAAGGTTTTGAGCAAGCAATGGAAGCGCAGCGCCAACGTGCTCGTGAAGCGGGGCAATTTGGTACAGATTATAACGCGGTAATTAAAGCGGACACTGACACTGTGTTCTCTGGCTACACTGGCACGCAAGATCGCAGCAAAGTCGCTGAAATATTTGTTGAAGGCGAAAAAGTTGAGACGCTATCAGCGGGTGATAAAGCGATTGTTGTCTTGTCTGAAACTCCATTTTACGCGGAGTCGGGCGGTCAATGTGGTGACGCTGGTATGTTGAAGACGACCACTGGCGTATTCAAAGTCGAAGATACGCAAAAGTTAGGTAACGCAATTGCTCACCATGGTGAGTTAGTTGAAGGCGTATTGGCCGCAGGCGATGAAGTTGAAGCGAACGTTGATGCGCAGCGCCGTGCAGCGATTTCTCTTAACCACTCTGCCACGCACTTATTGCACGCAGCATTACGCCAAGTACTGGGCGAGCACGTAGCGCAGAAAGGCTCGCTAGTGAAAGCGGAAAATTTGCGTTTTGACTTCTCTCATTTGGAAGCCGTGACACCGGCTGAGTTGAAGCAAGTGGAACGTCTTGTGAACGCGGAGGTTCGTCGTAACCACGTGATAGAAACCAACGTGATGGATATTGAGTCGGCTAAACAAAAAGGCGCAATGGCCTTGTTTGGTGAGAAGTATGACGATGAAGTCCGAGTTTTGTCGATGGGCGATTTTTCGACTGAATTATGTGGCGGTATTCACGCTGAGAACACGGGTGATATCGGCTTGTTTAAAGTGACGTCTGAAGGCGGTATTGCAGCAGGTGTTCGCCGTATTGAAGCAGTCACCGGCGAAGCGGCATTAGATGCATTAGATGCGCAGCAAGGCAAATATGAAGCACGTTTGACTGACGCTGCAGCCAAAACCAAAACGTTGGAAAAAGAAATTTCTCAGCTTAAAGAGAAACTTTCAGCGCAGGCGGGTGCAAGCTTAACCAGTAAAACTAAGCAGATTTCTGGTGTGAACGTACTGGTTGCTCAGCTGGATGGTGCAGACAACAAAGCGCTGCGCGGTATGGTTGACGAATTGAAGAACCAGCTAGGTAGCGGCATCATCATGTTAGGCAATGTGTCTGGCGATAAAGTTGGTCTGATTGCAGGCGTGACTAAAGACCTTACTGGAAAAGTGAAGGCTGGTGAGCTCGTGAATATGGTTGCCCAGCAAGTTGGTGGTAAAGGTGGTGGCCGCCCAGATATGGCTCAAGCTGGCGGCACGGATTCGGCGGCTCTGCCAGCAGCATTGGCAAGCGTAGAAAGCTGGATTGAAGAAAAGCTGTAAACAATTTGAAAAAGCACTTCGCCAAGTAAGGTAAGGTGCTTATAAAAAAGTGAAACCAAGTTCTGCCGTTCGAGAGGGTAATATCGACAATGCAGTGACTTGGTTTTGTCATTTTAATCACTGCCTAGATGTCCTGTATTGGAATCAAGCAGTGCCAATGAGACTGAGCTCTCGGGAAGGTGAAGACTGGTGAAAAAGCCTCTTATCGTGCAAAAGTTTGGTGGGACCTCTGTGGGGTCGATAGAACGAATCCACACTGTCGCCAAGCACATCATTAATGCGAAGAATGATGGTAATCAAGTTGTTGTTGTGGTTTCGGCCATGTCTGGAGAAACGAATCGATTGATGGATTTAGCGCATCAAGTTGATGAGGTACCTTCAGCTCGAGAACTTGATGTTTTGCTTTCTGCTGGTGAGCAAATGTCTATGGCCTTGTTGGCGATGACTCTAAATAAGCTGGGACATGTGGCCAGTTCGCTCACTGGGAGGCAGGCGGGTATTGTAACGAATAATCAATACAATGACGCGACGATTCGACATATCAACACTGCGAAAATCGATGAACTTCTGTCCCAAGAACAGATAGTCATAGTTGCAGGTTTTCAAGGTGTGAGTGAATCAGGTGATATCACCACATTGGGCCGAGGAGGTTCAGATACCACCGCAGTGACACTAGCGGGTGCGCTTAACGCAGACGAATGCCAGATATTTACCGACGTTGATGGTGTATATACGTGTGATCCACGCGTGGTCAAAACAGCCAAGAAGTTAGAGGCTATTGATTTTCCAACGATGGAAGAAATGGCACGGAAAGGCGCTAAGGTGCTTCATCTTCCTTGTGTGCAATATGCCCGACAAAATGGTGTGCCTTTGCGGGTGCTGTCTACGTTTGATTCAGGTCCAGGCAGTCTAGTTAAAGGTGAAGAATGTCACAATCCAGTTTGTGGAGTGGCTATTCAGCGTAACCTTGTACGTGTTTCTTTCCAATATGGTCAAATTTCGAGTGTTCTCCAGCAATGTCACATGTTGGGTATTCAAATTTGGAGCACAATTAAGGAAGAGCAGCAAAGCTGTATTATTATTAATCAGGAACAATATGCGAAACTCAACATTTTGTTTGATAATAAGATCAGCGGTGTTGAGCCGATCAGCGTATTGACGCTAGTGGGCACTCGGGCGAATGAGCTGTATGAACTATCATGTGAATTACTTACGCCATATAGTATTGAAGTAGGGCACTTTGATATCCAGGATCGTTCATTAATGTTGTTTTTATCAATGGAATCTATCGACAAAGCAGCGAACTTGCTTCATGATTCGTACATTACGCCAAGTGAAATGCTCGAAATTCATCAAAAGCGCGTGTTATTAGGGTAGATACCCCCAATTAGACTGATTACGAAATATTCCTTTTGATGGGTAATAATTTCGTAGCAAGTAAAGACAGAGATCACTCAAGGAGCAAAGAATGCTAATTTTGACTCGCCGTGTGGGCGAAACACTTATGATCGGAGATGAAGTCACAGTCACAGTACTGGGCGTGAAAGGTAACCAAGTACGTATTGGTGTGAATGCTCCGAAAGAAGTGTCTGTTCACCGTGAAGAAATTTACATGCGTATTCAGGCAGAAAAAGGCAACGACAACGTTGCACCAGACAATTACTAAATTGTAGAAAGCTAGCGAAAACGCTAGCTTTTTTTTTGCCTGAAATTCCCTCCTCAATGCTTAAAAGTGCATTTTTTCATCGCTTTGTACAAAACTGCGGCAGTTGATTGGTTTTTGTGGTTTTTTTCCAAAAAAAGGTTTGACATATTTTCGGTAAATCGTAATATGTGCCTCCGCAAGACGGTGAGGTGGCCGAGAGGCTGAAGGCGCTCCCCTGCTAAGGGAGTATACGGTTTATAGCCGTATCGAGGGTTCGAATCCCTCCCTCACCGCCATTCTTGCGACGCTTAGAAATAGGCAAATGCGCGTCCTTAGCTCAGCTGGATAGAGTACCTGGCTACGAACCAGGCGGTCGGAGGTTCGAATCCTCCAGGACGCGCCATAGCATTGATTTGAAAAGTGGTGAGGTGGCCGAGAGGCTGAAGGCGCTCCCCTGCTAAGGGAGTATACGGTTTATAGCCGTATCGAGGGTTCGAATCCCTCCCTCACCGCCATTCAATTGGCTTTCGTCAATTTTTTGTTTCAAATTGAAAAAGTTGTGATATAGTTCACAACCTCAGCGCGCTCGTAGCTCAGCTGGATAGAGTACCTGGCTACGAACCAGGCGGTCGAAGGTTCGAATCCTTCCGAGCGCGCCATTATTACAAAACGTTTAGRCATTGTCTGAACACCGTGCGTCCTTAGCTCAGCTGGATAGAGTACCTGGCTACGAACCAGGCGGTCGGAGGTTCGAATCCTCCAGGACGCGCCACTTATTAAAAAGTTAACTATTTATAGTTAACACCCTGCGCGCTCGTAGCTCAGCTGGATAGAGTACCTGGCTACGAACCAGGCGGTCGAAGGTTCGAATCCTTCCGAGCGCGCCATTATTAC
>NZ_JAKJTA010000021.1:0-71675 GCF_050337555.1 Vibrio profundum
ACGAAGCGGGAGAGAGAAGATACCTTTTATCATTAGGGCGGTTTCAATCGCCGTGTCGGTGTATTGAAACCCTCGACCTCTCTTGCCGTGATGGGTCATACATTTCCAGGCTTTCACCGCTGAATCGTCAATCCAAAAAGTAACCCCGCCACGCTGACAGAGTGCTTGGTTGTATGCTCTCCAGTTCGTGATTTTAGCTTTCGACTTACCCATTTTTGTATCCCAACAATCATTCTCAAAAGATCAGATCGTAAGGATGGAAAAAGGTTCAATCGATTTGGGCAACAACGCCCCTTCGTGTTTAAAACCCGCTTTAGCATATGCTCTGATAGCACCTTTGTTAAGAACACTTGCGGTTAATTGCACTCGATGTAAACCTAGAGTTTGAATAGCATAGTGAGTGACTAACTTGGTCACCAGAGTTCCTATTCCCTGCCCCCAGAATTCCTTGTTACCAATCAGAATGAAGTATTCTCCGCTTCGATTTAATGTACTAATCGAGGAAATACCGGAATAGCCAATCAACTGATCATTTTCTTTAGAGCAAATACCGAATGAAACATTATTGTTATCTGAATTAATCGTCAAAAGCCATGTCGTAATATCAGATCTTGATTGTGGGTATGCATACGAGGAGAGACTGTGTATTGTCACTTTTCGATCGCAAGACCAAGCATAAAACTGCTCGCAATCACTCAATTCTAGTGAACGTAAATAATAATTTTCTTCTTCCAACTGCATGACTTTTCCTAGTTATGGCTGCATATCGGTTGTCCGTCGAGAGCGGCTGCTATACAACCGCATTTAGATAGAGCGGCAAAGCAAATTTCAGCTAATATCGGGAGGAAACTTACTAACAGCTCGAGCGTTGAACTGTTAGTAAGAGGTAAGCTTCTGAGCCTACTCAATCGTTGTTTTAACGCTCGATTATGACCCTTTTACTGAAGTTAAAGAAACGATGAGTCATTCATTTTGTGGCATCAGTGGAATAGCCCACTAAAAATGACAAATCTAAGAGTAATCTCTGTCATGTGGATTGATACGATGTGATTAGAGTTCTTCACGGGCTATGCTTAAAGTATTGGTTACCTATCGAGCTTATCAAGTAATGATTATTGGACTTTCTTCTATTGTTAATAACCATTTTAAGGCGTGCTCTAGAAGCGTTTTTTCCTTGTTGATAGCAGCGCTGTTTTTCACGATGCCCACTATCACACAGGCAAAAACTCTCAAGATATCCACGGTTGAGTTAGTCCCTGTCGGCTTTAAAAACGAACATAACCAGCCATCAGGCCTTTTGTATGATATTGCCAATGCCATCGCCGATAATGCCCAACTCCCTTACGTCAATACCTTAAAACCCTACCCAAGAATTTTACTTGAACTCGAATCAGGGACTGCAGACATTTCGATGCTCTATCCCAATAAGCGGCTCAAAGGAAAAGTAGTCAACATCGCCAAAATATTTACTGATAGTAATGTGATTGTCGCGAGACCGGAATTCACGATTCGCTCACTCACCGATCTTCACGGGAAAAAAGTCGCGACGATAAGAAACGCACACTACTCAAGCGAATTTGATTCTGACGTAAACATCACTAAAGTGAGCGTAAATAACTACAATCAAGGTATTCGTCTGCTACTTCACGGCAGAGTCGACGCTATCATCGGCGCATTAGGCAGCATCTCATATGAACTAAAAACTATGGACACAAAATGGGACGCCTTTGGTCAACCATATGTGTTGAATACCAAAACTGTATGGATGCAAATGTCTTCAAAAAACTACGACCGAAAATTAGTGGATAAACTCATATCGTCAATTAATACTCTCAAGCAGCAAGGTGTGCTCAAAGAAATTATTGTCAAGTACACTGGCGAAACTCTTATTTATTATTGAAGGTGATTCCTACGGCGCTGCGAAAAAACGCCAATTCCTCCATGAAACTGCTCAACCAGTTCAAGGCCTCTCGCTGGAAAAATCAGCACTAGATTACTGCCCACGCATTCATGAGCTTATTCAAATCATTTAATGTTATTCATCGGTACTTACTAAGAATTTTATCGTATTGGTTTGCACTCCCGTCGCCTGGAGTTAATTTCACTTTATCAAGCCCTTGCTGTAACTGCTCGACAAGGCTCTGGTCAATATGTTTGTTCAGCGCATAATAAAGCTCGCCTTGCTCCAGTGTATAAACGGATTCAAACACTTGATGATCGATTCCTACCGTCGACGCCCAATACTTCGCTGGGCTTTCTCCATAAGCAATCAAATCAATGCGTTTTTTATAGAGTAATTTTATTAGTGTTACAGCATCGGCGGCTTCATGTAATGAATTCCTAGGCGTTCCCATATCGAGCATGAGCTGCTCGCCTATGTCATCCCTGATCACACCAATTTTATAATTTGCTAAGTCTTGAACACCAGCGACTTTGATATGTGTGTCTTTGCGAGCCAGTAAAACGACTTTAAATGGTTGTATCGGGCCAACCCAGTGAAAAAGGTGTTCGCGATGCTTGGTACGCATAGCTGAAAATATGACGGCATTAGGTTCCGACAATGCCTTTTGATAGGCCTTATCCCAAGCAAGGACAGTAATTTGAGAGGCCTTTATCTTATCTCCAGCGTTTTCAGATGCCGCCAGTAAAAGATCAACCGCAATACCAGTCACTTTCCCTTTGGCTTCATAATTTTGAGGCGGGCCGACTTCGGTATAAAACTCAAGATCCGTTATCCCCCCACTCACAACATAAGGGCTGGCCAAGAGACTAATAACCGCCGCTACCCATGAATTGAATAACTGTTTAACTCCATCACACATGACAATCCCAACCGAAGGCTAGTTAAGCTTTAAGTGTAGTCAATAGGTGCTCATCGAAGGTAAAAATGGGGGCATTAACATGACGGTTCCGAATGTGGCCAGTAAATGCGGGCTAACTCTCTATCCTAGTGTTTTAAAAGAAATGAGAGGCAATACCGATGACGAGAACGGACTTTATTATTAAAGCGATAGAGAAGAAACACCTATCTGAACTGTCCGGCAAGAACAATAATCTATTTCGTAATGCTCGTTGGACAATCGCAAAGTCTAAGCCCGGCTACCCTTGCCGTGTGTCGCTAAAGGAAGCTGAAATCGGTGAAAGCATTTTAGTCGTCACTTATAAATATCATGATGTAGATTCACCATATCAGGCATCTGGACCTATTTTTATTCGAGAAAATGCTGAAACGGCTAAGTTGAAAACTAACGAGATACCAGAGATATTGGCAGAAAGATTGTTATCAGTAAGAGCATACAATCTCAATAGCGAGATGATTGCTGCGGAAACAACTCAGGGCTTAGGACTTCGTCGGATTATCCAAAAACAGTTCTTAAACAGTGAAGCTGAATATCTACAAGTTCACAATGCAAATCCCGGATGCTTCAGTTGTAATATATTTCGCGTCTAGGAAGTATTCTAAACAACGGAAGTGCCTAGCTAACATAAACAAGTTATGACAAAGGCAGCCGAAGCTGCCTTTAAGTATTGAGTGAAGGTCGCACACGCTTATCGAGTTGAGTATTTCATCCATGCGGCTTCTTTTTTCGAGATCACCGTTTTACCAATTGGGGCTAGTGAAATGATGGCCAGTTTTAGGTGCTGGAGCGCGAATGGGATACCGATAATCGTAACAAAACACGCCACCGCTGAGACCAAATGGCCAAGTGCTAACCATAAGCCTGCGAACAAAAACCAAATCACGTTACCGATAAAACCGAGCGTCCCTGTTCCGATATCTTGTTCTCTGAACACATGGTTGCGTGGCACGGCTTCATAGCCAAATGGGAAGAAAGAAAAACGTCCCATGACGAAACACGCACGCCCCCATGGAATGCCAATAATGCTGATAAACGCCAATAAGCCGAACGCCCACCAGAGTAAACCCATCGCTGCGCCGCCAAGCAAAAACCAAAGAATATTACCAATTGTTCTCATCACTGTACCTAATCTCAACTCTACTAATGCTTATATAGTCGTCTGGCTTTCCAGCGACACCCATAAAACGATTTCTTGGGTTACCTATATTGCTTGACTCTCACTGCGCCTGCGTAAGATTCATGTCATTTATCTTTCTATGTAATAGAAAGCTCGACCTTTACTTTATAAGAGACGGGTTAACCTAAGATGAATGTACATTAACCTTATCATGACAAACCTTCAATTAATGCGGTCAGACCGCTAATTAAACACAGACTTAACGCGCCTATTCGAATTTTATCTTTAGGCAAAGCGTGAGTTGTTTTTTGCGCCAGCCAATAACCAAGCCAAGACGCCGGAATCAGTGGAATGCTAATCCATACGTGATGCCAAGTGAAATAACCGAATGGGATTTGGACCAACAAAGACATCACCGAGCTAAAGACAAAAAAAGCAGAAAGGTTGCCTCGTAATTGGCTCGCCTCTTGATGCTGAAGCAGCAGCGCCATTGGCGGCCCACCTATGCCAGAACTTGTACCGAAAAAACCAGAGAAAAAGCCCGCAATGCCCATCCGCATCGGCGTAGGCTCAAGACGAAATGGCAATAGACTCATCACCACCGCCAACAAAACGAGTACACCGAGCCAAAGTGACAAGACCTTAGTCGAAACAAGTACCAGTAGCGCACCTCCTGCAATGGAGCCGGGAACACGTCCAATCAATGCGGTCTTTAAGCCACCGATAGAAATGTTTGAACGATATTTCATTGCATTAAGAATCGACACAAATAACGCCACCAATACAATAGGGGCAGGCACATAACTCGGAGAAATTAGAAATAGTAAAGGCGCTGAGACAATCGCCAACCCGAAGCCAATCGCAGTTTGTACGTAGGCTCCAAGAAAAATAAGCAACATTGCGATCAGCGCTGAAGAAGTGAACCATTCAGACACAATAAACACCCTAAATCGAGAATATACCGTCACTCAGACTTTACTTGAGGTGCTAGAGCGAGCAGCGGTAACAACAGATATAAGCTGTTAACAATACCCAAGTTGCAAAAAATTATACAGAGATTATTGGCGGTTAATTCAGAAATGCTTGGAAAGGGCTCACCATGTACGGTAAGCCAGATTGTTGGGAGTCTCATCTCTAAAAGTTAAGATACACTGCTGATCAAACAAATCACACAATATATCTGACTCAGATAAACCAAGCGCATTTAAAACGCGATAGTATTCGCTCAGTGTCATCGCTTGTGCGCCACGTTCAATTCTTTGCAAATGTATCAGGTGAACACCCACTTTATCGGCGACCTGTTGCTGAGTCACGCCAGCAACAATCCTTCGCCTACGCAGTAAACCTACAATTATATTCTGAATCATGCTTCCCTCCATTCAGCTTCTGTTGTGATAGGAAAGAGCAGGATTCATACCAAAAACATCGGTTGGGTAAGCCAGTTAAAAGTCAGCAACTTACGATTCACACCTGATTGTACAATCGTATCTCACTTCATTTTGCAACGAAGCTGTTGCAAAATGCAAAGATCACTTTAGGGGCGGTCACACAACCACGCAGCGCCACGAATGCCACTGCTATCACCGTATTTCGCAGGGCGAATGTTGAGCTCAACCACATCGGAAAAAATATAGGCTGGCATTGCTTTTGGCAGGTCACCGTAGAGCTCACTGACATTGGACAAGCCTCCCCCCAATACGATAACGTCTGGGTCGAGGACATTAACAATCACCGCAAGGCTACGCGCCATCTGATCAACCAATAACTTATACGCCGCCTGCGCCGCTGCTTCACCGTCACGATATCTTGCCATTACATCCTGTGCGGAAACCGATTGCTCGTAGAATTGGCTCCCCGTTTGACCAAAACCAGTGCCAGAAATAAAGGTTTCTATGCAGTTTTTCCGCCCGCAATAACAATCACGAGATGGCCCATCGACTTCTTCGGAGAAATTAGGCAAGGGATTATGCCCCCACTCGCCTGCCAATGCATTCGCCCCTACGATCAGCTGTTTATTGAACACGAAACCACCACCGCAGCCAGTTCCAATAATAACGCCAAACACAACGCATCCGTCTTTGCCCGCGCCATCTACCGCTTCCGACAGCGCAAAACAATTGGCATCGTTAGCGATATGCACCGTACGGTTCAAACTTTGCTCTAAATCCGCTTTTAAATCGTTGCCATTGAGAAAAGTACTGTTGGCATTCTTTATTAGGCCCGTTGCTGGGCTAATAGCACCGGGGAGCCCCATGCCGACTTGCTCAATGCGACCAAACTCTTGCTCACATTCAGCTACCAGAGAAACCACTTGTTCGACAAAATCGGTGTAATTACGAAGGGTCGCGACGCGCTGCTTTTTCAGCTCCCGCCCCGTATTGTCCATCACACAAACTTCTATTTTGGTGCCACCAATATCGAATCCAATCAACATATATACTTTCTCCAAACCATGAGACTAATTATGCGCTCTAGCCACTCTACCTTCGCAGTTCATTGTATAAGAAGCGGTACACGCAGGAATAAACACTGATTGACCTTTTTCTACACGTAACTGCTCACCACGTTCATCTTCTAACATGAGTGGCTCATCCAATGGCAATAAGATCTCAGCACTGACAACCTCTACCTGACGATCATCTGACGCTAGCAATAACGTAAATTTGAAATCATCAACAGAAATTGGATAAGACAAGCTGCCGTCGTGCTCCTTAGGGATCAGCTTGAGTGAATCAGGCGACGTGGCTTCAAACCGAGTACAACGTACCAATTCCCCAACATCCATATGCTTCGGAGTTAATCCCGCTCGTAACACATTGTCAGAGTTAGCCATGATTTCCAAGCCTGTTCCTTTAATGTATGCGTGAGGAGTGCGGGCGCTCAAAAACATCGCTTCACCAGGCTGTAAAGTAAGCACATTCAACATCAAAGGGGCGAACAAACCAATATCATTTGGGTATTGCTCAGACAACGACAACACGAGCTGCATTAGCTCATCATCTGCTTGCTGCGTGGCATAGGTAATCAGCTCAGACACAGCGGTGCACTTTACATCCTCTGGCAAAGAAAGCATGGATGTAAAAAACGTTTCCAACTGAGAGGACGTTGGCTGTGTAGACAGTGCCGTAACCAAAGGGGCAATCGAAGGTAGCTGCATGGCTTGGAATTGAGCCACGATTTGTTCAAATGGACGAAAGCCGTTCATCGCTTGATAGGGCGTTAACGCATACACAAGCTCAGGCTTATGATTGGCATCTTTATAATTACGTTCTTTAGCATGTAACGGCACGCCCGTGTTTTCTTCCGCAGAAAAGCCGACCTCAGCTTCTTGCTTATTTGGGTGAACTTGAATCGATAATGCCTTTTCAGCGGCCAACACTTTGAACAAGTATGGTAACTCACCAAAATGCTCTGCTGTTGAATGAGAGAGACAGGCCACTTTATCTTGCTCAATCAACTGTGACAAAGGGATAAGCTGCTCGTTCCATTCAACCTGTGAACAGCCGTTTGGGTGCGCTCCCATCCAAAGTTCCGCTTGAGGTTGTTGCTCAACGTTTTCAATACCAAACAGTTTGGTCATGGAGGTTGTACTGCCCCACGCATAATCTTGAATCACGTTACGCATTAAAAAGAAACTGGCTTGTGGCATAGTCAACATCTAGGGTTACCTTTAAATAAAAATCTCCCGATCACGGTCGGGAGTACAACAAAACTGCTTGCGCTTGCGGGTAAAGTGCAATCAGGATAAATAGCTGGAGTTTAACAGGTTCCAATTCCAGCTGTTGTATAAAATATTAGGACGCCGAGTTCGGCGTCCACAAAAACTGTAACTTAGGCCGTCGCTAACGCTACTTTCTGCTGGCGAAACTTCTTGAGAGTGACACACACAAGCGCAGTCACTATCGCACCAGACAACATGCAAAGGAGAGCTAGTTCAGGTTTATTCATTGCGCCTAGTAGTGCGACTACAGGGCCACCATGGGCAACACTATCGGTAATGCCAAAGGAAAATGCCATCACTGCCGCCACCATAGAGCCAATCATATTGGCAGGAATCACAGATAGAGGGTCTTGGGCGGCAAATGGAATTGCACCTTCAGAAATGCCTACTAAACCCATCGCGCCAGCGGCTTTACCCGCTTCAATTTCTGCCGCTTCAAAGATGTCCAGTTTGCGTCCAATGATTGTAGCAATCGCCATACCAAGCGGAGCAACTGGAATCGCACACGCCATCGCACCCATAAATTGAGTTTGACCACTCGCAATCATGCCAACTGAGAATAGGAAAGCGACTTTATTGAACGGACCACCCATATCGAAACCAGCCATACCACCCAATACGATACCTAGCAGCACAACATTACCTGTGCTCAAACCGGTCAACATATGATTTAAGTGGTCCATCAAGCTTGCGATTGGAGCGCCAATGCCGAAGATAAATAACGCAGCGATAAACAGCGTACCGGTGATCGGGGCAATCATGATCGGGACAAGTGGCTGAAGGAATTTATGGTAGTTAATGCTCGTTACCCATTTCACAAAGTAACCAACTAATAGACCTGCGACAATTGCACCGATAAAGCCCGTACCCGCGTGAGCGTGATAAAAAGAGCCCGTGTTCGCAATCCAACCACCAATCAAGCCTGGTGCAAGGGCAGGACGGTCGGCAATTGCGTATGCTATGTAACCCGCAAGAATTGGGATCATTAACTGGAACGCCACCACGCCGACATTCAGCACTTGGTTCCACGTGCTCCCATCGGGGATCTTCATTCCTTGTGGTGTCGGGTGCCCACCAATCGCGAGCGATAGTGCGATAAGCAAACCGCCTGTCACAACGAACGGAATCATATGCGACACACCGTTCATTAAATATTTATACAAATCAGAGCGCGCTGAACTTGTTCTTTCTTGATCAGAATTATCGGAACCACCGGATGAGGCTTTGTAAGGCCCAGCGTTAAGGGCATTATTGATGACACCTTTAGCATCCTTAATCGGTGCCTTTACTCCTGTCACGATGACTTTTTTTCCGGCAAAGCGATCCATATCGACTTGTTTGTCACAAGCCACCACAATCGCGTCGGCAGAATTGATTTCAGCCGCGGTCGGGCTGTTCTTGACGCCGATTGAGCCGTTGGTTTCTACTTTAATTTTGTAGCCTAGCTCTGCCGCGCCTTTCTCAAGAGATTCTGCCGCAAGATAAGTGTGTGCAACACCTGCCGGGCACCCTGTTACACCAATGATAAAACCTTTATTGGCTTCTTTCGTGTTCGTCTCTTCAGGACCTTTTTGCAACAACAGTTGCAACGCATCTTGTGCATTGCTGGCCGCAAGAAATCGCTCAATGAAGCCATCTTCAATCAATTTAGAAGAGAGTTCAGCCAACACTTCTACGTGGTGATTCGCGCCCCCATCAGGAGAAGCAATCATAAAAAACAGTTTCGACGGTTGGCCATCTTCAGCGCCGTAATCGATGCCTTGTTTACTTACCCCAATGACAACCGCAGGCTCAATGACCGCCGCGCTCTTCGCGTGAGGTAAAGCCACACCATCTTCAAACCCTGTATTGCCAAGTTCTTCACGGGCCTTAACATCGGCCAAAAACTGGGCTTTATCGCTAATGCGTCCCTGATTGTGTAATACATCAATCAGCTCATTAAACACTGCTTCTTTTGACGAGGCTTTAAGATCAAGTTTGATCAGATTCTCGTTGATTAAGTTGGTGATCATCGGCTCCACCTTTTTATTGGGAAATTGATTTCAGCTAGTTATCAAACCCAAGCATTTTGGCCGAAGACCGATCATCGAAACAGTGCAGTAAACATGCATTTACTGGATTATTGTAACATCATACTGTAAACGTGATCTTAGTCTTACTTTTTTAAAGATGAGAAAAAAGTTAAATACTCGAAAATTACCATATAAAATCAATAAGTTAAAAGAAGATTGACGTAATATAGATATCAATAACAGTTTTGACTATCAATTAATAAAATTTAAAATTGGATTAGAGTATCAATAGGTAACTAGAATCCCGTTCAATGGAAACATTCAAAAACGTCATCGACATTCTCCTCACCGAAAGAAATAGATTTAATCGAATTTGGTATGGGGGAGATAATTGCGAGCCGCCACCGTTCAGCTATCAAGTAAACTTCCCGCGTTTAGAGCTTGTCCTCAGTGGGACTTACGTCAACGAGGTAGAAGATCAAGACGGTGAAATTGCCACGGTAAAGGTGCTCACCGGCGACGCACTGTATGTGCCACCAAACTGTTGGAATAAACCCCATTGGGAGGAGTCTTGCTCAGTGGTCAGCCTATTGTTTGGCCGCCGCCAATTGGGGCTGAGTTTAGTGAGTAAGCAAAAGGGGCAAGAAGGATTTATTGATGTACAGAAATACAGCATTCAGACTCGAACGGGTCATGCGATAGACCATATATTAGATGCCATTAATGCACTATCGCGTGAAGTTCAAAGGCACCCCGTTGATGAGTGCTTATTATTAGCTTTGTTGAACTACTGCAACAATATGTTGGGTGATTCAGTTCACCCTACCCGCAACCGTGGTGAAGACTTATATCAAGGTATTTGTATCTATATTCAAGAAAATTTTCATCGCAATATCTCACGCAGTAATATAGCAAGCCGCTTCAATATTTCACCCAATCACTTATCACGAATGTTCCGGCAACAAGGGCATATGACCCTCGCCGATTACATTACCTGGGTGAGAATAGACAGAGCGAAGTTTATGCTTAAACGCTATGAATTTCGCTTAGCTGAAGTGGCCACTCGGTGTGGCTTCCAAGATGTAAACTACTTCTTCCGAGTGTTCAAAACTCGAACTGGGTGTACGCCAAGTGAATATCGAACGAGAGTAAGCTAAAGACGCCGGTCTGAATTCTATGCCGAACTACAGCACTGGCCAGAATCGTTATGGAAACGCTTTCTATTACTTGAAGAAATTCATGGATGACGCAGTTATTATCTGAAATCAGGCAAGCAATAGAAAGGTCCTGATTTCAGACAACACCCAAAAATAGGGTTATTCTTTTTCCAATACGTTATCTATCAGCGTTTTGGTCACGTTGTAAGAAGCGATAAACGAAGACATAGGTAAATACTCATATTTTGAATGAAAATTATGAGCACCAGTAAAATAGTTTGGCGTAACCAGTCCCATTGCCGATAACGCTGAACCGTCGGTGCCTCCACGCATCGCTAACGTTTTCGGCGTAATAGAAAGCTGAGCAAACGCATGATAAATTGCATCGACCGCTGGATGGCTGCGATCTGCACTATTCGCGATATTGGAATAAGTGTCGCTCATTTCCAGCTTAATATCCGCCGACGGATACTTAATACTCATCTGCTCAATCACCGACTCTATCTGCACTTTTTTGTCTTGGTACTTCGCTAAATCGTGATCACGAATGGCAATATCAAGCTTCGCCTGAGCAGCATTCGAAATGATGTCCGTAAACCAAATATAACCCTCTCGACCTTCGGTATGTTCAGGTGTCTGCATTGGGTCAAACTGATTAATAATGTCATTTGCAATCAAGATTGGATTGACCAAGACTCCTTTCGCAGACATTGGGTGAGCAGTTACCCCTTTAATATGCACACAAGCATGTCCAGCATTGAAGGTTTCATACACCACTTCACCAATCTCACAGCAATCTAATGTATACGCGTAATCTGGAGAAAATCGTTCAAGATCCATCAGTTTCGCCCCTCTTAAGCCGATCTCTTCATCAGGTAGAAACGCGAAGTAAAGATCGCCATGCTCGATATCACCTTTAGCAATATTCTCAGCAATGGTCATCATAGTGGCGATCGCGGCTTTATCATCGGCACCTAACACACTGGTGCCATCGGAGATAAAGATGTCATCACCCAAGTAGTTTTCAATTTCGGGATTGGTTTGCTTATCGAAAAGAATCCCTAGCGCCTCATTCATCACAATCTCTTGGCCGCTATAATGAATTTTCTGTGCCTTCACTTGCGAGTTCAAGCCAACATCGACGGTATCAAGGTGTGCTAGAAAACCAATCGCAGCTTTTGCAGGATGATTACCGACAATTTTAGTCGTGACAATGCCATTTTCATCGAGCAAGGTGTCTTCAAAACCCAGAGATAATAACTCATCACAGAGAAGCCTAGCCAACTCCCATTGCCCTTCCGTTGAAGGCACTTTTTTCACACTTGCATCACTTTGCGTATCGATAGCCACATAGCGCAAAAATCGACTCTCTAACTGTTTCGCGATCATCTTAAATCCTTATTACATATTGGGTGAAAATGTATAGCCTGAATCAAAACCTAGGGGGATATCGAATCCCCAGAATATAAAGAGTGTGGCAGTTAAAACCAACAATAAGCCAATGCTGTACGGCACCATCATCCCCACCAACGTCCCTACCCCAGTGTTCTTCACGTAACGCTGGCAATACATGATAATCAGGGGATAGAAGGCAAACATTGGCGTAGATACATTAATCGCTGAATCTGAGATTCTAAATGCTGCCTGAGTCAGCTCAGGGGAAAGGCCGACCGCCATCAGCATAGGGACAAAAATGGGCGCAAGAATGGCCCATTTTGATGAGGCTGACGTAATGACAAAGTTCAATACGGCGGTTAAAATGATGATGCCCGTGACCGTTAACTGCGCAGGCATAGCAAGAGATTTCAAGAATTCAGCCCCAGAAACAGCGATTAACGTGCCAAGGTTCGACATTTTAAAAGCGTATAAAAACTGAGCTGAGAAGAAAGCAAAAACAATAAAGCCGATTAGCGTAGTGACGACTTTCTCCATCGATTTGGTGACATCATTGGAATTTTTGAAAACGCCGACGGAATAACCATAAACTAAACCAGGCAGAGAGAATACGACCAGCAGCAATGGAACGATCGCTTGCATCATAGGTGCTTTGGGCGAAGTAAGAGTCCCATCTGGGGCCCGCAGAATGGAATGCTCAGGGAAGGCCAGAAGAACAACTAATGCCGCAAATACAAGCACAGAAAAAGTGGCTTTTTTAAATGCTTTTGTCTCTGCTTCACTCATTTCGCTATTGATATCATTGGTATCAACATCACAATCGACTGGCCACATTTGATTAAGCCTCGGCTCGACAAATTTATCGGTCACGAACCAGCACATAAGTAACACGCCGACCGTGCCGCCAAGGCTAACAAAATAGTTGCAAAGCACATTAACATTATACGTTGGGTCGATAATTCTCGCGGCGTCTTGAGTAAATGACTGCATGATGGGATCAATAATCGATGGCGTAAAACTGGCGGTAAAACCACCAGCTAAACCTGCAAACGAAGCTGCAATACCCGCCAATGGATGACGGCCGGATACATAGAAAACCATCGCAGAGACCGGCATTAAAATAACATATGCACTATCTGACACAACGTGTGACAAAATACCAATCAAAACAATAGAAGGTGTTAAAAATCGTAATGACGTTAGCTTAAGTAGCTTTTTAATCAATACATTGACATAGCCTGCACCTTCCGCAATACCAATCCCTAGCGTCGCAACAATTGTCATCCCAAGAGGAGGATAATTAACGAAATTTTTCACCATTGAAAGAATAAACGCAATCAATCTCTGTGGTTCAAACATATTATTAATTTGAATCGGCTCTTTAGTCAAAGGGTGAAGATAGTCAAAATGGATAAAAGAAAGGCCGAGGCTTAAAAACATGCATATGATTAATGCATACACAAAAAGCATAGTAATATTAGGCAAGGCATTACCTAACCTTTCAACTGCGACAATAAACCCTGTATTATTCGATTGCTGTACTGCTATATTATTCATTCGCTTCCCTGTTAAATGAAAAATAAAAACACTACTTCCAAAGGAATAAACATTCAATTATTGTGATATATAATAATAGAGACTGTGAACAAAATCATGTAAATAAGAAATCTTGCTCATTATTTTATCTTTTAACCGACCCGCCACAACAAATCCAAGATTGACTTCAGCCATATTTAAAGGTTGTTTTTCATACAAATCATATCACCTAAGTCCTGTATTCTACTTATTAATACAGATTATGGATGATAGTGGCACATAACGTGAGTCGCGATTATTTTAACGAGATAATCGTCGTTGACTATTAATAGTTTTTGGTTATCTTCGATTAATAACCAACGCGTTAGCCGAGTGCAAGCTAATAGCATTTCTCTATCATGAA
Source organism: Vibrio profundum (assembly GCF_050337555.1). Lineage (NCBI taxonomy): Bacteria > Pseudomonadati > Pseudomonadota > Gammaproteobacteria > Vibrionales > Vibrionaceae > Vibrio > Vibrio profundum. The sequence goes on from NZ_JAKJTA010000021.1 coordinate 14,203, forward strand.
CTGAGGGGAGTAAGAGGGTTAATATAAGGTGAGGGGATGCTCGGTGCTCTGCCCACTTTAACGAGTGTCGGACTCTGTGCACGACTAAAGTCAGCCTATCAATATTAGGGTTCATCACATGTGGCAGGGCAAGCCGTTTACCTATTGACGTCGAAGATATGGCTTCTCGCGCCAAGAGGGCATCTAATACTGAAGATTGATCGGCTGGTAGGCACTCAGCCGCTTGCCGGAGCAGTCCCTCTTTACGTAAGCCGCGAGTTTGATACGTTGAAAAAAATCCCCAGCGAACAGGTACATTGAGCGTGAGCGGCGATCTTTTAAACAAAGCACTTTCATCTCGCCTTTTTTTGCTATGAGTGGTGGAGATCAAGTAATGATTTTCTGAGAAGTATTCACTTAAGACCATGCAAGCAAGCTCGGCATCCAAACCTTCAATGACCACCTGACAGAGGTCATCAACACAGTTTTTCAAGCTTAGTATTTGTAAGCTATTTTCAAGATTGGCCTGCTTTCCTTGGCTAATGTTCGTCAGCACAATCACCGAACGGAACATCCCAGACAAGGCTTTCAATTCATTCAGCTGCCATCCTGGCACCCCTTGTGAACCGATGCAAAACGTAATCCGGCTAGCAATCATGCCAATTGGCAGCGCGCTAATACTGCGCCGACATTCGTCAGCACATCTTCTATCGACACTTGCATCACTTTGCATGAAGAGAAACGCTCTCTTTGCTCGATCTCAACATCCGATGCAATCAAAACCAAATCACTTTGTGCGATATCATGTGCACTCAGCGCATTCTCTATTCCCATTGCGCCTTGGGTCTCTACTTTTACGCACATTTGTTGCTTTTGTGCTTCCTTTTTCAGCGCATCGGCTGCCATATATGTGTGTGCGATACCCGTTGGGCAAGCTGTCACCGCGATAATTTTCATATGATTTTTGGTAAACTGACATTAAGTAGCGGCATTCTATACCCAGAAAATGCCAGATGCATTGTCCAATTTCAATTCCAATGCATCCGGGTGCCAAAAACGACGAAAGCTCCACAGAATCACACTCTGTAAAGCTTTCTAAGTAAGATTAGTAAGAGAATTAAAGCAAAAATCTATGCTGAGCTTCATCAAAGCGGAGCTTGTCCAGTAGCTCGGCAACCGTTTCATTACTTAAATCATCGAACAATAGTCCATATTTCCAATACTGGCTTGAACGCTTTTTGTTTTTGATGACGCCTTGCACCACTGGGCTATTATCCGAGAGGATCTGTAATTCCACCGCATCACCCACTTTATATTCTTGTGCGGTGCGGCTGGCGACGATTTGACATCCACTGGCGGAAATATCACGCACCTCACATAAGTGCTTGCGTTCTGTCGGATCTAAAATACCTTCCAGACAAATTTCTAATCGTGCTTCTGAGCGCAAGCCATAGTCAACTTGAGTTGCACTGGGTAAAGATACAATCACAATGCTATTGAGCCCAGCTTGAATCACATACTCAATTTTACTTTTAAAATAGATCCTTGCCCCTTCACCCTTCTGTGAAATTGCGCAAGCTTTGATAGGGAAACCGCGCTGGAAAAACACCGCAAACTCTTGTGGAGTGACCACTGGGCTTTCAATCAACACCAAATTATTGGAGTGCATCCCAATGTATTTCGAACGGCAGCGCAGCACCTTTCCGGTAGGCGTGCTGATGTTATAGGCCAATTCACTCATCGGAGCTACTTGAATAAATGCATCTTCTCCACTGAGAACATTACTCTCATTAAGCACCTCTTTGTCAGTCGTATCGCGGGTCTGATTACCGCTCCCTGATTGGGGTGTAGCTTGGCTATTAGCTAACTGAGTCATTCTAGCCATCCTTAGTTAGTTATTGATTTTTTTTAGTTTTAATATTTCGTTACCCAACACATGATTTGAAGGCTAACGAAAAATCATCGCCCTAGTGTTTTTCGGCTAAAAATAAACGCAGTCCGGCACTAAACACGATGTCGGTAGAATTATCCATATTATAGATGTTTTCTGTAGCAGAGAGCTCAAATTGTGCGAAGTTCTGCAAATAGTATCGGTACCCTAGTACAACTTCCTGAGATGCTTTAGAAAGTTCACTATCATCTTCCAACGTCCCCTCATAACCGTGGTATTCCAGCATTAGCTCATGATTATCAAATATCTTATAACCATAGCCTAGCGCCCAAGCACCAGTGAAGCGCTTAGTCGGTAATTGCCCGAATACATCGTCATTGGTTGAACGAATCGTCCCGCCCAATGTGGAAAAGATGACACTTCTCTCTCTTATGTAGGAATAATTAACCTGGATTCCTTGCTCAAAGCTTGATGCCGCAAACGCCGAATCGTTAACTTTGTTGTAATACAAACTGCCACCAAGCGCCAAAGCATGCGCACCAATATCGAGTACCTGCCATTGCAAATAACCATGAACGGCACTCAGCATCGTATCGTTTTCAAAATCATTGATATGCAGGTTATAAGTATTGCTGTCGATATTATATTGGTTGTTACCTTCTTCTAGCCGACCATTTTGCTCTAAGCCAACCCAATCGTGAAAATCCACTGTGATTGGATCTAAGTGGTTATTGCCCGCCCAAGAATATTGATACTGCACCTCAGCGCTCAATCGATCTGCTATTTGCCACTGGATCCCTGTTAGCACTTGGTTTTGATAGTAATCCAATTCCAGTTCGGCACTACGCGCCCAAACACTCGCGGCGCTCGCAACCATAAACACTTCCGTTTGTTTAACCGTCTCAGCGGAGCGTAACTGGGTAGTGAGCGACAAAGCTTGCATCGGAGAAGCAGGATAGGTTCGAAATGGAGAAGAGTGGGCACGATCTTCAGGACAAGATATATCACCTTGGCTCTCATCACACTTTACCCCTATATCCGCCCATAAAGTACTTGGGGTAAGAAATAACGTCCATGTAGCATATCGACACAAAACTTGAATACTCGTCCTTGAAGCCATCCGTCAACCTTCACATCTATGAGCAAAAACACAACTATGCGCAAAAACTCTCTACTTCCCATATTCTTAGAGTGTAGGTCGGACTTCTGCGATAACTCCAAAAAATCAATTGCCCCACCAGCTTCAACTGTGATTCGTAACTCAAATCAATATATTTTTCGCTTTTTTCATCAAACCATTCGCGACTGCTGATATGCAAGCAAGGTACTCCGCAAGACAAACGAAGTCAGTCACTAGTGCTGACTGACTTAGGTAAGACGCTATTGGAGAAAACGGCAGAACCCGAAATGGTCATCGCCCAAAGAATGGTTGAAGGGATGGATGAAGATGAAATCAAAGTTATGGCTAAATTAATGTCGAAAGTGGCGGATAATTTTGCATAACCAATGAAAACTGGAGCCAGAGGAGGGCCTTAAACATGTCAACAACTTTACCACGAAGCTCTCAGCCTGATACCCAAAAGATCGACATGAAACAGTGTGTGCTAATCGCTCACAAAGTAGACTTTCGCTATATTATTAATGGTCGACCCATACTTTATATTTCTTGGAGATACGTTCCAAAGTGCCATCTTTTTGCATCTCGATTAACGTTTGGTTCAGCTTCTCATAATAGATTTTATCCAATGAGCTCCCTTTGCGTACCGAGATCATTAGATGGGTGTTTCTCTTGGTCGGTAATTCTCCATATTCTACAAATTGATCGGACAAACGATCCGAGTTGCCTAGAACCGTGTACTGAGGGGTAACAATAAACTGGACTCTTCCTTTTATTAGCATGGCTAGCAGCTGATCATCAGAATTTGCCAACGCAACATCTAGCCGATTTTCAGCCACGGCTTTGGTATACGCATCGGTGATATGAAACCCTCGACGAACACCCACTTTTTTCCCGTAAATATCCATGATGGAATTCACTGGGAAATAACTGCCTTTATAGCCATAGACAATAAACCGCATGGTAAAAATAGGCTGATGCAAATAGTGAGCATACTGCGCTCGTTCATCGCTGTAGTTAAAAGGCCCAGCCAAGTTATATTTGCCAGATTGAAGATATTGCAGCATGCGCTTGAAAGGAGCAGGATGAACCGCCACTTCCTTCCCTAATCGACGACCAATCTCTTGGTATACATCCACCACTAATCCAATATTTTCCCCATCATGCGGATAGCAAAATGGCACCGTTTTCTCTGGGCAAACTGCGTTTATTGTTTCAGCTGCGCCACTCCAGGAACAAAACAGCAAAGCCCCAAATACTAGCTTGTTTCTCATTACACGATCCCTAAGCAGCACCCTATCACTCGAACAATCCATATCGTGTGACTTTCGCTTAAGATTACTGGTGATGCAGCTCTGTTAGCTGATCAAGACAAGCTTGAAGAGCATCACCATAACTAAAAAAATAATGAATGATACTTTGATCGTTCAGCTCAGTTTCAGCAGCAAACAGCTGCATTTTTCCGGGTAACACTATGGCTTCAAATATACAATGATTATCAGCCATCCAATCTGTATTACGATTATTGGTTTCCCAAGCATCTTGCGATGCCCCCACCCATTCTCGGCAATCTAATAGTAAAACCCACGGTTCTAGCTCGCGTTCTGAAGAGAATGATAAATGCGTTTTAAGATCTTTAAGCCACGCTAAACTCAATTCTTTATTCGTCGATCCAGATACCTTTGAACGAACTAAACGATCCTCAACACTCATTGTCCATTCGCCGTGAATATTTCGCTGGGTCATCATGCTCTACATAACTTAAATTTCCATTACGTCAGTATAGTCAGTAAAGTTGTTCAACTTACGGAATCTGACAGGATCATTAAACGTCTGATGATATCTGTTGAACACTCTCGTTTCACTCAGACACTTTGCATAAGGACAAATACACCCTATGAGCCAATCAAACCATGCATCAAGTGATACCCCTGATAATTATTTTTTAGAAAGTGGCGACAACTACCAAGCAAGGAGGCCAACATATCCAACAGCTTTAATGGATACATTAGTTAAGTATTGCACCCACACTTCTCATGCTCTGGATGTAGGGTGTGGAACCGGACAGCTCTCTGTACTCCTTGCCAACTATTTTGATCACGTGACTGCCACCGACCCGAGCCAAGCGCAGATCTCTAACGCTGTGAAATATGGTTCAATAGACTACAAATGTGAGCCAGCAGAGCAGATCTCATGCTCAAATCAAAGTGTTGACCTAGTCACTGTGGCTCAGGCAGCGCATTGGTTCAACCTTGATGAATTTTATGGTGAGGTAACCCGTGTCATTCGTCCGGGTGGGGTCATTGCTCTTATCACTTACGGCGTACCTAATATAGCGGGCCCAATGGAAGCTCTGTTCAATCAATTTTATTGGCAAGATATACATCAATTTTGGCCACCTGCTAGAGCTCATGTTGAACAAGGCTATAAAAGTCTCGCTTTCCCATTTCATGAATTAGCCACTGATATTCCAGATATTGAGCTGTGGTGGAATTATGAAGAGTTTACGGGTTATATCGACACTTGGTCAGCTGCATCGGAGGCGCGTAGGCTAAATTCGGAAAATATACTAACGAACTTCAAAAGTGAACTATTGAAAATGTGGGGATCCCATGACACTAGGTATAAAGTCAGCTGGCCAGTAGAGACGAGAGTCGGAAAATTGATGTAATTATCATCGAGCCAATCGTTTTTAGAACTATACTCTCAGCACGATAATCTCAATGCACCCTAGATCTCAACAACAAGCACACTCCATAGGCGCTCGCTAGCACCTATTCAATATTAGGAATCAGCACTGCTTTTCTGCAGTTTAAACATGTTCCCCGGCGTTTGACCAAAGTGCTGCTTAAAAGCCACAACAAAAGCGGACAATGAATCATAGCCGCAGTCCATCGCCACTTCTGTCACTGATTTGCCCGCTTCCAACCAAGTGAGCGCTAAAGATAAACGTAGCCGTTGTCGCCATTGCTGAAAGGTAAGCCCGGTTTGTCGCTTAAACAAGCGGCTAACACTGCGGCCAGATAAGCCCACGACACTTCCCAATTGATTGATATCCTGTCCGTTATTTGGATTAGAACGCAACAAACGACAAATTTGTACAACTCTCGGATCGTTTGCCTGAGGAAGTTCCAAAGCAACACTGGGCTGCGCACGTAGCTCATCGAGCAGAATATCAACCAACCTCGCCTCCTTTGAGGCCACTTGGTAATCAACTGGGTTTTGGCAAAATCGGACAATCAATTCTCGGCACAAAGGCGTGACAGTGCAAATAAAAGGAGACGTCCATCGTTCGCCGTCTAGCAACAAAGTATCGATGTATAAGCTGCGCATCTCTGCTGCAACGTGAGAGCTAACTTTATGCTCAACGTTCGCCGGAATCCAAATGCCATAGCTTGGGGGAGAGACATAACTCACCTGTGCAGTATCGACATGCAGCACTCCAAACGAGACATAGCTAAACTGCCCCCAAGTATGCGTGTGCCACTCAGTAATACTGCCCTCGCTCCCCCAGCTCTCCGGCCGAGCGTAGACAGGCTTAGGTAAAGCTTTAATGCGGGGAACAGGCCGAATTTGTCCTTTATTCGACATAAACTGTCTTCTTATCGGTTGTGAGATACTCTGGTCAGAGTAACCTATACCCAAGTTCGAACCAACTGTAGGATCTCTAATGCGCATCATCAAAACACTGCAAAAAGAATGGTTTTTAGCCGGTATGGTTTTGGCGATTGTATTCGCCACTCTCATTCCTGATGTCGGAAAAAATAACGGAACCTTACACCTCAATACGTTAACCAGTTTAGGCATCGCGCTGATCTTCTTTTTACATGGGATAGGCTTATCGCCCAAAGCAATAAAAAGTGGCATCAGCCACTGGCGCTTACACCTGCTGATTCAATCGATGACCTTTATTCTCTATCCAGTTTTGTGGCTGTTGTTTGGTCATGGGCTGCTGGCCATCTTCCCCGCAGCATTGGCGTTTGGCTTTTGCTATCTATTCGCTTTACCAAGCACCATTTCCTCCTCTGTTGCGATGACTAGTGTCGCCAAAGGCAATATTTCTGGTGCAATATTTAATGCTTCTCTGTCGAGTATTTTAGGCGTATTTTTAACGCCGCTATTTGTTCAGCTATTTATGGAGACGGGAAATGCGCACGTGGATATTATGGCGACCGTTATGTCTATTGCGAAAATGTTGCTGATTCCAATGATAGTCGGCCAGCTGTGTCGACCACTACTGGTTTCGACCTTAGAGCGCCATAAATCCATCGTCAATAAAATCGACAAACTGGTGATCATCATGATCGTCTTTAATGTGTTCAGCAACTCGGTTGCTCAGCATATTTGGTCAGAATTTACCTTAACGTCGCTGTTTCTCGCCATCGCGGTATGTGCTGTCGTGTTGATATTGGTCTCTAATTTGATTCCTTGGTTAGCAAAACGGTGCCATTTCAATACCGAGGATGAAATTTCTGCGTTATTCTGTGGAACGAAAAAAACGCTCGCGGCAGGTGTGCCGATGGCCAAAGTGATTTTTGCCACTAACCCTCATTTGGGGATGATACTGCTGCCCATCATGCTCTATCACCCGATGCAGATATTTTACTGCGCTATTTTGGCCAACCGATATGCAAGCCGCGCCGCAACCAATGAGTAATCTGTACCAATAACAATAATTCAGGAAGACTATGAGCCTTATTACCAATAGCCACGACTACTACCACGCCCATATCTATTTTGACGAACAATCTTCTGATGCGGCATGGGCTCTGAGGACAAAAATCGCCGAAGAGCTTCATCTAGAAGTCGGTCGTTTCCACCAAAAATTGGTCGGCCCACATCCAAAATGGAGCTTTATGGTGCTGTTCACTCGGCAAACCTTTGATTTTTTCACCGATTGGCTGGACAAGCATCACCAGGAACTATCGGTGTTGATTCATGCATCAACTGGCGATGATTACATCGACCACACACAGTTTGCCTGCTGGTTAGGTCAATCCATTGAATTAGATCTTGCTGACTTCAAACGTCCAACAAGCTAACAGGCTTGCGCTAGTCTCGCAGCGGCAATCCTGCCTTGGCTTCTTTTGCGAAGTGAAATAAGAAAACGTTTGCTAATTGCCATCAGGCGAATGTAAACGTTTTCAACTCTAGATTTTATTCATTTTCAAATATTCCGATGTCATAGCTGCAAATACGCTCCACCTGTACTCCCAAAAAATAACATTGCGATAGATCTCAAAAAAACATCCTCGCTCAGCCGAATTATGTGAAAACGGTTACAATTAGCGAGTTAATTTAGTTCGTGTTTTTCAAGCTCAAGTTCGCCCTCTCCTACTGTTACCAATTCAGATAGTGAATTATTGCAACCCGACTCTGTGGTGAAGCACGTCCTCATTTATGTTACGAGGTCAATCATGTCAACGATTAAAGACGTCGCTAAGGAAGCTGGGGTATCAATCGCCACTGTCTCTCGCGTCATTAATAATTCCCCTAAAGCCAGTCAATCGGCTTTTGAATCCGTCGGTAAAGCGATGCGAAAACTAGGCTACCGGCCAAATGCTGCGGCTAAAGCCCTAGTCAGCCAAAATACCAATACGGTTGGAGTTCTAGTCGGCGATGTTTCCGACCCGTTTTTCGGCACCTTAATCAAAGCCGTTGACAAAATTGCCCATGAAAATGGTAAACATACGCTGATTGGCAATGGCTACCATAACGCGAAAGAAGAACGAGATGCGATAGAGCTACTGATCAACAACCGCTGTGACGCACTGATCATTCATTCTAAAGGGCTCACGGATGAAGAGCTCATTGCCTACGGCAAAGAAGTGAAAAGTATGGTGCTTATCAATCGCCATATTGAAGCGCTCGCCGAGCGATGTGTGTCATTAGATAATTTTAAAGGCGCGTTCTTAGCCACTGAGTTTCTAATTCGCCATGGCCACTCCAAGATTGCCTTTATCTGTTCTAACCACACTATTGAAGATGTTGAACAACGCCGCCGAGGTTATTTGGCAGCATTGAATAAATACGGAATCGAGCTGCCGAAAAGCTATGTCGATTTCGGTTCCCCCGATTGTGAAGGAGGTGAGCAAGCCATGACCAGTTTGCTCACCAAGTCCGTCGATATGACCGCCGTTGTTGCCTACAACGACAACATGGCCGCTGGCGCACTCTCTATTGCGAATGAAAACGGCCTGCAAATACCTGAACAACTCTCTATCGTGGGTTTTGATGACAGTTTAATCGCGCGCTACGTCCACCCAAAACTCACCACGGTGCGCTACCCCATTCAAATGATGGCCGAAAAAGCGACGCATATTGCCTTACAACTTGCTAATGAAGCTCAAACCGAATACGACACCCTTCGCTTCTCCCCCACTGTAGTTAAACGCGATTCAGTGATGAAAAGTGTCGGGCAATGATTGATCAAAAGTATGTTCTAACATCAGACACAACGAGTATTGAGATGGCATACTAATCTGGCGGAACCCCTTGAGTTTCCGCCACAGTGGCCTCTTTAGCATCATCAGCAGTTGAAATAACCGTTCATTCCAATATGAGTAAGTGGTTTTCTCGAAAAAAAATATGCTAATCTTGCGGCAACTCAACGCTCTTGCAGCAACTCAACTACGAGATAACAACTACAATGAGAATTTTCAGCAATTTCGAAAGCGGCAACATTCACGTCGTTTCAGCAGAGTCACCACAAAACATTCAACTGACTATTCCTGCGGATAACCAAACAAAAATTTCGCAATGGTTCCATTTCCGTCTAGAAAGTGAAGCACAACAGCCACACCATTTCACAATCAGTGAATTGGCAACATCGGCCTACCCAGAAGGTTGGACGGATTACGATGTGGTCGCTTCTTATGATCGCGAAGAGTGGTTCCGCATCCCTGCGAAGTTTGATGGCAATGCGCTGACGTTTGATATCATTCCCGAGCATGACTCAATGTACTTTGCTTATTTCGCTCCGTATTCATACGATCGCCATCAAGATCTATTGCACAGCGCTCAAACACACCCTGCGTGTAAACTAGAAACTCTAGGGCACACACTCGACAACAACGACATCAGCCTACTAACCATTGGTGAACCAAGTCCTGAAAAGAAAAATATTTGGGTAATTGGGCGTCAGCACCCTGGTGAAACGATGGCCGAATGGTTTATCGAAGGCTTGCTGCTACGCTTGCTTGATGAGACTGATACGGTTGGCCGTTCATTACTCGACAAAGTCGTTATTCGTGTCGTGCCGAACATGAACCCAGACGGCAGCATTCGCGGCCACCTTCGCACCAATGGCATTGGCGTAAACCTAAACCGTGAATGGCAAACACCATCGATGGATCGCAGCCCTGAAGTATATCTTGTCAGAGAGCGCATGTTGGCAACAGGTGTCGATATGTTCTTAGATATCCATGGCGATGAAGCTATCCCATATAACTTTGTTGCAGGTGGTGAAGGTATCCCTTCATACGATGCGCGTATCGCTCATTTGGAGAATCACTTCAAACAAGCATTGTTAACTATTACGCCTGAATTCCAAGATGAAATCGGTTACGACAAAGATGAACCGGGCAAAGCTAACTTAACTGTCGGCTCTAACTGGGTTGGGGAGCAATTTAAGTGCTTGTCTTACACCGTTGAGATGCCGTTTAAAGATCACATCAGCCATGCTGATGAGCTCTACGGCTGGTCTCCAGATCGCAGCACTGCATTCGGCCACGATATGCTAGCAGCAGTTTGGGCAACCGTTGGTGAACTATAAGCGGTTGAGTTTGACTCAAGCGGCTATCGAGTTAATTCTCGCTTAAATAAAAAATCCGGTGCAACGTAGCACCGGATTTTTTTCACTCATTTTTAGACAAGCATCTCTTCTTATTAGATGAGCTACAAGCCCTAAAATAATCAAACATTATTCTATTTAACTTAAAACTCTACTCGTTATAGCTAGATAGTGATCTACACTTTTTCTTTCTACCACAGGCTATATACCTAGGTATTACGAATAAGGAATACCCAGTACATCAAGTTCATCGCAAATCCACGAAAGAGCTGCGTCGTAATCGGTAAAAGCCTTAATTTTCAGTAATGATGTAGTCACGCGCTCTTTGTCTACTATACCGGATTGGGTAACCCTTTTGGTTAATATCGCTTCGACACTGTAATCTCTCTCGAAGAACCATTCTCTCAACTCGTTGATAAGAGTCCAGCATTCAGGTGTCATGAGCTCCCATTGTCTTAAGTCCATGAACATGCCCCACCTCTCACCAGAAAATGTTTCAACGATGGCCTTTAGCTCACTACTAAAAACTCTCGTGCACTCTTCATTCCAAGAGGCTTCAGCAGTGACAATGATCATTCTTCCGCGAACTTCAAGTAGGTATGCGCCATGGATATTCCGATTCTTAGTCATGAAAAACGCTCAACTTCTGGTTATTTATCTAGTATAGGTACTGTCCACTCTACTCGTTGAGAAAAGGCCACTCTGTAACCAAGTAGCAAATTCGGCACTTGAATTGAAGCAAGAAAATTCCGATAAATTTGGCTAAGTTTAATTGAATCAAAAGAGAACACACTGCAGTTGGCTTACGCACTTTAACTACTTGGTGGTGCCGACTGGCTTCAATCCCTCTTGAGACGGTGCTTTTTCCGGGGCAATTTTCAAATGAATCTCTTTGAGCTGCTGATAAGCCAGCTTTGGTAAAGGCGCTACCGCAGGAATAGGAAAGCTTTTAAACACCGCCAATTTCACCCTGTTGTCAAAATCTACGTTTCCACTGCTATTCACAATCTTAAAAAAGGTAAGTTGGGTATCGCGATTAATGCGAATCTCCACCATTGCCTGAAGTCCAATATAGGACTCAGGAAGATAGAGGTGATCGCTAATGCGCCGCCGAAGAAGCTGCGCCACTTCGCTGACCTCCGGCAAGACCAATTCAGGAGCAACCGATGGCTGTTGAGATGCTACGCGAGGAGCTGAAGCCGGCACCGTGTTGGGTTGTGTCACGTTACTTTGGTCGGCGCAGCTACTCAATAATAAAGCAGCCAGTAGTGCAAAGGCTCCCTTGCCCTTCTTTAACCAAGTAGGACACATATGAGCAAGATCAGCTCGTTTCATTCAAGGCTCCTGAAAATGCCAGTTTTCATTTGATCGGCCTTAGAATATACTGCTTCCACGAGATGAAGAAAAGCAACAACAGACCAACCCAACCTTTCCTTGGGTCAGTTTACCCGTAGCAACAATAAAACACCGATTTTTGCGTTGGGTAATACACAACCCATAACATTTTGGTCGAATACTTCAAATCATTCGCTGCAAAGAAACCACCATTTTTCCAGAGTTATTCCACAATGAAATCCAAAACACTCGGATGCAGTCTTATATTCACAGGCAACTGTGTTGGCGCTGGCATTTTAGCGCTGCCCCTTTCTACCGCTGGGCTAGGCTTTGTCGCCACCGCCATCGTCATTTCGCTATGTTGGTTTGTTTCGATGATTGCGTCGCTGCTAATTGTCGAAGTACTCGCAGCCTACCCTGAAAAACAGCTGAACTTCGATTCAATGTATGGGCTTACATTAGGCCGCGCCGGTCAAATTATCGGTATGCTCGCTTATATCGTTTTGCTTTATTCAGTCGCGGCAGCGTATACCAGCGGCGGAGCATCGATACTCAGCGCAATTTTGTCTCAAACAGGCATACACCTACCTAAATGGCTAGCCGCAAGTGCCTTTACCCTCATACTGGGTAGTATCGTGTATAAAGGACATCGAGCCGTTGATATCAGTAACCGTCTCTTGCTCTCCACCAAGGGAATCTGTTTTATTGTACTGGCTGCGCTTCTGATGCCAGATGTGCGCGCGAGCAATCTATTTGACATCACACACACCATCCCATATCTATGGGTTGCCGTACCCATTCTATTTTTCTCATTCGGGTTACAAATCATGGTCCCAAGTATGTTCAATTACTTGGGCCGTGATATCAAAGAAATCCGCAAAGCCATTATCATCGGTAGTTTTATCCCACTACTCATCTACATGCTGTGGCTAGTCGTTATATTGGGAATCATGCCGCGCTTTGGTTCGGCTAGCTTTACCAGCTTTTTGTCGAACCATTCCGCCAACGATGTCGGCGACTTATTCGTGATGCTAGGCAACCACTCTACCGTGCACCTAAGCAGCACCATGATGGCTATCTTCACCAACGTTGCTGTAATGACCACATTCCTGTCATTAACACTGGCACTGCATGATTACATGCGAGATTTGTGTAAATTGAAGCAAACGGGTCGTGATAAAAAACTCAGCATTGCTATTACCTACCTGCCACCGCTATTGGTCGCTCTGTTTATGCCTGCTTTGTTTCAAAGTGCTCTGGAGTATGCTGCCGGTTTGCAAGCTCTCTTACTGTTGATTATCCCCGTGGCCATGGTTTGGTCAATTCGCCGACGTACAAGCCGGCAAGCAAGCTCAAGCAACTATCAAGTCTTTGGCGGCTACCCATTACTTGCTGTATTGGCTTTATTTGGTGTGGCTCTTGTCATATTGGGCTTTATGGCTAGCCTCAATATGTTGCCGACGCTATAACTACAACCTCACACCGATAACCATAACTTCATACCTATAACCACAACCAAACAAATGCGGGCTCAGATCACTGGGCTCGCCTTACTCCCCTATTTATCCTGTTTACGGTCTCAAAATTAAGAAGCCGCCGCCATGCCGACTTGCCAAAAGTAATCTGGGCTACAATGGTAAATACATAGTTACCCAAAGGCATTAAGGGTATACGACGTTTGAACTGAATTGAATTAAGGCGACGACACATACTCATCACCACGAAAAGGTAAGAGCAACTCGCCACGTTGAGCGACAGGCATGCTGAGGCATTATGTATACCACTTATAACCACAACAGGAAATTGCTATTTGTTGCCATTTCTTTGGCTTATGTGGTCGTGGTATTTTTCGCCATCAACACGTTAACCGAACTTTTCGTTGCTCAAACCATTCGTAACAGTGAAGAACGCATTCAAAGAAAACTGTCTCTCGCTCGATCAAAAATGGAAGCGGCCATCTTTACCGACACCTACTTGGGCGATAGTCTCGCCACCGTGCTCACTATCGACCCAAATTTCACGATTTCCAACTGGACACTCATTGCAAGCAAGCTGCTGCTCAAAGCTCGTTACGTAAGAAATGTGAGTATCATTCAAGACAGTATTATTACTCACGTTTATCCGCGAGAAGGGAACGAGCAGGCACTGGGGTTAAACTTCGCCAAACGCCCTGAGCAATACACGGCATTGATGCTAGCAAAGCAATTACAAACCGTACACATCTCTGGGCCAATCAGCTTAGTGCAGGGGGGCAAGGGTATTATTGCGCGCTATCCAATTTTCTCAGATTTTCCTATCAACAAACACTATTGGGGAAGTGTCAGCGTTGTTATGGATTATGACGAACTCTTAAGAAGCTCCGGTTTGTTAAGTATCCAAGGGGCGAATATCGCCATGCGAAAACGAGAAATAGATGGTAAAGAAGGAAAAGTGTTTCATGGAGAACCCCTTATTTTCTCGCACCCCGATCTGATCTACCCGATCAACTTGCCCAGCGGGAAATGGTTACTGGCCGCCGATTATCAACTCAACCATACCCCAGAAATCGCTGCCACTAGCTTTTTAGTGCGATCTATCTCCATATTTTCGGCTATCTTGATCTATATTTCACTGGCTTTATTGGTCCGAAATTATCAATACGCACACCGAGATTCCATGCACGATGAGTTAACCAAACTGCCGAATCGACGCTTTATTCTCGGCTACCTATCTCAACTCTTAAGCAAAACTGATCGCAGCATGTCATTTGCCATATTAAATATTGATATCAATGATTTTAAAGAAGTGAACGACACGCTTGGCCATGAAGCTGGCGACTTTCTGCTCAAATATGTGGCAAAAATGCTCGTCAAGAGTGTGCGTACCAGCGATAGAGTGGCTCGCTTTGGAGGGGATGAATTCGTCGTCGTGTTGCAAGACCTGCCAGATGCCGACTTGATTGCCAATATTATCCAAAAGCTGCGTAACACCTTCACAGATAACCAATTGCAATGGCATCAAACTATTATCCAGCCAACATTCAGTATTGGTTGGGTACATTATGATGGTCAAAAAACAACACTCACTGAGCTATTGGCGGAAGCAGACCAAAATATGTACCGAGACAAAAAAGCCAGTAAAAAGCAAAGCCCTGAACAACCGATTTTGTCGGAAGCCGTGCACTAATCTATTGGCGCACCAGCTACATGCACGAAACCAGCAACACACTCGAAACTAACAATATGCTAAACATCAATGACATATGGGCCACTGGGAATGTATCGACCACCAAAATCATATCAGTTACCAAAACATATGGATTACCAAAAATACCGTTATCGGGCCTGTTAAAAAACCTAAAAGACACAAAAATGCGCTAGGTCATAGAGCCTAGCGCAGAAAAGAAAGAAGGCTCTCGCCCCTAATTTCCGACGGACTTAGAAAATACGTTGATGACAATTGTGCCCATCACAATTAAGCTAATACCAAGCAAAGCATAGCCATCGAGCGCCTGCCCGTAGAGCAACCAGCTAATACTCGCGACTAACACAATTCCGGTTCCACACCAAATTGCATAGGCAATGCCAAGCGGCATAGACTCAATCGTGAGCGATAACGCATAAAATGCAATCGCATAGGCAGTAGCCACAGCGAGCGTAGGTAAAAGGTGCGTGAATTTATCTGTTTTTGGCAACCATGAGGTGGCGAAAACCTCACAAGTAATCGCGACAATCAGGGTCGCAAATGGAGGCAAAGTACCGAACATAGTCTTCTCCTATTAGACTTTAGTGTTTGGTTATTCATGACTGTAAGCCAGCGGTAATTGTGGATGATTTGCAGTCGCAGACCATCAGGGTCGGGTTAGATACGGGTGATATTTCGCTCTTGTAGTCTCATCAATATGACCGCCATTATTTCCGAAAACAAGCCGTTTCGCCACTAATATAAATGCACAATAAGTCACAAATATCATACTTGTACTTATACGAAAACTTGTGAGCAATAAGCTCATAAAATCAGAAAAATAAATACGCGACTAAAGTCGCACTCAACCACATCAATACCGCATAACGGCACTGCGCTCGCATGTAATCAAGCTTATTCACCTGATAGTGCTCCGTGAGGGTTAAACCGACGCTAGATAGAGGGCTGATTGCCGTTGAAATCGACCACGCAGAGACGAACAAAAAGACCATTTCATTCGGGTCGACCTTCATATAAAGCAGAAAGGGACTAAGTAACGAAATCGATATTAACGGGTGCACGCCCACTAGAGCGACTATTGTCATGCCAATCCCCACCAACAAAAATCCCAATGCGTTAAAGTGAGCAGGTAGATGCTGATCTAGGCCAGAAAACTGTTGCAAGGTGGCAGAAATCCCAACGGAGAACACGCCTGCTGCCAGAAATAATGCGTATTGCCCCGACATTTTCGGCAGCTTTTCACGCACGACTTCCACCGCTTTAGCACGCTTGCCTCCGCGCGGCGTAAACAACATTGCCGTTATAGGCGCAATCACTGTGATAATAAAAATAGTCGAAACACTTGGAAAAGCGTAATGGCCCGCAATCACGGCTACCGACAACACCGCTGGTAGAATTAAGCTATCAAGGTTCAATGGGTAACCCGCTATATCGGGGTGTTTATTTCTTGAGGTTTCAAACAACGTAATTAATGTCAGCGGAACCACCATGAGCACACCGGCCAAGATGTATTGGCCAATATGAGCGCCGGGAGAATAGCTAAGGGCCACGGCTCCGCCCATAAAAAATGGTGACCACAACGCAGCGCCGCTAAAGCCACGAGCAATCAAGGCAGCTTGCGCCGCTGACAATGGCTTTTTCTCGGATAATTTATCGGCGACAATAAATAGAATAGAAAAATTAATCACACCACCGATCACGTGACAGGTGGCGAGTGTCGATAAAGCGCCCTTCTTACCCGTTGGCAATGGGCGAGACTTGGCAGAATCACCACGCTTAGACGTTAAAAACGCCACCGCCGCGAACATCATCATCAGAGGCAAGTTCACCTGCAAGGCGCTTGACCAATCAATGTGCCCCAGCTTATAATAACTGATCGCCAACAGCACACTGCCAATGAGAAACAAGCTTCCTGATTGAATTTGACTGGTGCGATTAAGCGACGGCCAAATGAGCAGTACTGTTAACCAGCACAGCGCCGCAGAAGGGAATAACGGCAGGTGAAGAAATGTAGCCAGCACATACCAAACTAATGCGGTAAAGGCTAACCAACCCGCCAAAGACTTTTTCATCAAAACTCTCAATTTACGAAACGCGATAGGAACCAAGTCTGCTGCTACATAAGAGCAATAGCGACAGCAAAAAAACTAGGCCATATTGTACCTATCTTCGACCTTAATCACCCGCAGTTTATAGACAGCAGATGTTTATAAAAAACCTATGAGCTCCAAACACTCGCTATATTAAATAGGCTCATGCCACCGGAAGGGACACTCGATGAAACAACGCAACATTCGCGGAGAATGGACATTAAGGTTTTGAAGAGAGAATGTTGTTTTCTAAAGTCACGAGTGAGAGTAATGAACAGGAGTGCTTGGTTTGGTTGGAAGAAATGAAACAGCTACTATTTTCTTCGCCCGAAAGTGATACGACTCTGTGGGTTTACATACTTGATTGCAGCGGGCGAATACATTATTGAAGTTACAAACGCCTACGTTCAGATACTAATTGTGAGAAAAATGTTGCCTGCCGACTCTAAAAATCGGCAGGCGAGACATCAAAGATTAAAGTTGGCGCTAACGTAATCCCACATAGCATCGGCGAGAGCTTGGTGAGTTTCGTTGGTTGGGTGCTTCAAGTTATAGAATAAGAAACCACTGCAATCACGAATAGGAAGATCTGGGCTATACGCTTCCTTGTAACAAGGTTCATCGACATTCGGGAATAGGAAGGTTTCACCGTTACTTGCTACATACTGCTTATCTTTTACAATATCGTTGAGTAAAGGCATTGGATTAAAGAACTTCGCCATCGCAACCGTGTTCACTTTGACTGCGGCCCACAGCGCACTATTGTAAACATCAGACACACCACTTAGCAGCGGCAGTGCCCATTCGTTACCTTCCATCATCTGCTTAATTGCAGGAACCGTCGACAAGTCTGGCATACCTATCACCAAAATATGTTTATACGGCACACCAGCACTGCGTAGCATTTGAATATCTTTGACAATGTTGTAGATCGGGTACGACAGACCTTGATCTTCCCCTTGTTCTTGATTGGCAATTTGTGTCATTTGCTTCAAAAATGCCTGCTGCTGGGCTTCATCTGCAGTCACACCTGGTTCAATAGCCAGCTTTTCGGTTATCTTGGCAATGTCGTTAAACATATCGTTGCCGCCTGCCCAAAGGATAAATAAGCTTTCCTGACGATAACTTGGCCGCTGCCCCTGATTCGCCAAAAACAGTTCAATCTGCTTACCAACACTTGGTACGCAATACACGCCACCCTCAGGGTTTAACGCACCGGGCTTGTCACATTGATCATCGTTGTAAACAAAATACGGGCTTGAGGTCATGTCGTTGAGATAATGCATACCCGTTTCAGCGCTCGCCCACGCATAGTTGATATTGGTGCTTGAAGGCGTTGCTTTTGAGCTTATCTGTAAAGCAGCATTGTCGCCATAACCCTGTTGCTGGTCAAAATGCTCGACAAAGTAGTTAGCCCAGCTATAACGATGGCCATCCTGCGCTGGATTGGAAATGGTCGCACCGACATACGGCCCTTCTGTCGTAATCCAAGTATTGTTGCCACCGTCGCTTAAACTATCACCAAAAACTATCACATGATGAATGGCCGCTTGTACTGGAGCAGCAATGGCCAAGCTCATTGCGATCGCCGCAGCACTACCGATTTTGGTCAGTTTATTACTCCATTTCTTCTTTATTATGTCCATCTTTCTCAAGTCTCTTTAGTCAAGGGGGTGCATAGCGAGATAGAATAATCACTCTATCTGGAGTGCGGCTAGCGTTCGAATGTCAATATGTGACAATGTTCACTCGAAAGTAAATAATGTGTAAACGATCGGTTATGCCATCACAAAACGAACATTAAGGGTCATAAAGTTATTCTTTATGAATGCATTCGAAAGATTTATAAGGTGAATATCGACCAACCATCAATCCTTCGTACAGTATCTTTATTGAAAGCGC
The DNA here is from genome assembly GCF_050337555.1 of Vibrio profundum. Classification (NCBI taxonomy): domain Bacteria; kingdom Pseudomonadati; phylum Pseudomonadota; class Gammaproteobacteria; order Vibrionales; family Vibrionaceae; genus Vibrio; species Vibrio profundum. The sequence continues at coordinate 33,492 of NZ_JAKJTA010000021.1, forward strand.
CCCTCGACACTTTATGCTGACCACTTGCTCTACCCTTGACTCGGCTTCAACACCTCGCCCAGTCGCATTGGAATATCCACTGATAATTTGAATTAACACGATATGCACCTAGTATTACATTCAGAACAATAATCTCTGAAAGCACAGCTCATCACTGACAAGGGGCTGATGGTGCGAACATTGTGGAACTTCGATTATGAAAAATAAGTCATGGCTAATCCTAGGTGGCGCTGGTGGGATTCTAGTGATTGGAGTTTTGTCTTTTGGCGCCAGCAAGTTATTGAAGCCTAGTACGCACGATTTCCTAGCCCATCACCTCAACCATCACACTCATCATCAAAACACGCCAAACTCGAGCACGACACAAAGCACCGCCCGTAACGTTCCTATCATCACGCCTATTGTTGATTTAACCGATATCGATAAAGAAAAAGCCAGAATCGGGTGGTTACTTTTCAAGGACGCCAATTTATCCTCGAATAACCGTGTTAGCTGCGAAAGCTGCCATAGCCTAGCGACCAATGGCGCTGAGCGAACAGAAGTTTCCACCGGAGTTTGGGGAAAAGGCACACGAAATTCGATCACTGTTTTTAACGTCTCTTACAACTATCGATTTTTCTGGGATGGTCGAGCCAATAGTCTTGAAGATCAACTAGATGGACCAGTACATAATGTGCTGGAAATGGACTCGAACTGGGAAAGGATTACGGATTACATTTCCAAATCCCAGCGCTATTCCAAACTATTTGTACAGGCAGGTTTAGACATCACAGAAGCAAACATCAAAACAACTCTGATTGAATTTATGAGAGGGTTAACAACGCCAAAATCTCGCTTTGACCAATTTCTTCTAGGTAAACGCTCAGCACTCAATGAGCAGGAGAAAAGAGGTTGGGAAAGTTTTCAAGAAGAAGGATGCATCCAGTGCCACCGAGGAATCAATATTGGCGGTGGGATGGTGATGCGTTTCGGCTACTTTGGTGAAGACAAAACCGGGAATCGCCGCACAGACGATACGGGAAGGCACAATACGACAAAAAGGGAGAAAGATCGGTATTTGTTCCGTGTCGCTAGCTTAAGAAATGTTGCTGATACCGCACCGTATTTTCATGATGGTAAAACACAATCCCTACACGAAGCTATTCAAATTATGGCGGAAAGCCAGTTAGGAAAAACGTTTAACCAGCAAACCACCGATGACTTGTATGCGTTCCTACAAACGTTGTCTGGACAACGTCCAGCTATCTTGGAGGAGTTTTCTGATGAGCAGAAATAAAACACTATTTAGTGCCGTGATATTGATGAACATACTGCTGATATCTTCTGCGGCACTGCTTTATTTAGAGTATTCTCGCTTATCCGCCCTTCGTATAGAGGTCGGGCGTATCGGACATCAGATGATTGAATTAAGAGATACAATTACTAAAAATGCAATCAGTCGTTATTCTAACCCATACACCATTGCATCCTCTGTGGTCGATATGGAGAACGAAATAGAAAGCATCCTCAAGAAATATCATCTGTTTATGGATCAAGGTTTAGGTCTCTATAAAGAAGATGCATATCAGGCATTGATCAACTTTCAAGAATCCTCTTTGGAAGTAACCGATGCGCTCGATCATGTGGTTGGCCTAATTATAGTGAAAGAGTCCGTTTTACAATCATTGCTTAAAAATATACGCCTATCACCTGATTCAAAAAACACGGCTAGTAGGCAGATACTCATCACAGCATTAAATGCCTTTACCATCGACCCTAGTGAATTCCCTAAATTAATACCAATTCTTCATACATTTCAAGAAATAAATAAACAAGAGCAGCATTTGTTTTCTTTTCTATTAGCTCCCAATAGTATTGGCTTCATAGAGCATTCTGAAGCAGCACTTGCAGAGCTATCTAAAGAGCTCAGCAGTACGCTAGTGCAGCTGATCTTGTTGATGTGTGCTTCCACCGCCTTGTTTATCTCCTTACTTTTCTTACAGCGCATGCAAGAGCTACGAAGAAATAATACCGCTTATCAAATATCTATTGATCGAGTAAAAAAAGCAGATGAAGCAAAATCAGTTTTTTTGGCTACGATGAGTCATGAACTTCGTACACCAATGAATGGTGTGCTAGGCATGGCACAAATCATTAAGGATAGCTCACGTGACAGTAAAACCAGTGAATATGCGCAAATCATTGTCGACTCAGGAAAACACCTAGTTACCTTGCTCAATGACATATTAGACTTCTCCAAAATAGAGCAAGGAAAGATGGCACTGGAAAATACCACCTTCACGATAGGAGATATCCTCACCCACTTGGAGCAAACTTTAAAACCACTGGCAGACAAGAAAGGTCTTAAGTTGGAGGTCTCGAATAAAATATCCAGTCAATTAGCATTTACTGGCGATTCCTCTCGTTTACGCCAAGTTTTATTCAACTTAGCTGGGAACGCTATCAAGTTCACTCCAAAGGGAAAAGTTAAATTAAAACTAAGTTATACTTCATCCCCTAACTCACTACTCAACATTGCCGTTTCTGATACGGGCATTGGGATTACTCAAGACAAGCTCGAAACTATATTCACGCCTTTTGAGCAAGCAGAATTATCCACTACCAGAAAGTTTGGTGGGACAGGTCTAGGACTGTCGATTGTCAAGCAAATTACGGAGCTAATGGGCGGTGATATTTCAGTGACGAGCGCACCTAATGTTGGCACCACGTTCAAATTGATTATCCCGATCAGTTCCCAAGCTATCGACTCTGTCCCCTGGCTAAAAGATCCAAACGAGCACTCTGAAACAGAACTGCATTTACGTCCTTTGGCCGTTTTAGTTGTTGAAGATAACAGGGTAAATGCAATTGTCGCACAAAAATTTCTCGCCTCCTGTGGCCATGAGACAAAATGGGTTGAAGATGGAGCAAAAGCGCTGGATGTCCTACAGACGACCTCATTTGACCTGATTGTCATGGATAACCATATGCCGAACATGAGCGGTGTTGAAACCATCAAAAGAATCCGCCAAGAGCTACAGCTAAAGACCGTGATATTCGGTTGTACAGCAGACGTATTTAAAGATGCTCATGATGACTTTATTCTAGCTGGAGCTGACTTCGTCTTAACAAAACCTCTACAGAAACATGATCTGGAGAAAGTCATCGAACAATTTAAAGGGCAGCTATTTTTACCAAAATATATCGAAAATGAAGGGAATAATGTTATTCCGTTAGTTCGCTACCCACTTGAAAAGCTGCCGATGACGGAAGAGGAACTGTCACAAAGCCCACTGCTGAACAATATGGGCTTGGACAACGAAGAAAAAGTAAAGTTATTAACCAATCTATATATCGAATTTGAAGATAGCTCCATTCTTACCATTGACGCTTTCACTCGAACGAACGCTTTAGACCTGCATAAACTGTTAGAGGGTATCAAAGACATTGCGACCGAATTTAAGCTAACAGAAGTCATCAAGTTGGCCGAAAGTGCGCTACATGTCACTAGTGAAAATCAGCTGCCCGACGCCGAAGTGGTACAAAAGCTAATCAATCTAATGCATGTGAACAATCATCAAATTCACCGTTTACTCAAGCAGTTAACCGACCACAAAGGAGTCGGTTAACTTCGCGTTCCGGGAAGGATTGCATCTATAAACTACCCTTCCTCTTGGATACTCCCGTTACTTGGGCTGAGTAGCAACGGCGCTGAATGCGGAGATTGCTGAAAGTTAAACATTGAACGCAATGAATGGGCGAACCTATCCGGGCTATCAGAAGCAAGATGGCCAAGCTGCCAATTGTATTCGATAAACTTCAATAGTGAGCTTTGGTCTAGGTTTTTGTGCTCGACATAATTACGCTTAGACCATGGTGAAATCATCACAAACGGGAGACGAGGCCCATAGCCAGTCCCCGCCATGCTTTTTGGCGCGGACGGAGGCGTGACATGATCATACCAACCATCCGAGTAACTCCACACCAAGGCAACCGCAGTGGACTTCCACTCTGGCAACTGCATGATTTTATTGACCGTTGTTACGATAAACGTCTGCTCATCATCCGGAGATGACACCCCAACACGGCCACTTTGCCCCGATTTAGGCGCAATAAAACTCACCGCAGGCAACCGCCCTGCTTTTAAAACTGTCGCAAAATCCGTGAGTCCATATTGATGATGAGCTCTGTCCGATTGACCAATCATCTCAGGTGCTGATGGCGATAGATGATGTGGGTTTGCAGTCGTCGAAAAGTATTGGAACGGCTCATTAATAGGGTTGTAATCGCTCACCAAAGAGCCTTGCGAGTTCATTGAACGTGCACGGAATTGGGCCTTGCCTTGTTTCGTTCTCGCAGACGGGGTAAAACCGCCAGCAAAATATCCCCAAGTCACGTTATGTTGATTGAGCAAATCACCAATATTTTGCCTTTGCATACTGACCTTAAATCGCCCTTGGCTTGCGTCATCAAACTTGGGTGGATTGTTTTGAATCAATAGATCCTGAAAGCTGACACCCGGTGATTTCTTAGGTAAAACGCCTTTACTCGTCCCCGCAATTAAATCAATCATACCGCCAGCTTGTGTTGTGTAATCCGACGCAAATAGATGATCCGCCATGGCGTAATGCTGCGCATAATTCCACAAGCCCGTTACCGCGTTACCGTCGTAATAACCCATCACGGATTGTGGGAAGCAGCCGTCATCGTTGATGCCGCTGCTGGTATCGTAGTCCTTCCAAATAAACATGTTATTACGACCGTCATTGTACGAGTGCTTCTGAGCATACACACCATAGCCTAAGTCACAGGTTGGTTCATGAGGGGCCATTCGATAAGGGTTAGACAAATTGGGGTTGTGTCGCAGCAAATAACGGGTAAATCCATCAACGTGTGGTGTATTGGCCTTGGCGTGAAATTGAGTATCACCAGCTGCATTTTTTGCATGCGGATAAGCACCAAAATAGCGATCAAAACTTTGATCTTGCAGCACCAACACCACCAAATGTTTAATTGGCGTCTTTACAGCGCTTGGCGCAGGGTCTGCCGCCCATGAAGCAGCGCTTGCTAAGGTCATCGCTCCGGCCAACATCCATGTCGCCGCTTTTTTATTAGCTTTTATATTAATAGCCGCCATGTTTACCTGCTCCAAAAAATCCAAATGAATAGTGACGTGTGAACTGTTTCCACCAAGGGTAAACACCTTGCCCCGCTTGAGCACTTTTAAAATAACCATTCTCGGGTGGCGGCTGATAATGATTCACCACGGTATATTGTCCCGGTCCATCAAGTTTCAAGTTGATGCCATAATGTGGCCCTCCTTGAGCGACCATCGCCAAGTAATAGCCTTGTTTGTGCCAATCGCTGCCCACTTTTTTAATCACGTAATGAATTTTAAGACCTGGGATCCACGCCGTCTCAGGAAATCCTTGCGGGTTCCCCGGCAGCGCATGCACATCCGTTTCCATGTGAATATCGGCGTGCATATCCATGCCTTTCATCTTGGGCGACATCATCACACCTTGGATATAGCTGGCACCGACTTTCATGCCATTGATGCCAACATCTGGGCCAAATACCACATTCATTGCCAACGCGGAGCCACTCATACAGCATAATGCACACAACCATACTAAACGCTTCATTGTTTGATCTCCTGAACATTGCCCTTGGCGTCGAGATGAAATTTGTACGTTATTTCAAAAGGTTTCCACCACGGCTCTACGCCTGTTGCTTTATCAATATGACGATAGAAGCCGCCTGAGCTTGGCGGCAAGTAATTGAGTTGCCACTGGTAATCTCCGGGCCCATCTAACGTCGCCGCCACGCCATATTCAGGCCCTTGCATCGTCAAACGCATCGGCGCCGAAAGATTGTTCGTCCAATGACTGCCTATTTTAGAAATATGGTAGGTAATCACACAGTACGGAATAAAATCATCAGTTATAAACCCGTTTGGGTTCATGGCGTTGGCATTCATTCTGCTCCACAGCACATGCTGATTACCTTGCACATCCACCCCGTTTGATAAGTGCATACCCGCCTTATCTTTGCTGTCCAAGGTGATGTTAGCGGCTAGCGCAACCCCACTCCACAATTGCAACGCCAACACTGCAATAACTGACGACCGATATTTCACAAATAAACCCCATCCATATACTGTTGTAGATTAGAAACTAACACTAGGAAAAACACTCCAGAGTGATGCCGCAGCAATCACGGCTCCGCCCGCTAACATCAACCCCTGAGCAAGTAACCACTGCACTTTGGAGCTAGACTGACGGTTAAGCCAACGAGTGCCAGTGCTTGCGTTAAACGCCAGCGCCGCGACAATTAAGCCCACTTCAATTCCCACCACCCACGAGCCTAGTGCATGCTGCAAAGTTGAAAACATGGTGCTACCCAGCCCCAGTACGATACAAATCATGGCCAGCGGGGCAAATTGATAACCAAACGCGACCACTCGCTGATAAAAATAAGGCAAATTAGGCGAGCGAAAGGTCAATGCACCCAACGCTGATATCCCTGCCAGCACACTGGCCATGACCACAGAGAGCCCCAACATAAAGACGCTAATCGAGACAAAATCGAGCCACATGTAGTGCTGATCAATACTGACATTTTGATTCATTAGCCATGCTGGTCCAGTCTGAAACATCCCCATCCACTGATGTTGCATAGCCCACTCACCTAGCGCCTGCCTAAACAGCATATAGAATGAGCTTGAACTCCAGACAAACCCTGAAACCGCAAGACCCGGAGCAAACCAGATAAACGCCAGCTCAGAAGCACATGGCGAACGCTTCTCTATATGAATAATTTCCTCGGCTGGCTGACGAATAGCGATTGATAATCCGCCACGAGATTGAGGCTTAACACAGCGAGCACATTTTATGCAGTGACGAGCACTTTGTTTACTGCGCAAGTCAATACTGGTTGGACATAGCCCATGCTCTCGATATCCTTCCGTAACAGAGGCTTGGTTCGCATTCTGTGGATCTAAACTGGTGATACCTAAGCGAGAGAAGACCCCCAGAACTGAGCCAATAGGGCAAAGATGACGACACCAAACTCGTCGGTTAGTCCCTGATTTTCCTGAAAATAGTAAGCCACAAGCAGTTGCTAACACAAAGATAAGGGTAAAAAGAAGCAGCGCAGCGTGAAGATCGTCACGTACGTCGAGCGTTTGCGCCCAAATGGTGACGAGTAGAAAACTAAAAGCAGGCGCAATCGGATGTTTAATCCAACGCGGAGGGTTGAAGTGTGCGCCAACTCGCCCAACCCACTCACTCACTGCGCCAAGCGGGCACAGCACTCCACACCAAAAACGACCTAGCACAAGTACAGAAAGTAACGTCGCGGGATACCATAATCCCCACAAAAGCCACTCACTAAATAATTGAGCATTATTCCACGGCGTTTGCCACTGAAAACGCGGAGCAGATCCAAAGAGCGGTAAAACCAGCATCGCCGCCAGCGCGACCAACATACAGCCTTGGAAGTAAGGGATCATCGGGCGAATACCCACCAGCATCGCTTGTAACAAGCGTTGTGTTTTGGTGAAACCTTGGGAATGGATCATGCTGATTATCTCAAAAAATGAGGAAACAAAGGATAAAAGTTATAGCGAAACGTCCTTGTCACTGTCACTGTCACTGTCACTGTCACCCATCGTAAATCTGGGTATTCAGCCAATTAAGCGCTGGGAAAGTCATTTTGCTATAACAAGGTCGCGAACATCCCTGCGACCTTGGTTGAGTGAGGGTGTGATTAAGAAGCCACTTGGCCTGTCGCTGGGTTCAGAATCAACGCAGGATTCAACTGCTTTTTGTTGAAGTCGAACATATGCATGAGCGAACCTGAGTGAGCGTCCATGGAATCTTTGCCCAATTTCCCAAGTTGCCAGTTGTGTTCAATGAAATTCAACACTGAAGCTTGGTCGGTTAGGCTGTGATCGACGTAGTTTTGCTTAGCGTATGGAGAAATCACCAACAGTGGTAAACGTGGACCGTATCCGCTGCGACCGTGGTCGTTGGCAAAATGATTTTTCGGTGGCATAACGTGGTCGTAATAACCATCAGAGTCATCATAAGCAATCACAACCGCTGTGTGTTTCCATTGTGGCAGGTTCTGCAAACGGTTAATCGTACGCACCAAGAACTTCTGCTCATCTAATGGGTTTGAATAGCCTGCATGCGCGTCTTCCACCGCTTTAGCTTTCAAGAAAGTCACTGCTGGCATATTGCCCGCTTCTGCCGCTTTCCAGAATGTTTTCAGGCTGTATTGGTGATTCGCTTGATCCGTTTTACCCACCATCGCGATATTGCTTGGCGCTAAGTGGTGTGGGTTAGAAGTCGACTTATAGTATTGGAACGGTTCATGATGCGGGATGTAATCTTTCGCCGCGCCGCCAAAGGCATTGTGGCTAGTGGTATCACAACGGGCAATTCCGTCTTTAGTGCGGCTTGATGGGTCAAAACCACCTTCAAACCAACCCCAAGTGATGCCTTTTTCATTCATCAAGTTACCGACGTTCTTACCCTGGATATACACCAGACCACTTGCCGCCTTCGCTGATGCTTCACCTTGTTTCGCCTTACTTGGGTCAACATAAGAGCAATCATCAAAACGTGGGTCAACGTCACCCACTAGATTGCCATTGACCACCTCTGGTGTAGATGCCGGAAGTGCCGTTCCTGTCGAACCCGCGACTAAATTCAATGCGCCCGGTGTAGATGGGCCGAATATCGTGCCATAAGAGTTGTCATTCAACGAGTAGTGTTGCGCATAGTTCCACAAAGCCGTGACACTATTGCCATCATAGTAACCCATAACTTCACGTTGGCACTGCTTCGAGCTCTTGTTGCCCGTCGCGCCGACGAACTGGTTCACCAGACCACCATTGTATGCTTCTTGCTCTGCCTCATAACCATGGTTTTGATCGCAAGGTTCTTTGTTACGATCAAGCAAGAATGGATTAACGCGATTTGGATTATTGGTTAACAGCTGATGCGTTAAACCATTAACTGGCGGCGTACCCGGTTTGGCATGGAAGGCTGGCTGGCCTTTCGGGTTAGTCGCGTTAGGATATGTCGCAAAGTAGTGATCAAAAGAGATATTTTCATCAAATATCACCACAACATGCTCAATTGGCGTCGCCGTTTTATCTTGAGCTTGAGTCGCTACCGCTTGGCTCGATGAGTCGGTGGTTTGGTGATCATTCGCAGCTGGTTGAAGGTATGAGCAGCCGCCCGTCAGAGCAATAGCACTACCCAATGCAGCCACTAATGCCGTCGACTTAAATGTCTTTGTCATAAAATTTCCTAGTTATTTTGACGTCCCCAAAAGCAGCTAATCCAGCTGCCAGATAAGTGCGACTAGCATAGGGTTGAAATATGGAAGATTTATGACTGTTTGATGACGGTTACATTTTGTTTCTTCTCGTTCTAACCTTACTTGCCATATGAACACCACGCCATATACTAGCCTCTTCTCAAAATAACCCAACCTATTGGAAAGCCATGAAAAACACACTCATCACCTGCGCCACTAGTCAAATTGGTCAGGCCATTGCCGAGAAAATGGCCCCTGACAGCAAGCTCATCTTAACCGGCCGCAACGTGGAAAACCTCAATCATATTCTCTCATCCTCCACCATGCCAATCGCTCGCTGCCAACTAGACTTTTTCGATGAGGGCAGCATCGCCGCTTGCGCCGAGCAAATCAGTGCGTGTAATCCCGTCGATAACTTGGTGCTCATCATTCCACGTATTCCCGCTTCCAGCGCAATTTTCCTCGACACCGAGCAATGGCGCGAGCTGTATGACAATTACTTCATTAAACCGCTCAGCTTGATTAAAGCTCTGTATGAAAACAATCGGATTGCAACCGGTGCCAACCTGCTGATTATTTCAGGCCTCAGCTCGAAATCCGCACTATCTCATTATGCGTCTAATAACTGTTTGCGCAGCGCTTGGCTTGGCCAAGCAAAAACTATGGCTTTAGCAATGGGAGAGCAAGGCATCTCCGTAAACACCTTGTCTCTTGGCGGCGTGATGTCGGATAGTTACATTGCCAAAATGGAACAAAAAGCCAAGCAACAAGAGATCGGCTACGACGCCCTCATGCAGCAAGAAGTCAGCAATATTCCGTTAAATAAATACGCATCATTGGAGGACGTTGCCAGCACTGTTCATTCCATGCTTGGCCCAATGGCGAATCATATGACAGGGCAAAATATTCTATTAGACGGTGGCTTTTTTAGAGGCTATTAAATCACCCGCAAAGATCAGTAAAAAGGAACACCCTCTGCATGAGAAAGCAATATTTATCAAAGTTATGGTTATTAAATCGATGGCTATTAAAGCGACGGTTATTAAAGTCAAGTTTATTTAGCTGCATGCTGTTGAGCTTCTCGGCTCTGGCGCAAAGTTACAATATTGGGTTAGATATCATTCACGTTAAAATACCGGATTCTTCTTTAACCACACAAGTAGGCATTTGGTACCCAACTGATGCCACTGAAAAGCAAGAACACATAGGCCCACTGACACTTAACGTGGCAACTTCCGCCAAACCTATCGACCAAATAAAAGGTGAGATTGTCATCGCTCACGGCTTTTCAGGTTCACTTCTGGGGCACAACGATAGCGCCCGTTACCTCGCGCAGCACGGCTATATAGTCGTCACACCGACCTATCCAGATCTAAAAGGCATCAAGACTGATAACCCAGATCTCGATCCATTGGCGCTTCGGCCCCGCTTAACCGAATGGGTACTCCACCACACAGTGAAAGATTGGCAGTATGCATCACTTCTCACGGGTAAACCATTGGGCGTTATGGGCTTTTCTATGGGCGGCTACACGGCAGTATTCGCAGCAGGAGGCGTTGCTTCAACCCAATCTTTAGCCAAATATTGCGCGCACAATCAGAAAGATACGCTAACGTGCTCGCCGCAAACCATCCGCCGTTTTGAGTTGGCGAAAAAAGACTGGCCAAACATCACATCGAGCAAAGTGGCGGCGTTATTTTTGATGGCTCCCGCCTACGGCAACATCTTCACTCACTCGTCACTCAGCAAACTTCATATTCCTGTCAGAATTGTTAGCGCTGGCCATGACCAAGAACTCGGCAACGGACGAAGCGCTCAATATTTAACGAAAAGCTTCCCCCAAGCCACGAGTGAAGTGCTCCCCCGCGCTGGTCACTTTACCTTCATAACTCCATGTCCGAAGGCCTTCGCGAAACAGCACCCAAGCCTTTGCCAAGACGCCGCAGGAGTTGACCGCACAGCAATACACCAGAAGCTCAACCAAGAAATGCTTAAGTTCTTTAACGAGTCGTTAAGTTAGAGCCGATAGCCTCATCAGGCATAGTCGCACCTAAACCGATACAGACGGACGATAAATCCGCAAACTTTGTCTCCGTCTGGTCTAATTTCCATGGTATCTTCCGCCGCCACATGGCTTTACTGGCAATAAACTGCGAACTCGATAATTCCTCTCCCATACACTTTCTCATCCACAGTTCAGGTAAATATATTTCAATTCTAGGCCACAGTAGCCTAGCAGGTTCAAGCCGCTGATTACCTTAATCAACAATGAAAACCTCGCGGAATCAACCACCATAAGGTGTTGAATATAAACATCATTCCAATCAAGCATGAATTCTGGCCGTTTCCAAAAACCCTGCTATGCTTACTTACGCTTAAAATAATAAATAAATATTCAACGTCGGCTTTTAACTTTAAGGATACCGGATTGGTTTTCTATCCGAATATGAATGGAGATAATGTGATATGGACTCATCACAAAAAGAACGGCCGATTTTCAAATATGTATTACTCTCATCGTGCGCTATATATTCCATCGCTCCAGCAATGGTTCATTCAGCAAATGGTAAACCATTTAAAGAATTACAAGCACAAATTGATTCGAACACAGCTCTTATAGAAGCAAACTCTGAATCTATAAGCGGCCTTAACGTATCTATCTCATCAATTACTTCTAGGCTTGATGCCACTGACGTTACGATAGCAGCACTAGAAAACACCATCGCGTCTAACAGTGCTGAAATTTCAGAAGCGATGGGTATGATTGCGGACACTAACGCCAATGTAGACACACTTTATAGCGAACTATCTGACTTAATCACTAGACACGAAAATGACGTCACCGCTATTTTGCAGTCTTTAAGCGCAATTGAACTGGAAATCGCCAATCTTAACAATTTAAGGCAAGCACTGGCCGATGACTTAAATATGAAACTTGCGGAGTTAAAGTTACAAGTAGACAACAATGCTCTGGATATCTCAGAGAATATACTGGAGCTTCTGTCGGTTAACGCTCAATTGACTTCAATAAATAGCCAAATTCAAGATTTAACGAACAGGCATGAAGCTCTAGAGGAATCTCAAGACATTTTATCATTAGCTTTAGAGACGCTCGCACTCGAGGTAGCCGCTTTAGACGCGCGGCTTATTTCAGTTGAAACTAGTGCACATCACCATACCCTTGAGAGCTGTAAAGATATTAAAGAAACCACCCCTTCTGCGACAAGTGGAATGTATGAAATTGACCCAGACCCATCAGATGAAACTGGACCAATCAGCGTTTATTGCGACATGGATACGGATGGTGGTGGTTGGACTAATCTGAACTTTACAACCAATCAAGTTCTGTTAGAAAACGGGCACTACATTAGCTGTTCCGAACTGACTCATAGTGAGATAGGAGTGACGTGTCGAGCTCCATTATTTGACAATGGCGGTTACCTTTACCATTACCGCTGTGACGGAAATGATGCAACGGCCAATTATATGTTGGATCATATAGGGGCTGTGCTTGGCCATAAAAATTCAGCGACATTAGGTTTTGTCAGCTTAACCCAAAGATATACCGGTGAGCATGGTACTTCGACCCCAAGCCAAAGTGAGTATGTTTATGTTGATGGTGTCGTTGTCCACTGGTCGGATCCGCTAGCATCACCATATAGTAATGGTAGAAACGGTAACTGTGTACCAGGGTTCTTTACCTTAGCTCTGTAACTTAGAGCTTCATACACGATCTAGCATGCGTAAAAATAAAGGGAATCAACTTACGGTTGGTTTCTTTTATTTTTCAAACTGGCCGATATTATAGCCTCATTGCAAGTCTTAGAAAGTGATAGCGATAAACTTAGGAGTAGTCTCTCGTCAATTGTTAAATTTCGCTTTTCTTCTGATACTCGAAGAAAGTATTGTCTAATGATTGAAATCCATCTTTGCAATATTTGGTCGCGACCCCAACCCGTTGATATATAGTACAATCTCATGTTTGGGAAATAACCATGGCACCATTGAAGTAGCTTGCCCGTTTGGTGAACAAACCGAGCCAGTGAAGAAGCACGGAACTGGCTCCACTGGGCATCAACGTTTCCGTTGTCTCGACTGTAAACGCACCTTCCAACTCGATTATGCGTATGAAGCTTGGAAGCCCGGCGTCAAAGAGAAAATCGTCGATATGGCAATGAATAGTTCAGGGCTTCGGGATACCGGTCGTGTTCTCAAAGTCGGCTATAATACCGTTTTGCGCACTCTAAAAAACTCCAACCAAGGCAAGTAACTACGACCCCATTCGACGCCGCCAACATTGAACTTATCTGTGAAGTCGACGAGCAGTGGTCGTTTGTCGGAAACAAAAAGAGCCAACGTTGGCTTTGGTATGCATGGGAGCCAAGGTTTAAACGCATCGTCGCGCATGCATTTGGAAAGCGGAACACGGATGCTTTTCATCACCTGATGAGCTTGCTGCCTCCTTTTACCATTGACTTTTTCTGCACGGATGACTTCCGTGTGTACTCCTCGAACTTACCCGCGGCGAAGCATATTGTTGGTAAAAGATATACTCAGCGAATTGAGCGAACCAATCTTACTTTGCGGACACGTTTAAAACGATTGGTAAGGAAGACTATCGGGTTCTCAAAATCAGAATCCATGCACGATAAAGTGATTAGTACCTTTATTGAGCGAGAATATTATCGCTAGTTCAACATGTTGGCGTCACGACCAATTTATAGGCACCCCGTCAGATAAACGACGAGCGTAGAGCACGCCGTTTATCTGATTCCACTTTACGAAGGTAATGAAAACAAAGTCAAACCGTACAAGGCAATGAATATAAGGCTAATGATGGTTTCGAAGGATATCCTCGCCGCGCTCGTCCCTGCCCCCAAAAAAGAGGTCTCAAGAACGATAATGTTGGCGGCGGGTGGCAACAAGCAAATTAAAAATAACCAAGGCAACTGAACGGTTACTCCACTGCCACCTAGCAAGTAAGTGGCTGAAGCTCCAATTGCCAGCAAGAGACCCAAGATAAACGTACGGGAGAAATAAGATTTAACGTATACAAGAGTATCTGTACGATCCAACTTCGTCTCTGAAAGCCAAATCCCTAAGATCATCATACCTAGGAAACTCATCAAAAATTTGCATGCCTGATAAATAGGTAACGCATATTCTTCAACATAGCTGTGAACTGGGATGAGCGCCCCACCGATTAATAACGCCACTACAGCTGGCGTTATTAACACTTTCTTGAACGAGTACGCTTCTTTGGTCAAGAAACTTGCGCCAATTGAATTCCCAAATATGGAACTGCCGATATACGCGGCTAACATAAACCTAGCAGCATCATCACCAAGAAGAGAGTGAGCGATTGGTAAGCCCAACCACCCAATATTCAGATAACAAAAACACAAACTTCTGACAGAATCTTTTCCTCGTTTCTTCTGAAAGAGAAACATCCCTGTCATCACGCCTATCGCCACTAAAATAACCCCTGCCATTTGGTCAAAGTGGATCGTGATATTCCATATAATAACCAATGGAATAACATATTGAGTCAACAACTTAGAAGCAATAGTTTTGATGTTAAGTTTTGTTTTTCCTAGTATCACACCGAACAATAGATAAACTACAGGCAATATCGTCATCATGAGTCACTGACCGCTTGCGACGTTAGTACTTGACCAATATGACGCTCTGCCCACTGATGCAGCCATATTTGCCTTGTATCGGCATTTTGATATTGTTCCACCCTTTCCTCCAAATAAACTAACGCTGCACTAAGGTGCAACAAACCCCAAAAAATATCTCTAGCCAATTGTAATGTAACGATTAAAGCAAAATGTGATGAGTTGCAAACTCTCCAAGCAATTCAGGGAAATTATAACAAGTTTGTGATACCACAATGTAAGAGTGAATATTTATCGGTAACGCCTCCCTAAGCCTTATTAGATACTTTTACTTAGAACGCCACTTAACCCACTGAATACACAAGGCCAATCAATGCAGCTAAAACAAGTTTCGGGGTATATCCAATCAATTTATTTAGCCGTCTACGACGATAAAATCTTGCTGCTTGATGGCTGCTGTAAAGCCGATGTTAATCTGATTTTTGATTACATTACAAAAGAGCTAAACCGTCCTATCGGGCAACTAAAAGCGGTGATAGTGACTCATATGCACCCAGATCACGCTGGGGCTGCCAATACATTAAAACGACGCTTTGGTTGTAAAATATTTTCAGGTTACGCTGAAGGAGAATGGTATAGCGGTATTGACGGAGCTTTTATGTACTTGAGCGAGATATTTCTCGGTAAATGGGTGGCTAAGCGACTAGGGAAGCCCAGAAAAAGTATCTGGTATTGGCCAAGGCTAAATGCCGATTTATTACTTAGAGACAATGAAAAAGTGCCTGGGTTTGAAGACTGGCAAGTCATTGAAACTCAGGGGCACACAGATAGAGATCTTTCGCTTTATCATGAGCCGACCGGAAAAGTATACGTTGCTGATTTAGCCGTAAAAGTGAAGAACAAATACATCCCACCCTTTCCGATATTTCATCCAAACCGATATCGTGATTCACTAAATAAAATAAAAAACCTCAAGCCAACAAGCATAATTCTAGCTCACGGTGGAGAGGTGACGTTTAGCCATGAAGAATATGAATATTTAGTGAGCTTAGCACCAAAAGTACCAGTGACCCTTTGGCGCGTGACTAAATCAAAGCTCGCGAAAGTTTTTAAACGCTTATGATTTACCTTCTCCGGAAAGCTAGATATCTGGGGGGTATTAAACCGTGCAAATTCACTTATCGCAGCGAGCTTTCACGTTTATCTTCGTTTTAGCCTAAGAGTTGAAAATGAGTACCATCCACTCTAACGCCCCCAACGCATTCCTTATCTTTATCGAAGAAACAGGAAAACTCGCTGTCCTGATCGAACTTTCTTTGTCTGAAACGGTGCTGTCTCCACTGCGCCTAAATCGTTACATTAAGTTTTCAAGTGTGCCATTCATATGTGGGCTACCTGTCTGGTTTAGCAAATTGCCTCGCCATATTTCGGCTGAGCATATCGAATCTAAGAGGCCACACTTGGTTCAGTTAAGGTAGTGATGGGGAATGAAAGATGAGTAACGAGAAATATTTAGTCACATCTGCTAGCGGTAAAACGGGTTATCACGTCGCTCGCCAGCTATTAGATAACGGCAAAAATGTGAGGATAATGTCTAGAGGAAAGGGCAAAGTTATCCAAGAGTTAGAATCACTCGGCGCCGAAGCGGTAATAGGGGATATAAGTAAAAGAGAGGATATGAAAAACGCATTGTCGCAAGTCAATCGAGTCTATTACTGTTACCCATTGCGACCAGATTTATTAAGTAGTACAAAAATGTTTGCTGAATTGGCGCAGCAGGAAAAGATCAACGGAGTGGTGAATGTAGGGCAGTACCTCTCAAACTTAGATACTCACCCGAGTAAGCAAACCAGCGACCATAAGTTAGGGTATAAAATACTCGATGATGCCAATATTGGTGCCTGTCATGTTACTCCCGGTTTCTTTGCCGATAATATAATGAGCACCGCCTTGGTGGTTTCCCAGTTAGGATCCTGGCCTTTCCCAGTGGAAGAAGGTCGATGCCCTGTTGTGTCGGCCAAAGACATCGCAAGGGTAGCGGTCAGTATTTTAGAAAATCCTATCGGGCATGAAGGTCAGCGTTATCAGCCGACAGGACCTAAATCGCTATCCGTTATGGATATAATGGAAACGTTTGACAGGGTGCTAGGCCGCAAGACCAGCAAGATGCAGGTTTCAGATCGTATGTTTAATAAATCCATTATTCAGAATGGGTTCGATCCTTATTCTTTGTCACAAATAAAATTCTACATTGATGACTATGAAAATAGCGTCTTCGATTATGCTCCAACAGATGTTGTGTTGAACCTTACAGGGTCTCCGGCTGAAGACTTTGAAGTAACGGCTAAGCGCCATTTTGAGCAGAATGGACTGATGAACAAATCGCTTTCCGGACGCATGAAAGCAATAAAGCAATTTATACAAATACTGCTGACTAAAGCACCGACGCAATTAGAGCTGACTAAATTGAATCAATAAAATAAAGGCCGATATTAAAGTGGATCACCAGCTAATATCTCTGCGCGAGAGATTCACTTGACGTAGATACTCGTCAAACAATCCTGCCTGTTTCATCTCACGCAAATGTTGGGACAGTTCAGGAGCGAGTTCAGCATGCCTTTCATGCAAAAAAGCATGTCCCGTTGTTTTCTCCATGACCCCAGCCATGTAGATAGGAACGGGCCTTGTCTCGCTTTCTAGCTCTCCTGTCACCGCGTTCTCAATGTCGATATAAAAGTCGATTCTAGAACCCGATTCAAGCATTTTTATCCCTTGAGCCACAGTTTTAGCTTGATACAGCTTTCCGTTGGTTAAAACGCGATTAAGTTGAGTTTCCGCTTTTTTTATCCCTCTTCGGTAGCACACTTTATACGTCGTCCCTTCCAAGCTATCCCAGCCGTCTAACTTTAGCGCTTTATTGTGGGAAAACGCGGCGAACACTATCAGTGCGTGGCGTTCTTCAACCCTCACCATCATCGGGTATTTTTCGTTGTATACATAGACTCGACCCAGCTCCCCGTCTGCTTTACCCAAACTTGAATACAAACTCGCTCGTTTAGGAGGAACAGAGATAAACTCAAATCGAATATCCATGCGTCGAAACGCTTCGGTATAAACTAGGATTAACCATTGGCTCACTGCATGCTCAGGTGGACGGGTGTAGACAAATCGCATCACTTCCGGCTTCTCAGCGAATATCGTACTTGGAAAAAGCAACGATAGAGTCAGAAGCCAAAAAGTTCGATACATAGACAATAATCCTAAATTCCATGAGGGTTCTCTCAGTATAGAAGGATATAGACTCCGCGCTTTTTCCTATAACCAAAAGGTGATTCCAGCAACAAAGGCATCAGAGCTGCAGTTATTGACTAAAATAGAACTGTCATTTTCATATTTAACCATCAATCGGAGCATTCAACTTATGGACTTTAATACACTGCGGCGCGGCTTGTATTCTGTCGCTTTTTCAAAACACGAATGACGGTCACTATGGCTGCACAAAGGCAGGCATAACCCTCACAGGAAACAAATGTGTGCGTATTCAAATATATGTGCAGATCAATTGGTTAACTAAAGGAATATAATAATGAACAATCATTTCGTTACCCAGTATGGGCCTTGGGGTGTGATTACAGGTGCGACCTCAGGTATTGGCGCTGCACTGGCCGATCAAGTGGCTGAAAAAGGGGTGAACCTTTTTCTTGTCTCCAGAAGTGAGCAATCGTTACAAAAAAAAGCGGATGAATTGCAACAAGCCTACGGCGTAGAAGTAAAAATCATTCCGGCCGATCTAACTATTGCCGAAGATTGTGAAAAAATCATCACGGCAACCTCTGACTCAGACATTGGACTCTTTATACCCTGTGCTGGCGTCGAAACCCATGGCACAGCGATTGAACTCGATCTGAAACACGAATTAGATATGATTCAGATTAATGTCGCCTCTGTTTTTCGACTCGGTCACCATTTTTCTAACGTGCTCGCAAAACGAAATAAAGGCGGCATTATGTTTGTCTCAAGCCTCTATGGGCTTATGCCTGCTCCTTATTTTGCCAACTACGGTGGCACAAAAGCTTACGTCACGAACTTAGGGCTGGCCATGCATTGGGAGATGAAAAAACACGGTGTTGATGTCATGGTTTTGGCCCCAGGTCCAACTGACACACCGATGATTGACAGTGTCGCCAACGATTACGATTTATCTAAAGTTCCACTCAGCGTCATCAGCCCTGAAGCTGTCGCGAAAGAAGCACTTGAAGGGCTCGGCTGTAAAGCGCTGGTCGTCCCTAGCAAAAAAAATAAGATCATGTTCTTCATGACCAAGCATTTCTCCAGCGTATTGGGAGCGGTCAAGTTTGGCGGTAAGATGATGGAAAAAGCGATGAAAAAGTGATTCAACCGGAAGACATTAAAGTGTGATCATGGTTATTCCCCAAACATGTGATTGTACCATATATCAACGGGTTGGAGTCACGACCGGCTACACCGTCAACCCTAAGGGCTCACTGCTGTGAGCTCTATGGCAAATACAGTTACCCCCTCCATGAGTCTAAACTATGCTTGGTAGTAAACTTAGAAATTGATCGAAACATTAAAACTCCGCATGGAAATGCCGACAATATGAACGAATAAGTGTAAATGAATATATTAGGGATAGCTGTAGGGGTAACGGGTTTACTATTTATTTTGGCGTTCATGTGGATGCTGATGTTGGCAGCACGAACAAAGCGAGAGGAGCAAGAGAAAAAACGCCGGGAAATTGCCTACCTCAAAGCACTCGAAGAAAGTAAAAAAACGGAGTATGAAGACCGACTAAAGAAAGCCTCCCACGGTGACCTACCAACCATCTTATATTTCGCTAAGGAAGCAGAAAGAACAAGCCTTAAAAACGCCAATCGGAAAGCTATCAAAGAAGCATTACATTGGTATCTCAAGGCGGCGGAGCTCGACAACATTGCCGGAATGCACGGGGTTGTAAGGCTAAGCAAGCGAATGCCCAATGATATGGTTGCGAAAGAATCGTCTCGCTTCTGGCAGTTAAATATCAAGGCCAAAGAAGGGGACGTACCATCGATATTCCAAGTTGGGCTTGCTTATTTTCATGGGCGCGGCGCTAGCAAAAATATTCCCAAAGCAATCAAGCTAATCCAGGAGGCCGCACAGGAGAAAAATATCGATGCGATTATCTTTTTGGGAGATTGGTTCTCCTCACCAAAGAACAACGGGAAAAACTTCCGTCAAGCTATCAATTGGTATGAACAAGCTGCCCAACTGAAAAGCAATGCTGGCAGAATCAAACTCGGTCAGTGCTATTTGAAAGGAATCGGCACTGAGCCAAATCATGACAAAGGTGTGTATTGGTTAGAACGCGCAGCTGAAAAAGGTGATGTCACAGCGATGCTGGCTGCCGGGGAAGCTTGGAAGAACCTTTATACATCAAATGGTACCGCAATTGCCTACATTTGGTTATTTATAGCAGCTCACTTCCATAACGAGCCCGCTAAAATACTGAGAGATGAAGTCTCTGCGGAGATTAGTGTCGATATCATTGTCGGCTTACAGAAAATCACTAAGCCCATGATAAAAAAGATAGAAGCCAAAGCAATCAGCACGCATTCAATCATCAAAGCTCTTAACCGACTTTATAATCGATCCGTGCCCTTTTTAGAAAGTGGCGAAGAAATAGGACAATCCCCCGAGGCTAGCACAGAAGACCCCGATCAAGAACTTGGTTCCAACCAACCTGACATCACCTGAGGAACATAACAGCTACGCTGCAATGGGGATGGTGGAGAAGCTATGTCTACACTCACCACTGTCTCTAGGCTCTAGGCTCTAGGCTCTAGTTTATTGATTAATCAATCCCTTTCCTTTTAAATTTCGACTACACTCCATCGTCAGCTCACCGCTCGCCTGTATTATTGTTTGATCGCTTTTACCCTTAAAACTGGTAGTTTTAGCCATTCCTTCAGCTAGAGTTTGATCGTTTTTAGGTGAAATACCATTTCCATAGAGCCAGAAAAGTACACAAAAGTCTGATCACTTTTATGCTTATTCATGAACTAAGCGTGCTAGTTTGATTTTACTAACACGCGCTAAAAATGACTGTTTTGGTCATGCCTTCAGCTAAAGTTTGATCGTTTTTAAGAGAAATATGGCAAAACGGATGTTATCGCCCGCTGAGTTTGAAAACCCCTTTAGAAAAGTGAACAGTTGGCGTTGACCAGAACATATTGCGCTGGAAGGTTTTCTAGGTCAATGTTGGACTGCATTGATATTACAAGCCGAAGCAAAAAATAAAAAGAGCAAACGGTATCTGGTGGCTCTCAGCAGTATTATTGATTTTCTCTTTTTTTCCTCAACCAAGACAAAGCTTCCTGCTCACTCTGAAAGTATTTTGTTGTGACCGTGTCTTGAACAATTTCACTATAACCATCAACAATCATACTTTGAATCTGATTGTTGGGTAGCACTGCTTGATAGGTTAGATGTGATTGGGCGAACTGTGGAACCATTTCGTTAAAATACTCCATTACTTCAGGAGTACATAGTCCCCAATGCCTATAGTCAACTAAACTACACCACTTCTGGCTAGGAAACCGACTTCTTGCTGTAGACAAGCATTCTTCTACGCACTCGCGAGCTGTTTCAATATTCCATTGGTCAAAAAACTCAATGACCATTATGTTTTCTTCAAAAAGAGCCGATTTTATATTGTAAGTCCCGTGCGCGTTTCTTTTCATTGGCAAAGTATTCAGTGTCAGAGAGAATTTGAGGATATCTACAGTATAGAAGAGCTCGCGTCATGCGTAACCATTAAGATACAGCGACTAAAGAGTCGACGATCGTATTGGGCTAGATTACTTTGGGCAACTACTTCTTTATCTGGTATTCAACTTCAGATAGCTTATCTAGGCAGGCTTGATAAGCCTCATCGTAATTGTGAAAGAGTTGCACCATTCCTTTATCTTGAAACCCTTGTTCTAACGAAAATTCGTGTATCTTCTTTGAGAAAACGACCGCAAAGATCTGACAGTTATTTTCTTCTAGTTCAACTACCATTATATTATGAGCCTCCCAAGAGTCCCCTGGAGACATTCCCCAGTCACTAGCATCCACTAACACAGCCCATGCTGACTCCAATCCAAAATGTGAAGAATCAACGAGATCTATAGCTTCTTTCAACCATGCTTTAACTGCTTCTGAGTTAGTTGATCCAGAGACTTGGGTAAGAAGTATTCTATTTTCAAAACTCAATCGCCATTCGCCATGAACGTTTCTTTCTGTCATTCTTGCCTCGCTCTATAAAAACTGACTCATACCAGTATAGCTAACGTCCGAAGTCCGTACACGAAGGGAAACTTTTTAAATGACATCTGATTAGGGGAAAATCCACCCTACCTTCAAATCCAAGAAATAAACGTAAGTACGTTTGGGGCAAAATCACTGTCGTAACCCTCCCCAAAAACCATTAGGCTTCCCTAAGTCAAAAGCTATGCTCGATAAGGTGATCGGGACTTTCATAGAACGAGAATATTACTATCAGTTCAACTAATTGGAGTCACGACCTAACTCAACCACTTGGCGTCATAACTGGAAATTCAGCTATTTAGGGAAAATATATGGAGGTGCCTTTGAACAGGAAAGATAAATGATTATATAAATCAACAATCAAGTGTTGCGACTGGTTACTTCTGCAAGTTTATCAATACAGATTTGGTAGGCTTCTTCGTGGCTATTGGCAGCTGTTATAATCTCATGATGACTAACATACTTTTGGTGCGTGAAATTATGCAACTCCTTAGTGATAACAACAACAATTAAGGCGCAATTATGTTCAGCTTGCCAAACGACTGTGTCATTGATAACTGGCCAAGACTCGACAGTGAAACCGTCCCAATCACCACTGGTATCGATTATACTAACCCAAGGTGTTTTGTCTCCTTCAGGTGAAGATAACAGCTTGTCTTGTAATTGCTCACGCCAGACTAAGCAAGCTTCTTCATTTGCGGCTCCGTGTAGTTTGCTATGAAGAATTCTATCTTCGAAGTCCATACTCCACAGTCCGTGGATATTTCTCTTTGTCATATTTTTCTCCTAGATGAAAAGTACTCTCGTAGTAATTTAACTAGTATAGACAGCTTTAACCTACAGAGTAGAACTTGGCTGGTATGTAGGTCATGGCGCCAATCCGTTGACTTAAGCGTAATACTCTCGCTCAATAAAGGTCCCGATGACCTGTACCACTAGTTTTGGTCACGACCAGTCTGGGCATCAATTGTTTAAGAAGAAGTTTACTCGCCAAAGCTCCTCGAATTTTTATCTTTCCATGAGCCTGTAATTATCGCAATGGAATCATGTGGCGGCTCCCATTGGCTAGCTAGAAAGTGTGCTGAATATGGTCACACAGCTAAGTTGATCCCTCCTCAATACGTGAAACCTTACGTTAAAACAAATAAAAACGACTTCATTGATGCCGATGCTATTGCTGAAGCGGCTTCTCGACCTACGATGAGGTTTACATCAGCCAAAACTGAATCAGCTCAAGTGATTTGTACTATTCGAAAAATTCGCTGTGGATATATTAGAGAGCGGACTGCTTGTATGAATCGAATCGGCTCTATTCTCCTAGAATTCGGGATCAGCTTGCCAAAAGGACACGCCAGCATGAAAAACTTGTTCCAATGGTTAGTGGATAAAAATCAACACCTTCCGCCTTTGATRATTTTTGAACTCAGTGAACTACACGAGCACTATCAGTACCTCAATGTTCGTATAAACACCCAAGCCGAAAAGGTCGAAAGAATTCTTGCAGACAATGAGCAAATGACGCACTTGCAAAGTGTCCCTGGTATTGGTCCAGTGATCGCGAGTGCTTGCCTATCTTCGGTGGGTGATCCGCATGACTTCAAGAATGGACGACACTTTGCAGCATGGATAGGGCTTRTTCCTGTCCAATATTCTACGGGCGGTAAAACGACATTACTCGGGATATCAAAGCGAGGAAATAAAGAGCTACGAACTCTGTTTATCCATGCTGCTAGGTCAATACTCTGGCGAGATAAATCGGTCGAAAAATACTTTGGTTCATGGCTTGTTGAACTTAAGAAACGCAAACCATTTAACGTTGCAGTGGTGGCTCTCGCTAACAAGATCGCACGTATAGCGTGGGMTATTYTCGTTAATAAACAGTGCKTTGAAGTAAGAGCATAATCAGAATTTGCAAAGAGAATAAAAGATGACACAACGGTTAGACCACCAGATTGAAGACCTGTTGCCCCAAACAGCAACGTAATATGCTTTTAGTTTTGTGAGGACAGTCTGGCGCACACCTCATCCTAGAGCTGAGACTAATGACAGTCTCTAATAGACTCTGAATATATTAGCGCAAATCAGCCCGTTATCTTGAACTTCACTTGCAATAACGGGACGTACCATATATTGGGGCATGCGGTTACAAGTGGCGGAGTTACGGCAATACTACTGAGGTTTTTGCTTCCAGAAGAGAAAAGCAATCTAGGAAAAAGCACGGCACTTTTAACGACTCGGGAATAACTCCTCAAAAGCGACTCAACGCTGTGATCTAAATTAGTATCTATTATCTAAATTAGCACATATTATCTCTGAGCCGCCGCTCTGCCAAAGGCATTGTGGCTAGTTTGAATAAATGAGTACTAAACCAATCCCTTGCTCCGATGAGAGCTCTAGCGCGTCACCTTGTATAAGGTCCCCTTCCCGAACCTCAACCATATTGGCCCTGGCTTGCCCTTGTGTCACTAAAGCAATAAAAGGGACGTCACAAACAACCTGCTCATTTGGGCCGACAAACCCAACTTGACACACCATATTGCTATCAAAAGTATCGTTTCCGTCCCCGCCAAGCACAGTCGTCATCTTTTGAGTACTCAACTTATAGTCTTTGTAATCTGGCGTTAGCCCTTGTTCGGGAGGTAAAAACCACATTTGAATGATATCAGCGTTAACGTCTGTAACATTAAACTCTGAATGCTCCATTCCTGTTCCAGCTCTCTGCACCTGAACACCCGGGCTTTGGATTACCGTCCCGTCCCCCAGAGTCCCCTTATGACCAATTGTTCCGCTCAACATTAAGCTAACAATATCTATATCGCGATGTGGGTGAATTGGCACTCCTTCATTAGGCTTAAAATAACCATTTGCAAGATAAATAAAATCACCCAAACCATGGTTAATTTGAGGGTTCCCGCCTGCTTCAGGCCATACATTTGGACTCATTACCATCCGTGTCTCAACAATCCCAGCAAACCCACCCAATGAGATATCACTTTTGTTGATAACCTTTAATTCTGAATGGTTCATCATTCGACTCCTTTATTCGAGGTTAATTTAACTATTCCATACCCTTTCTAAAGCATCTTATGGGGGCATCTAAGCGCAAACTCAGCAGGAATCGAGCTTAGCGCTTTATTTGATTCATAGAAATTTATCGCGCAACTAAGTACAGGCGCTGTCTCCGTTTTGCTCTTCAAGGGTTGGTCGAATAAATTTGAAGTTCGATTTCCTGCTAAGTCCTCAAAATTCGGTTGGATGGCTAAGTAGTAATCTTCATCCCGCCAAGCGTTATCAGGAAAAAACTGCCATTCAGCTTCGTGTTCAGATAAACCAATTCGCCCTGCGACAATTGTTCCATCTGAACGTTTTACTCGAAGACCATATGCCAATGAAACATGGTCTTGACTGCCGTTGAGGGTTACTTTAAGTACATCTTTGGTATATTTCTGTATCTGGTTTTGTTTCCAGCTGCGTATATCTGGCTTTTCGTGGTCCGCTTTCGAGACCAAAAAGTGTTTGCGGTAAGTCTCAGCTAAGTGACACCCGCGTAGATCTTTCGTTTTTGACTCAACAACCAGTTGATAATTATCCCCGCCTGTCAAAGCTCTTCCGAATGTTCTATGAGCATTTAATCCTTGCTTAACACGTCCGGGGTTAAATATAAGCGTGAGGCGCCGGCCATCTTCACTCCACAAGTTAAACTTATTCTCTAAAAACACACCAGACAGTCGAGAGCCATCCGTTTTCGCAAGATACACTGAGGATAAAACCCCTTCTCGGTGCATTGGTTGATCAAAGTAAATATAAAACCTCAAGAGGTTTTCTGGGAGCACACTTCCTGATGGATAAACAACTGACACTTTATTTTCTGTTTCGCAGCTATATCCTCCTGCCAAAGATAACGACGCAACGAGAAAAAGCAATAACCCAAACAGTTGCTTAACTAATATTGTCACGCTAACTCCCAGCTACCGAACCAGATCTTTATAACCCGCATCAGTTTTAAGCATATTTTGTATACCCTTGATCATTTTCTGATCTTTCGGGTACTTATAATCGGGGAAGTTGTATTCGCTAATAAAATCACTCAAGCGAAAGTATACTCCCTTACGGAACGAAACCAGTTCCACTCCCCCCGTAAAGATATCCCGTCGTAAGCCAGTTAAAAATTGCTGATCTTGATCAGCAATATGTAACACACCAGCCAATGGAATCGGTCGAGTTTTCAGGCCGGCTTTGTTCCACATTATAGGCTTCGACAGCCCTTCCTCTTTCATCGCTTTCTTAATATCTTCCAGTCGAATCAGATCGGCGCTACGTTCCTTATTAACAACCAATATAAATTCTTCTTGTTTTTGATGTTCATTCATAGCAACAAATTGAACTATGTCTAAAGGGAGATTAGCGTAACCAAGCTCTGCGATAGTCTTGCCTGTAACATGGCTGCCATCGGTCAGAGATGATTCAGGAATAGTAACGAGTGGAGTACAGGTATACGCCGCAACAACGGTTTGTTCGCCATCAATATTCATAACGGTCATCGCTCTAATCGGAGCTCGCGTTTCTATTTGATCGTGAACGGTATGATAAATAGCAATATGTGAAATACCTTCCTTCCCGTCTTTGAACGGAAAAGGAATTTTTCGGAGTGTCGACGCAAACTCTCCAGTAGATAAGCCCGATACATAAATATAGCCATTAGTATAATCGAGATCGGTGATCTTGAGAGAAGATGCCGGAATATCGCGCCAAAACGTCACTTTGTCTTTGGCTGTATCCTTGAGTTTTATACGGCTGTCTTCCAGTCCAGAGAGCTCAACTCTAGAAAGGTTTCCTGCAGGATCCACGCTGACAATAGCCGGTATTCGCTTGCCATCATCATTAATCATTAGAGATATATACGCTTTTTTACTCACAGGGTGAATGACCATGTCTTGAAAAGTGATGGCTTCCCTGTCCACCTCAATAAACTTGGAGAGCTGCTTGTCAAAGGCTGTAAGATTATAACTTACGGAAGCTTTAGCAGGTTTAACATCCGGCAAACGATAAGCAATGATTTGCCCACCATCTGAATCCGCAACCAATAATGTATTATCACCAGCAAATTCAAGAACAGTCGCTGACAAAGGCATATCTCCTGCGTTAGCAGAAAAACTCACCATTGTTACCAATGTAAACACCTGCAAGTAAAAAAAACTTTTAGTCAATTCCATTTCACCCTCTCACAAAGTGAATGCTAAGTTACAAAATTTTCATCTTAAAATAGTAGCAGAACGCTCTTCACCTGCCAGATTATTAACCCTCCCTGTTGTGGTTGAATTAGGGGGCTAAATAGAAGCAATGCAATAGAGTCATTTGACGTCTGGGGAAATGTTAAAGCAGTTCAGACATTTTCATTCTGAACTGCTTTGTTAACTTTGTCAGCGTGGAGGTCAATTGTATGTTGGAACTCTTAACGGGCTATATTTCGTTGTAATTGGACAAGCAATCAAGCAATCAAGCAATCAAGCAATCAAGCAATCAAGCAATCAAGCAATCAAGCAATCAAGCAATTTTGAAACGAGAAATCATATGCACAAGCTTCTCTGAAGACTGTTTCAGATCTTCACTTGCATTCGCCATTTGTGAGGATTCAGATGAAACACTGGCCGACATTTCTCGCAAGCTTTCCACATTCTGATTGACGTCTGTCACCGTTAGCGTTTGATTTTCAGATGTTTGTGCAATATAACGATTCATTTGCTCTATTTTTCTTACTTCTCCGTCAATTTTATTCAGCGCTTCTCCGGCTTGATTCGATAATGCTGACGCATCGACAGCCCGCTTAGCACCGCTATTCATAGCATTCGCCACTTGCTCAGCATCTCGTTGGAGCTTTTCAATGATATTTTGAATCTCGATGGTCGATTCTTGTGAACGTACGGAAAGAGTTCTAACTTCATCGGCAACAACCGCAAACCCTCGTCCTTGCTCACCAGCACGAGCTGACTCAATCGCCGCATTCAAGGCCAATAAATTCGTTTGCTCCGCGACTCCCCGAATCACTTCTAACACTGTATCGACGTTCCTTGCATCTTCCGAAAGCTTAGTCACCACGTCACTCGCGCCGCGAATTTCTTCTGAAAGCAATCCAGATTCAGAGACATTTTCTTGAATTATACTTTGGCTGTTCTGAGCTTCAGCCATAGCCATACTACTCGCTTCATTCGCCTCGACTGTACGTGCCG
This sequence comes from Vibrio profundum, assembly GCF_050337555.1. Classification (NCBI taxonomy): domain Bacteria; kingdom Pseudomonadati; phylum Pseudomonadota; class Gammaproteobacteria; order Vibrionales; family Vibrionaceae; genus Vibrio; species Vibrio profundum. Next base: position 61,963 of record NZ_JAKJTA010000021.1, read on the forward strand.
TCACCTCTTCTACCGTTGCCAGCATACCGTTCATAGACATCGCTAGCTCATCAACATTTGATTTCTGTCGACCTAAGCTATAATCAATATTTCTAATGGAATCAGACATTTGAATAGTCGAAGATGACACATGATCGCCAACATCTTTAATGCTCTTCATTGTATTTTGAATAGACTCCACGAACTGATTAAAACTTCTGGAACATGCCACTAGCTCGGGGCTACCTTCCTCCGCTAATCTCTGAGTAAGATCGCCTTCCCCTTTCGACAAGTTTCTCATCGCAGCCACTGTCTTTCTTAATGGAGCAGTAATGGATTTAATAAAGAAGCACAGCACCACAGCAAAAACGATACAGATAATGCCCGCGCGTTGAAATGAACTCACTTTGGCACTTTGCACATCGCCAGCTAAAGCAACCATATTCATCCCACTACCGATAACCCAACCCCAATTTTTAAATTGAGCAACATAAGTCCTTTTTGGTTGAACCGTATCACTGTTCGGTTGTTTCCACGTATAGTCTACGAATCCACCACCACTTTGGGCTGTTGTAAAAAGATCGACAACAAACGACTTACCTTCCGAATCCTTTAACGCCATAACATTTTTGCCCAGCAAAGATTTTATGGGAGTGGCAATTTCTACTCCATTTTTGTCGATCACAAAAATATAGTTACCACCATCAAATCTCATCGCTGAGATCGCTTCGAGTGCCTCGCTCTTCGCCTGTGCTAGTGGAATCTTTCCTTCAACACTCAACTGATAGTATTGCTCAGCAATCCCACGAGCACTCACAACGAGATTAGTTACCCCACGCTCATAATTGCTTTGCATCAGTTTTTGAGTACTTCTCGCATCAAAAATTACGCTAGTAAATAATGCAATAGCAAACAGCAAGAGTATTATCCAAATCCTTGCGGCAATGGATATTCGGTTCAATTTACCTTTAGTCATGTCGGGAATCCTAGCCTCTATTATTAATATGATTATTCTTAATCTTGTCACATTAACTTAGCAGCTGAATGATAGCCTTCCAATCCATAAAGCCCGAAATCATGCATTGGGTTAAATTATCTTTATTATTGATATTTATGATAATTAAATTGTCATTCCATAAGGGCAAAGACACTTTGAGGCAAATATATCTCTGACATCAAGTGTGGTTAGGGTAAGCAAGTGCACTGCAGCTTAAAATGGAACGGGGATCGCTAACAAGTAAGACTACTGACCAAAATAGTGCCCCTATAGAAATGACACATTAAGGCGGTTACCTATCCTGAAACTTCGCCAAAAACTCTCTTTGATATCTCCGTATCAAACGCTTATCAGTCGGCGAGCTATAAGACAAAAGTCTATAAAAACTAGAATAACCAAACATAATCACTACTTTAAAACAGCAAGGCCGCATAATAATCGGTTACAATTACGATCTAAAGCAGTGATATTCTTCAAACGGCGGTCTGACCAGTTTTTAAACGCGATACTTTCGTCTGTTTTTTACCCACTGTAAGCTTTATTTTACTTATCTCACATTACCGACTTCCGGCAAGGGTTAACATTTTGATTACAATTAATAGTGTCGGGTTTACCCAGATCCATCACTAAATAAAAAGAGGTTTGCAGCTAAAAAACGTATCGCGGCTTACATTTTCAGAATTGTATTCCGGTAAACAACCAGTTAGGCGCGATATTCCATTAGCACAAATCTCAGTACGATCTTTAATGTGAAACCTCGGTGTTATCAGCTTTAGCAAGCGTTGCACCACAAGGAGCGAGAGATGAATGTACAGGCATTACCCATGCATCGATTTATTGATCATCATGGTACTCCCATAGGGCAACTCCCAGCATGGGCGGACCTAGCAACCTTAACGCAGTTTTATCGCGATATGGTGATTACTCGGGTCTACGACAACAAGGCAGTCGCACTGCAACGTACTGGGAAATTAGGTACATACCCTTCTCACTTAGGCTCAGAAGCCATCGGCATTGCCGTTGGTCGCGCACTCAACCCCGATGATGTATTTGTTCCCTACTACCGCGATATGCCTGCTATGTGGGTCCGTGGGATTCCAATGGAGAAAAACCTCCAATATTGGGGTGGCGACGAACGCGGCAGCGATTTCTATCCACAAGAAAGTGGCGATGATGCGCATCATGCTCACTGCCGAGATCTCCCTTTCTGTGTACCAATTGCCACACAATGTACCCATGCCGTTGGCGTTGCCTCCGCACTGAAAATTGAAGGTAATCACAAAGCATCACTGGTTACTTGTGGTGATGGTGCAACATCAAAAGGCGACTTCCTTGAATCCATAAACTGCGCTGGTACTTGGAACATCCCTCTTGTATTTGTAGTGAACAACAACCAATGGGCGATTTCAGTTCCGCGCCGTCTACAGTGCGCGGCAGATTTCCTATCTGAAAAAGCAAAAGGCGCTGGCATCTCTGGCATCACTGTGGATGGCAACGATGTGGTTGCGATGTACGACGCCATATTTACGGCACTAGATAAAGCGCGAAAAGGTAAAGGCCCAACTCTTATTGAAGCCGTAAGTTACCGCCTTAGCGACCATACTACTGCCGATGATGCCACTCGCTACCGTAGTGAAGATGAACTTCATCAAGCATGGATATTTGAACCTATTCGCCGTTTAAAAGCATACCTAATTAACCAAGGCGCTTGGTCGGATCAACAAGAAGAGCAGTGGCTCGCCCATTGTAAATCCGAGGTGGAAAAAGCCGTCGCAAAATATATTGATACACCGGTACAAGCGCCAGAAACCGCCTTTGATTACCTCTACGAAACCCCTGATCAAGATCTACAAAGCCAACGAGACCACATCATCAACAAAGCAATGAGAATGCAAGGAGGAAAAAAACATGGCTGAAATGACTTTAGTAGAAGCAGTTAACCTCGCCTTGCACCACGAAATGGAGCACGATTCCAAAGTCGTCGTATTGGGTGAAGATGTTGGAGAAAACGGCGGAGTATTTCGCGCCACCGTCGGCCTCAAAGAAAAACACGGTTTGAAACGTGTGATTGATTCGCCGCTAGCTGAGGCTTTGATTGGCGGCGTTGCCGTCGGCATGGCCACACAAGGACTTCGACCAGTCGCAGAATTCCAATTTCAAGGATTTGTGTTTCCGGCCATGGAACATCTCATGTGCCACGCCGCAAGAATGCGTAGCCGAACTCGCGGCCGCCTAACCTGTCCTGCCGTGTTCCGAGCACCATTTGGTGGAGGTATTCACGCTCCAGAACATCACTCTGAAAGTATTGAAGCCTTATTTGCGCATATTCCTGGCTTTCGCGTCGTGATTCCTTCTTCACCACAACGTGCCTATGGTCTGTTACTCGCTTCTATTCGCAGTAACGATCCAGTGATGTTCTTTGAACCGAAACGCATCTATCGCACCGTGAAATCCAATGTGGAAGATAATGGCAAAGCACTCCCACTCGATACCTGTTTCACTCTACGTAAAGGACGCGATCTCACCATCGTTACTTGGGGAGCTTGTGTCGTTGAATCGTTGCAAGCCGCTAATAAGCTCTCATCAATGGGCATTGAAGCTGAAGTGATTGACTTAGCTAGCATCAAACCCATCGATATGGCCACTATTTTGCATTCACTAGAGAAAACGGGCCGTTTACTCGTCGTCCATGAAGCAAGCAAAACGTGTGGCGTGGGCGCAGAAATCGTCTCACGTACCGTCGAATCTGCAATGTGTTTATTAAAAGCACCACCGAAACGCGTCACAGGTATGGACACAATTATGCCTTATTACCGAAATGAAGATTATTTCATGGTTCAAGAAGATGACATTGTCGTAGCAGCAAAAGAATTAATGGAGGGTTGGAAATGAAATCGTTTATGCTCCCAGACTTAGGTGAGGGTTTAGCTGAATCAGAACTGGTTCAATGGCACGTCAATGTCGGTGATACCGTTGAAGTTGACCAAATTATCTTAACCGTTGAAACGGCAAAAGCCATGGTAGAAGTCCCTGCCCCTTACAGCGGAAAAATCATCAGCCGCCACGGTGAAGAAGGTGATGTTGTGAATATCGGAAGCTTGTTGCTAGAAATCGAAGAGACAGGAGCAAGCGCAAAAACGGCGGTAAAAGCCCGCCAAACAGAAGATGCCGCTACAGTGGTTGGCAATGTATCCCACCAAGCCCATCACGTTAACGTTGATGATTTTTGGGTCGGCAGCGATGAAACGAGATCCCAAGACAACGTGATTACTGCGCTGCCGTCGGCACGGTTACTTGCCCAAGAGCTAGGGATAGACCTCAAAGCAATCAAAGGGACTGGACCTGATGGCCTAATTATGGACACCGATGTATATAGCGCCTGTGAAGAGCAGCTTCCGGGAACAGAAGTGCTCAAAGGTGCCAGACGAACCATGGTCAACACCATGGCTGAATCACATCACAACGTCGCGTCGGTTACGCTCACAGAAGAAGCACTGCTTTTAGACTGGGCCCCTAAAGAAGACATCACGACTCGCTTAATTCAAGCCATTGTATACGCATGTAAAAAAGAGCCTGCGCTCAACGCTTGGTTTGACGCAGAAACCATGACTCGCTGCGTACACGGCGCGGTAAATATTGGTATTGCAGTAGATAGCCCACACGGTTTGTATGTGCCAGTGCTGCGCCACGCGGATGAATTTAAGGCAGAAGGCATTCGTGATTGGGTCAACACCACCTCGAAAGGCATTCGTGAAAGAAAGATCGGCCGCGAACAGCTGCAAAACGCGACTATCACCCTTTCAAACTTTGGCGCTATTGCAGGAATTTATGCCACTCCAGTGGTATCACCACCTCAAGTGGCCATCGTGGGCGCGGGCAGAATCATTGAAAAAGTGATCATGCAGAAAGGTAAACCTGTGGCGGTTAAAGCCATGCCACTCTCCATTACTTTCGATCACAGAGCCTGTACAGGCGGCGAAGCCGCTCGTTTCGCGAAAACGTTAGTAGAGCACCTGCAAAACCGTAAAGGCAGCTAAACTCGGTTAAAATAACAAAATTAAAAGAACAAAAAAGCGGCGAATTCGCCGCTTTTTTTAATGGTTGCAGACTGGCTTAGATACGGCGACTGGCTATTTTTTTATCCACGCCAAATGTACCGGCCCCAGAAAATGCCAATGAAACTGTTGCGGCCAACAAGGCTAACGCATACTCGAAACCATTGTTCGATAAGAATAAGCCATGATCAATATGGACCGAAAAAATAGCCATAAGCATAGTAAACCCCGTTAGCAAAGCAGCAGGACGAACCAAAAGCCCCAATAACAAAGCAAGACCACCAAAAAACTCCGCACCGCCGGATAATGTGGCCATGAGAAGACCCGGGTTAAGCCCAATCGACGCCATCCAATGTGCTGTACCTTCAAGACCGCCTCCACCAAACCAACCAAATAATTTTTGCGAACCATGGGCCATAAAGATAATGCCAACTGGCACGCGTAACACCAGTGCACTGTATCCAGCGTTGGTTGTGGCAAGTTTTCTAATCAGTGTTTTCATCGTCCTTCCTCAAATATGTTGAATGCCTATCTCAGCGTCAAGTGGCTACTTGTAGTTGTTAAGAGCTACTTTTGCTTGTTAAGAACTAGTTTTGCTTGTTAAGAGCTAGTTTAAAGACATCCAACGGGAAGAAAATGAGAATTATTTGCATGACCTGTTCGAAAAACTTGAATAAGAAACGCTTCAAGGCCTGCCCTATTCAATTGGGTCTAGCTTTACCGTTTCTCTCGCCTCTTAAATTGTTTGATGCTGCTTTTGGTATTAGTACGCCTATTCGCTTGTTTATCACGTTTAGCCCGCTTGCTTTGCCCAGTGGAAGGCTTATCGGTAACCGGAAATTCTGCCAACTCTTCAAGTGGTAATTCACGCTCAGTGAGATGACGAATCGCTTGTAAATGGTCAGTTTCGCTGTGAGAAACCAATGAAACCGCCAGACCATTCTCGCCAGCTCTGGCCGTTCGACCAACTCGATGAACATACACTTCAGGGTGAGAAGGCAAATCTATATTGACCACAACTGGCAGCAACTCAACGTGAATCCCACGTGCCAGCAAATCCGTTGAGATTAATACTTGAATACTCTTCTGCTTAAAGTCTTCTAACGTTTGCTCGCGTTCAGCCTGCGGTTTATTTCCATGCAAAGCTGCAGTGGTAATTCCAGCTTTATTGAGCTTTTTAGCCAGTGCATCGGCATTATCACGGGCACTAATGAAAACCAAGACTTGCTGCCATTGATGAAGTTTGACTTGCTGGATTAGAACATTCGCTTTAGCGCCTTTGTTGACCAAATACAGCTTTTCTTCAATTATCGCTACCACACTGTTAACGGGATCGACATGAATTTGAACTGGCGAATTCAGTAAAGTATTCGCTTTTTCATCCAACTCATCCGGCCACGTAGCCGAAAACATGACCACCTGTCGTTTTCGCGGTATATATTGATGTATCTTTTGAACATCGGGCCAAAAACCTAAATCTAGCAATCGATCTGCTTCATCTAATACCACATTACTTAATTTACTGGCATCAAACTCTTTTTCATTAAGTAAATCAAGTAACCGCCCTGGAGTGGCAATAATAAGCTCGGGTGACGTTTGTAGTTGCTCAACTTGAACGCTTTTATCCACTCCGCCACAAAGCACCACAGAACGCAGGTCAAGAGCGCTTAGGTAACACTCAAGTGCTTGAGCAACCTGCGCAGCCAGCTCACGTGTAGGGACCAAAATTAGTGACTGAGACTGAGATAACGACTTTTTAAGACTATCAATCATTGGCAAGCCATACGCCAAGGTTTTACCACTACCCGTCTGCGCGATGGTAATGACATCACTGCCTGCCTGTAGAGCTGGAATAGCGCGCGTCTGCACGTCAGTAGGAGATTTGAACTGGCCAGCCAGAATGGCCGTAAGCTCAGTGCTTAGATTTAGTTTAGAGAAGGGCATAATGATGACATCAAAAGAGAATAAGGAATGTTGTAGTATACGTAGGTTCGAACCTGTTCGCGAAACGAATCAGCGCTAAGGCATTGCCCCGAAAGTAAAATCGACCCAAACGTAAACCAATACGTTTGGGTCAAAGTTCACTCAAAGAAAGGAAACTGGAATTAGTCTTGGTATTCTGAGGTATCTTCAGGACGAAGTTGACGCTGAAGACCCATCAAGAAGTTTCGCAAAATTTGGTCTTTGCATTCTCGATAGTGCTTGTTATCTGCTTTTCGGAAAAACGAGCTGAGTTCGTGCTTGCTCAACGCAAAGTCCGCTTGCTTAAGCGTATCAAGAATATCTTCCGCTTTCATATTAAGTGCAATACGCAATTTCATGAAAATCATATTGTTAGACAGGCGAGCTTCCGGCGCTGGCTGCTCACCTTCACGCTTGCCACGCTTAGTATTGATCAAACCATTTAAGAATATCGCTAATTCTGTGTCGCTCATCTTAACATAGCTAGCATCATCATCTTTCTTAAGCCAGTTAACGACCTGTTCGCGCGTAACTTGATGATCGGCGGCAGCATACATCTCCACCATTGCAGTATCTCTGAAATCAAAAGCGTAGCGAATACGGCGTAATATGTCGTTATTAGTCAAAATAGTTCCTAAGATTTGATAAGTTGCGAAGCTCAAATAACTTGCGATTCGTTAGTGCGCGCACCTTAACATAACGAGCAATCTCGGCCTATCTATTTTGCACTGACCTTTGTCATGAATGGCCGTTCTGACTCCATAATAGACCTTCGCCTCACACTTGTTGCGGTGAGATTTCATTAACTAGCTCACAAGGCCTGTTGGCTGAAAATGCGGATACATCGGCGTAAGCTAATCAACATGATCCATCCCCCCCCTACCTTGTACACCAACACGTCCCAAAAATTATTCATTATATTTATCTGAAACCAGATATAGGTGTCGTCAAAATAACCATTCAACTATCTATATTCCATCCCATATTCATAGTCGCTAAGCTTATACAGCAGGAATGCATCAATATCGAATTTGTTAAAATGTCTCACTATTCTTTCATGGACAAGTAATGCGCCAGACATCACGTCTTCTGCATTAATGATCAAACGTGACTCTTCTTCAATACTATCAAGTACATCGCTATCTAGCTTAAACCTAAGGACAGTATGCATTGGAGAGTCTGGTTTATAATTTCTGATTTGGCTCTTCTCAAAATCAATGCAATCGAGCCGTTCGTAAATATTAAAGAAGTAAAAATCTTCGTGCCAAGTACCATCATCACCGACAATGATGGAGGGAAACAGCTGAAACCCGTCGATAGCGTAGCCTTCCAACTCTTGTGCTATATCTTTTGAAACCACAGGAAAAAGGCTGTCCATCTGAACGTTTCCTAATACGAACGACATATCCTCTTTATACGCGTTCTCAAAAAAATCGGGCCATCTTCATGATCCAACTTACAAATTTTATAATGCCTTTTTCCTGTACCGTTAATACCTCTCAGTTCAAGATACCTATCAAGGTTAGGGTTATCTAACAAAATATAATATTGTTCTTCGTAGCTACTGCTCATAACTTTCTCTCTAGCAACTGCTAAATAATTCGGGAGCGTTAATAGTACAACCGATCATAAGCTTCGAGTTATCAGGGTAACCTGCATGAAGATTACCTTAGAAGAGATACAATAAAGGCAACGATTAAGCACAGGTAGTGCGTTGCCCTTTATACTCTGTCCCAAGTTCATACTCGCTAAGCTTATAGAATAAAAAGGCGTCAACATCATGCTTTTCGAGCTTGCTTACGAGTTTTTCATGGACAATAATCGCTCCACCTACAACATTGTCTAACTTGATAATCAGTCGATTCTCTTCCTCAATACCTAATAGCATTTCTTCCTTTAATTTATACTTTAAGACCTCATGACCAACTATGTCATTTGGATCATAATTTCTTACTAAGCTGCTTGAAAAATCGACACAATCTAGCTTTCTGTAGCAATTAAAAAAATAGAACGCTTCATGCCACTGATCGTCATCTCCAACAATAACGGCTGGAAATAGCTGAAATCCATCTATTTTTAATTGACCAATTTCTTCAGCTATCTCTTCTGAAACCACAGGGAAAATACCATCCATTTGCGCATTTCCTATGTAAAATGGCATCTCTCCCTTTAATGCATTTTCGAAAAACACTGGTCCATCATCATACTCTAACTGTCTAATTTTATATCGCCGTTGACCCGCATCCTTTGTGCCTCGCAATGCCAGAAAGGGGGTTTGATTAGGATTACGTAGCAACATATAATATTGATTTTCTAATTTCTCCAAAACTAAATAGCCTCAAGGTTACATTGTTGGTGAGCTAGCCTGCCTTATTAATTAACTTCTAAACTCCATTCCAAGCTCATACTCACTGAGCTTATAGAAGGTAAAGGCTTCAATATTAAATTGAACCAATTGGTCGACCAACTTTTGGTGAACCAGTAAAGGAGCTTCAACAACTTCGTCTAACATGACGATCAACCTCCTCTCTTCTTCTATGTTTTCTAGTACATCAGCTCTTAATTTGAATTTAATGACTTCCTGACCAATGATAGAATCTGGATCATAATCATCCACTTCACTATTCTCAAAATCGACACAATCTAATCGCTCATAGACATTGAAGTAATAAAAGTCTTCATACCATTTATCGTTTTCATCCACGATAATAGCTGGAAAC